>USBS01000060.1 GCA_900552915.1 uncultured Sutterella sp. | reverse complement strand
GCCTGAACAACCCCTACGGCAAGGCCGACACGATCGAAGAGCTCTGCAAGCAGGTCGGTCTGCCCGCTGAAAAGATCAAGAAGCTCGTCGACGAATACAACGAAAAGATGAAGGCCGGCAAGCTCGGCGAAATGAACCCGCCCTGCACCTACAAGAAGCCCCATCCGATCGCCAAGGCTCCGTTCTATGCTGTTCCGCTTCAGGGCGGCATGACGGCCACGTTCGGCGGCCCGTTGATCAACACCAAGACCGAGATCCAGAGCCTGGACGGCAAGAGCATCCCGGGTCTTTACGCAGCAGGCAACTCCGCCGGCGGCATCTTCTTCCACAACTACGCCGGTGGTGCTCAGCTCGGTGCCGCTACGGTGTTCGGCCGTGTGGCCGGTGTCGAAATGGCCAACCGTGCAAAGAAGGCCAAGGCTAAGAAGTAATCAATCACCGGGAGTAACAGAAAATGAAAAAGAGTTTTATCGCCGCGTTGGCTCTGTCCGTGAGCCTCTCGTTTGCTGCCGGTGCCGTTGCTGCCGCCGAGCAGACCCTGGCTCAGAAGCACCAGGGCATGTGGCCGAAGTCCGAAAACGGGTTCGTCACCAAGAATCAGTGCCTGAAGTGCCACGTTTCTTATGAGGAACTCGGCAAGAAGACGGCCAACCTCGAACCCAACCCCCATGACAACCACATGGGCAAGGTCAATTGCGAAGACTGCCACAAGGCTGATCAGGCTAAGCCCCAGCTGATGTGCAACAGCTGCCACAACTTCACCCTGAAGCAGAAGGCTGCCAAGAAGTAATCGCAATTCTCAACTGACAACCCAGTTGGTAAAGGCGCCGCTCCGGTCAATCGGGCGGCGCCTTTTTTATCTGCGCTCATAGGCTTCAGGCAGACAATTCGGAGATAATCGCCCTGCCGATCCATTCGAAATTTAGGAGGCTTCCATGCTCCAGTACCGCTGTACATTTCTTGTCAACGGCCGTCGCACCGAGCAAATTGTGAGCGCCTACAACCCGCACGAAGCGCGCCAAATCATCCTTTCGATGTACGGTTCGGCCAACGTGCAGATCATCACGATCGTACCGGCTTAAGATTTGTCGCCTTTCTCAAAAGGCCGCTGCATCGCCATTACTTCGATAAGGCGGCGCTGTGTGGGTGTGTCCGTGCATTTTTCCTTGGCAGGAAACGCAGCATCAAATGCCATGACCGCCCCTTCCTCGACGTTGTAGATCGCGTCCTCCAAGTAGCGGCCTGCGTAATCTGCAAGTAGATTGCCGTTTAGCGGCCGCACGTGCAGCGCGGCAAAGTAGTTGTTTTCCGACGTGCGAATGCCGTACTTTTCTGCCGGCTCGAAGCCCAGTTTGGCGTAAACACGCGGATCGCCGCACAACAGCACCGCCTGATAACCGAGCTTTGCTGCCGCAGCCGCACCGTGCTCGATCAACGCTCGCCCGATTCCTCTTTTTTGCAAAGGCGGCTCCACCGCAATCGGGCCGAGACTGAGCACCTCACGACAACAGCCGTCGTCGCACTCGATGCGGGCCTTCATAAAAACCACTTGACCGACGATGCGGCCGTTTTCTTCGGCAACAAAATCGAGTTCGGGGACAAAATTCTCCGCGTCGCGCATCACGTGCAGCAGATAATGTTCGATTGCACCGGGCGCGTAGACGTTCCAAAACGCCTCGCGCACGAGGTTTTCGGTTTCGCGGTAGTCGGCAGGTGTTTCCGGTCGGATGCGAATTGTCATAGTTTTGCTACCAGTTGTTTGAGTCGATCGAGACAAAAATAGCCGACGATCGCTTTCACCGGATTTTACGCAGGAAGAACAGAACGCCCGAACAGCAAGCGATCACCCACACATAAAACCCCACGGCCATCATCGTTTGCGTCACCTCGCCCGGAATGCAGGCAATCACAAGGTTGGGCATGACCGATCCGACATAAGCAGACAAATACAGGGCCGAAATGACACCGGCGCGTTCCTGAATGTTGGTATCGGCCAGCAGAAAACGCAGACCGCTTGAGCAAGCCGCACCGTTGCCTGCACCGGTAAACGCAATGCTCACCAAAAGCACACAAATCGACGGGTAAATCAGAGTGCCGAAAGCCACCAATGCCGATACGGTAAAAAGCAGCATGGAGCGCGTGAGCGTCTTGCGCGGCTCAAAGCGGCCGGCAATTACACCCATCGTGGCATTCGGAAGAATCAAAACCAAGTAAAGGACACCCGCCAAAAGAGCATTGGTATAGCCGAACACGGCAGAGCTCAAGTACGCAGAAAAGCCCTGCAGGAAGCTGCCGACGCCCCAGGTGCCGATAAAGGCAATAGCGCTTGCGAAAAAACGCAGACGCAGGCGCTGCGGCACGGCAATCTTGGGAATGAAAACGCTGCCGAGAGACTCGCTTCCGAAGCGCATCGTTTCGGTCGAGACAAAGGCTAGCCCGGCGCAAATTACCAGAAGCACTACGGCGCAGTCAAAGAGGCCCGCCGGCGTCAGTAGCCCGCTTTCGAGCACCGCACCGGAAATCAGCGTTCCGAGCGACAAGCCGATATTTGGACCGGCCGCCGTCAGAGCCGTCCCGAGCCAAGGACGCGACAAGGGCGCCGAATCCACCACCCAGGACATGGCTGCGCTTGAAGCAAAACCGCAGGAAAAACCCTGCAGAAAGCGACCGATGTAGATGGCCTCGGCACCCATCGCATTGGCGTAGATGAGGCTTGCGGCCATGCCGAGCAACAAAGACGCGAGCACAATGGGTTTGCGGCCGAAGAAGTTCGATAGTCGTGCAAAGAAAAAGAGCGTCAGAACACAGCCCGCAAAGTAGCTCACCACGGTTATGGCTGTTTCGGATTCCGTCAGAGCAAGATCCGCACGCCATACAGCCATCATCGGAATGGCGATGGCCGCAGCCACAAACGTGCTGATCAAGCACCCGGTGGCGGCAAGAAATGTAAGTCCGCGGCGCGGAAAATCGCCGTCAGTCTTGGCAAAGGACTTGTGAAATATCGTGGCCATTGTTACGTCTGCGCTTCCATTTGCCGCTTGCGCGGCGCGTGAGTGCGAGATTATTCCACTGTCCGTGAAAAACTTACATCCCAAAGGATGGGTTTGAGACTATCAGGAAAGTTTTTCGTTTGTTTTGTGTGTTTTCGGTTGCTTGTTATCCTGCCTTCCTCCTAAGCGACCCGCGCTTTACCCGACCAGAAGCATCAATTTTTCTTGCGTTGAGTGTTCGAATCAACAAGTTGCCGATACGGCAACTTGTGTTTCTTTTTCAGGCTGGTTGTCGCATTAACAGATTCCTAAACTCGTTGACAATCCAAATGGATTCAGTCGATGCGGCAGGACTGCCGCATCGATTCACCGCAACAACACTGCTTACGCAAGGAATCTCATAGAAGCCTCGGAAAATATCGCCCCACCAGAACCCGTCGGTGTTGCCGACATGGCCATCACTCTCTACGGATTGGCCGAAAAGCACCGCAAGCCGCTTTGGCTGCAGCGTGCGGATTTACACAAGAAGAAGTCCGTCTCGCGACAGCAGCGATTACGGAATCATACTGTCCGCTCTGCAGAAAAACCGTCGCTTGATGGTACAAGTCGTCTCCTTTTCGATTTGAGCCTCTCGTATCGAGCTCATGCGAGCCTATTGAGCTCATGCGAACGAACAGCACAGATGTTCATTGAATATTTCCGGTAGTTTTACCGCTTTTTGTCAAAACTACCGCAAAACGAAAAAAGGCCGCCGCCTCGGGCAAGACGCAATCCGAAAACCTCAAACAGCATGACCGTTGAATATTTCCGGTAGTTTTACCGGTTTTCGTCAAAGCTGCCTCAGAACGAAAAAAGACCGTGTCCTCCCACAAGAACACGGTCCGAAAAACCTCAAAAAGCCGGGTTTTTCCAAAAGGTTACATGCCGGTGCCTTTGAGAGTTGTGGATGACCCCGCACGGGGCTGCCAGCGCATGGCACGCCGCTCCACAATGCCGACAATCCAGTCGAGCACCAGAGCAAACGCCGTGAGCACCAAGATGCCCGCCATCACGGTGTTGATGTCGAAGACGCCTTCAGCCTGCAGAATCAAATAGCCCACGCCGTGGCTCGACCCCAGGTATTCGCCGACGACCGCGCCCACGAACGCCATGCCGACCGAGGTGTGCAGCGAGGAAAACACCCAGCTCATGGCTGAAGGCAGATAAACGTTTTTGAGCAGCTGCGAGCGGTTGGCGCCGAGCATGCGCGCCGACGCAAGCACGTTGGGATTGACTTCCCGCACGCCCTGGTAAACGTTGAAAAAGACGATGAAGAACACAAGCGTCACGCCGAGCGCCACCTTGCTTGCGATCCCCAGGCCGAACCACACGGCAAAGATCGGCGCGAGAATCACGCGGGGCATCGAGTTGAGTCCCTTGATGAAAGGATCGGCTACAGCAGCCGCAAATGGCGACAAAGCCAGCCACATGCCAACGGCACCGCCGGTCACGGTTCCCACGGCAAAAGCAAGGATCGTTTCCACAAGCGTTGTCCAGAGGTGTGCGTAGATGTCGGCGTTGACAACGAACCACTCCCAGATGCGGGTAAAGATCACCAGAGGTTCACCGAAAAAGAACGCCGCCTGGTTGTCGTTGTCGAAGACAAAGGCCGGAATGAGGCCCGGTTTCGTGAGCGCCCACCAAATGATGAAGATGGCCGCCAAAAGCCCGAACTGCCAGATGCGAAGCTTGAAGCGATATTTCATTGCATCGTTTTTAGTCATTTTTATTCTCCGAGTCGCTGTTTCTTAGTTCTGCACCTTCTTTTGCATCTGCGCGTAACCCTTGAGAACTTCTTCACGCAGAACGGACCAGATGGCGGTGTGCAGTTCGATAAAGCGCGGCGTCACGCGCACTTCACTCACATCACGCGGCCTCGGAAGATCGATCGTAAATTCGCCGATGGGGTGACTTTCAGGCCCCGCGCTCATCACAACGACGCGATCGCTCATGGAAATGGCTTCGTCAAGGTCGTGCGTAATAAAGAGCACAGCTTTGCGCTTGGCCTGCCAAAGATTGAGCAGTTCGTTTTCCATCAACTGGCGCGTCTGAATGTCAAGCGCAGAAAACGACTCGTCCATCAAAATGATGTCGGGATCCTTGATGAGGGTCTGCGCCATTGCCACGCGCTTTCTCATGCCGCCCGAGAGGTGGTGGGGATAACGGTCTTCAAACCCCGCGAGCCCCACTCGGGCAAGCCATTCGCGAGCGCGTTCACGTGCCTCGCTCTGCGGCACCCCGTCGAACACCAAGCCCGCAGCAACGTTGTCAAGGGCGCTCTTCCACGGCATAAGGCTGTCGGCCTGAAACATGTAGCCCGCTCGGGTGTTGAGTCCGACAAGCGGTTCGCCGAAGATCTTTACGGTGCCGGCGCTGGGCTCGAGCAGTCCTGCGCTCATATTGAGAAGCGTTGACTTGCCGCACCCTGTAGGTCCGACGACGCTTACGAATTCGCCGTCGGCCACGGTGAGATCGACGCCTTTGACGGCCGTGTAGATCGACATTCGGCCGGAATCGTCGCTGACAAACGTACAGGCGACATCCTTGAGTTCAATTGCTGCTGTTGTCATTGTTTTTAGCGGTGTTCGAGGTTTAAAGAAAGTTGTGTGGGCAACTGTCGGTCAAGCGCATTACTGCGGATACTTCTTGTGCGCCTCCTCAACGAACTTGTTGGTGTAGACCGCCTTGAAGTCGGGCTTAAAGTTCGCAAGACGCGGGTTGACGATCTGAAGCGACTTGAAGGAAATTTCGGGAGCACCCTCGGGAATGCGGCCGTCCTTGGAGAGCGCCGGACGATTCTTCATAAAGCCCGCGAGGTAGATTTCCTTGTTGCCGAGGAAGTAGGACTCGGGAACGGCCTTGACGATGTCTTCGGCCGTGGCCTTCGCAAGCCACCGGTCGGCGCGCACGACGGCGTTGGTGAGGCCCTGCACAATGTCGGGGTTTTCTTTGATAAAGCGCGTCGGCGCATAAAGACATCCGGCCACCATGGGACCTCCGAAAAGCTTGTCGCTTTCTTCCACGATACGAGTGTCTTCCACGATGCGGATGATGTCGTCCTTTTCCAGCGTGGCAATCACGGGATCGAGATTGACGAAGGCGTCGATCTGGCCCGAGCGCATGGCGGCCACGGCGGCCGACGAAGAACCGACGCCGATAAAGGACACATCGGAGGGCTTCAATCCCGCTGTGCTCAGAATGAAAATCGCAATGGCGTGCGAGCTCGAACCCGGGGCCGTTACACCGATCTTCTTGCCCTTGAGGTCCTTGAGATCCTTGTAGTCGGGCATCGTCTTCTTGCTCACCGCAAAAACGCACTGCGGGGCACGACCCTGAAGCACGAAAGCCTGAAGAGATTGACCGCGAGCCTGCATCGCCAAGGTGTGTTCGAAGGCGCCCGAAACAACGTCGGCCGAACCGCCCACAACAGCCTGCAGCGACTTGGAGCCACCCTGGAAGTCGATGATTTCGACGTCAAGCCCCTCGTCCTTGAAGTAGCCGAGGCTTTCGGCAATCGAAATCGGCAGATAGTAGTAGAGCGCCTTGCCTCCCACGGCAATCTTGACGGATTTACCGGCGGCAAAGACGCTCGGAGCAAAGCTCGTAGCTGCGGCGGCTGCTGCAGCGGCAAGGATTTCACGTCGGGTAAAGACCATTTTTCATACTCCCTAAGAAAAAACGCACAACCCTTTCGGGCTGTGCGTCTTGTTTTGATTCTCTTGATTTTGTCTTCGGATCGTTTATCGGTTTTTCCGATTTCCCTTGTTCGGCCGGGTGCTCTTGTCACCCTACAACATCCCCGAACTTACATGCGCCGACGCACAAACGCATGCCTTGCAGCGGTACCGCCAATAGCAGCAGTACCGCGAGCGGCAGTCGCAGTCGACCGTGAGCTTTGTCGCCAAAGCTCATTGCGCAGCAGATCGGTCGAGAATGCGTCGTCATATAGTCGTCTGTCGGTTAAAGCGGCGCTCTTACAAAAGCGCCTCATTTTGCAAAAAGTTAGCGCAGCCGATATTTCGTGTCAATAAAGCAAATTGCTTAGATTTTTCGCTTCGGCATCAATGACGGACAATTGTCTGCAAATTCATAAGCGTTCGAATGCGAACTGTTGATTGCACTTGCACCGTTTGCAGCGCTCACTTCTTCCGCTCCTCGTTGTTGTGCTGTTTTCTGCGCTGCAAAACATCCGGTAATATTTATTTGCCGGCTAATGATATGCAATTTTCTTGCGAATTGGATCACGCTTGATTCACCTCTTCCGATACGGTGAACATCCGTTTGGTCGCTATGATCAAAACAGCTTTTTCGAAATTTAGTTTAGCCGGCAAAGTGTATTCATCAATTAGTCAAATTGTCTCGCTGTCAAGGCCTTCCCAATCCGAGATTGTCCGCGGTCCTGCGAGGCCTCCCGCGCACGTGCGCATCGCGCGCAAATAGCCGCCGGCAGGGCGAAAAGTCAAATTCGGACCCGCAGCAACATTCCTTGATTTAGATCAACTCTACGTAGTTGCCACGTAGATGGAAGATTCCGATCGTGCAAAACGAAATCGATCGACATCATCGGTTTCATATCCGCAAGCGGCGCTGAAGATGACCACTTTTCTTTCGGCGTCGAAAAAGAGAAAACAGGAGAAGAATAAATGTCCGAACTGCAAATTTCCCGCCGCAAGCTTCTCAAGGCCAGCGCCGCGGGTGCCGTGGCCGCTTCGACGGTTTCCGCCCCGAGCCTTCTGATGGCTAAGGAAGCCGCTCAGGATACTTCGAAGATCCGCGACTTCGACATGATCAAGGCGTTCTACGCGAACTATCCCAAGAAATTGGCCGCCGTTCGCGCCAAGCTCGGCCGTCCGCTGACGCTTACCGAAAAGCTGCTCTTCACGCACCTTTATCATCCCGAAAGCTTGAAGGAATTCAAGCGCGGCGCCGACTACATCGAACTGCGTCCGGACCGCGCCGGCACGCACGACATCGGCGGCCCGATGGCCATTCTGCAGTTCCTCACCTCCGGCAAAGAACGCATTGCTCTGCCCGCCGCTCTCGTCTGCGACCACCTCGTGACCGCTCAGACCGGCGTGCGCAAGGACCTTCAGATCGCCGACCGCGACAACGTTGAAACCTACAGCTTCCTGCGCGACGTTTCCCGCCGCTACGGCTTTGACTTCTGGCCTGCCGGCACCGGCATCTGCCATCAGGTGTTCCTCGAAAACTACGACTTCCCGGGCGCTATGATGCTCGTGACCGACAGCCACACCCCGACTGCAGGCGGCATGGGCATGCTCGCCATCGGCGTGGGCGGCGCCGACCTCGTCGACGCTCTGATGGGCATGGAATGGGAACTGAAGATGCCCAAGATCATCGGCGTCAAGCTCACCGGCAAGTTGAACGGCTGGGCCAGCGCCAAGGACGTGATCCTGAAGCTCTCCGGCATTCTCTCCACCAAGGGCGGCACCAACTCCATCATCGAATTCTTCGGCGACGGCTGCGCTCAGCTCTCCTGCACCGGCAAGGGCACCATCTGCAACATGGGTGCCGAAGTCGGCGCCACGACCTCGGTCTTCCCGTTCGACGACTCGATGGTCCGCTATCTGAACGCCACCGGCCGCAAGGCTGTTGCCGACATGGCCAAGAAGGTCGCTGCCGATCTGCACGCCGACAAGGAAGTGCTCGCCGACCCGAAGAAGTACTACGACCGCATCATCGAAATCGACCTCTCCACGCTCGAACCGCACATCAACGGTCCGTACTCGCCCGACGCCGCCATGCCGCTAGCTCAGGTTGCCGACCGCGTCAAGGAAAAGGGCTACCCGCAGGTTCTCGAAGTCGCTCTGATCGGCTCCTGCACGAATTCTTCCTATGAAGACTTCACGCGCGCTGCTTCGATTGCCAAGCAGGCTCTCGACAACGGCATCAAGGTGAAGACCCCCGTGATGATCGTTCCGGGCTCGATGCGCATCTATAAGACGCTTGAGCGCGACGGCATTCTCGACGTCTTTGAAAAGATCAACGCCACGGTTCTTGCCACCGCCTGCGGTCCCTGCATCGGCCAGTGGAAGCGCACGATCGGCAACAAGGATCAGAAGAACTCCATCATCGAGTCCTTCAACCGCAACTTCAAGGGCCGCAACGACGGCAGCGCTCAGACGCACGCCTTCCTCGCCTCGCCCGAAATCGTGATGGCCATGGCCATCAACGGCGATCTGGCCTTCAACCCGATTAAGGGTTCGTATACGACCTCCAAGGGCACAACCGTTCAGCTCAAGGCCCCGGTCGGCTCCGAACTGCCGGTGAAGGGCTTCGTGTCGGATCTTACCGACTGCGTGCGCCCCGACTTTGCCAAGATCGAAATCAAGGTGAGCCCGAACGCCCAGCGCATCAAGCTGCTCGAACCCTTCAAGGCTTGGGACGGCAAGGACTTCGTGGGTCTGCCCATCCTCATCAAGGCCAAGGGCAAGTGCACGACCGACCACATCTCTCCGGGGGGCAAGTGGCTTGCTTACCGCGGCAACCTCGACCGCATCTCGGACAACCTGCTCGAGCGCGCCGTCAACGGCTTTACGGACGCCGTCGGCAAGACCCTCAACTACGAAACCGGCACGTACGACACGCCTGCCAAGGTTGCTCGCTACTACAAGAACCACAATGTGGATTCCGTGATCATCGGCGACGACAACTACGGTGAAGGCTCGAGCCGCGAACACGCCGCCATGGAACCCCGCTATCTGGGCGTTCGCGTGGTGCTCACCAAGAGCTTGGCCCGCATCCACGAGTCCAACCTCAAGAAGCAGGGCGTGCTGGCGCTGACCTTCGTGAACCCGGCCGACTACGACAAGATCAAGGAAAAGGATCGCGTCTCCGTTCTCGGTCTGAAGGATCTCGCCCCGGGCAAGAACGTGACCGTCGAACTCACCCACGCCGACGGCAAGAAGGAACGCTTCGAAGCCAAGCACAGCTACAACGAAAAGCAGCTGGCATGGTTCAAGGCCGGTTCCGCTCTCAACGCCCTCTAAGGGCAATCTCAAAGGGAAGGCGCAAGCAGCGCGCCTTCCCGAGCTCTCAAGGTTTCTCCTCAATTTTTGACTGCGCTGTGTGCCTTCGTGCCGCCGCGCAGTTTTTTTTGTCATCTTTTCGACAACAAGGACGGCTACAATCCGTTTTTACCAACCCATTGGTCATCGCTCATGTCCAATCTCAACGTTTGCGTTTTCTGCGGCTCGCGCTTAGGCCGCTTTCCCGCCTTCACCACCGCCGCGCAAGCCCGCCGCAACATGCGCCTCGTTTTCGGTGGCGGCGGCACAGGCCTCATGGGTGAAGTGGCACGCACGGCGCTTTCGCTCAACGTACACGTCACGGGCATCATTCCGAAATTTCTGATCAATCAGGAAACGCCCGTCGAGGACCTCTCGGAATTGCACATCGTCTCCGACATGCACGAGCGCAAAGCCATGATGGCCGAAAAGGCCGACCTCTTTTTGGTGCTTCCGGGCAGCATCGGCACACTCGAGGAAGCAAGCGAAATACTCACCGGCAACTGGATCGGGCTCTACAACAAACCCGTCGGTTTCCTCAATGTCGACGGCTTTTACGACAATCTTTTTGCTTTCTTTGAAAAAGCGGTTGAAGCGGGCTTTATGCCCAGCCCCTGCTTTGAGCGCTGCATCATCGACACGGATGTCTCGAGTCTTTTTGAGAAACTTCTGGCTGCCAAAAACGGTCCCGTACCGCCCCTAAACGCCGACTGCATGGATCGCAAGCAGTAGCCGCATCCGAACATTCCGGCTGAAAGGCAAAGTCCAAGAACGACAAAAGCGCCGGGAGCGCCGTAAAATCATGCGCGTGCGCCGAAGGCGCCATTTTCCCGTGAAGTTTTCCTATCTATATATATGAGCGAACTCCCCGTTTTGGACGTCGGCCCCGCGCACTTGCCGGGCACGGTCGACAAGGACGCCATCGTCTTTGTCGACGCCGAAGTGTCGCCCGAAACGGGGCACATCGTTGATCTGGGAGCCTGTCGGCCCGACGGACGCTTTTTCCATTCAAGCGACGTTCTCGCCTTCAAGGAATTCTGCAAAGACGCCAAGTACGTCTGCGG
>USBS01000059.1 GCA_900552915.1 uncultured Sutterella sp. | reverse complement strand
ACGAGGTCATGGCGGGCGTGCTGCCCAGCCAGAAGGAGCTGCGCGTCCGCGAGCTGCAGCGCGCGGGACATCGCGTGGCCATGGTGGGCGACGGCATCAACGACGCGCCGGCCCTGTCGCGGGCACGCATCGGCTTTGCCATGGGCATTAAGGGCGCCGACACCGCCATCGAGGCTGCAGATGTGGCGCTCATGGACGACAACATCGCCAAGATCGCCTGGTTCAAGAAACTTTCGGAACTTGCGCACGCCACGCTCATTCAAAACATCGTCTTTGCGCTCGGCGTGAAGTTCTGCTTCATGATTGCGGCGCTGGCGGGCTACGCCACGATGTGGATGGCCGTTTTCGCAGACACGGGCGTGTGCCTCATTGTGGTGGCTTGGGGATTGCGGCTCATGAAATGCGCAGGCAAAGTGGACAGGATGCTGGGAGCCGCCTAACGGCTCCCGCCTTGCGCAGAAACGTTATTCACGCCGCAGAGTGAAGTGCTCAAACAGGCCTTTGAGTGCGTCGAGCGTGGCCTGAGGCGGCCAGTCGGTCGGCACCGGATCGAAGTCTGTCTGCATATTGGGCGCCTTACGGAAAATCTGCAGGGCGAACGTGTCGACCCGGCGCTCCTTGAGCCAGCGGCCGATCGCGAGGATGTCTTCTTCCGAAAGAAAATCCGGATGCGCGGTCGTTCTCGCCTCCATCGGCACGCCCGCCGCGCGGATGATTTCAAAGCTTTGCAGGAAAGCTTCGTGCGCACCGGAAATGCCGGCAACGGCATCAAACGCCTCGGGCTTTTCGGGATTGGCTTTCACGTCGAGCCCCACCCAGTCGAGTAAGTTCACGCAGTCCTTAAGGTGCCGCGGATAGGCGCCCGACGTGTGCAGTCCCACGGCATAGCCGAGATCCTTTACAAGCCGCACGGCTGCCGGCAGTGCCGGATCCATACAAGGCTCTCCACCGGAAAAGACAACGCCGTCGAGAAGCCCTCTGCGCTTCTTGAGAAGCGCCTCGACGTCCTCCCATTTCGGATCGGACTCTTCGGCTCGACGCGTGCGCATCCAGCGGTTGTGGCAATAAGCGCACCTCCAAGGGCAGCCGCGCAGAAAAACGACCGCCGAGAGCTTTCCCGGAAAGTCGATGCTCGTAAAAGGCGTCACCGCCGCAATGCGAAGCGCTGCGGCGGGAGTCAACACGTCGAAGTTAATCGGCATCGGGTGCTGCTTTCGACCTAGTGTTTACTTCCGGGAGCAGCCGCACTTGCTTTCGACGAAGTACTTGCGTTCTTCGAATTCACCCTTCTTGCCGATGTTGAAGGACTGCACCGGACGATGGTAGCCCATCACGCGGGTCCAGACTTCGCAGGGCTGACGTTCGCTGTCCTTGAGCTGAACGGTTTCATTGGTCTTTTCGGTCATTTTCATTTCCTCCGTAGGACGGCGGTCCCGGTTAGCCCGGCCGCCGTTGATAAATTTTGTCTTTTAGGCGTGCGCCGGTTCGGCTTGCTCGGCCATTCTTGCCTTTTTGGCGGCGATCAATTCGGCGTCGCACTTCGGGCAGAAGTCGTGGCGGCCGGACAGATAGCCGTGCTTGGGACAGATCGAGAAGGTCGGCGTCACCGTGATGTACGGCAAACGGAAGCGCGTAAGCGTGCGGCGAACCAGATCGCGGCAAGCTTCGGCCGAACTGATCGCTTCATTCATGTAGAGATGAAGCACCGTGCCGCCCGTGTACTTGCGCTGCAGATCCTCCTGCATTTCCAGAGCTTCGAACGGATCGTCCGTGTAGCCGACCGGAAGCTGCGAGGAGTTCGTGTAGTACGGGTGCTGCGGGGTGCCGGCCTGCAGGATGTCGGGGAAACGCTTCTTGTCTTCCTTGGCGAAGCGGTACGTCGTGCCCTCGGCCGGCGTCGCTTCAAGGTTGTACATGTGTCCCGTATCCGTCTGGAATTCCACCATGCGCTCCCGAACATGATCGAGAAGCTTCACGGCCATCGCGTGCCCCTTCTCGGTCGTGATGTCTTCGGCATCGTCCGTAAAGTTGCGGATCATTTCGTTGATGCCGTTCACGCCGATCGTCGAGAAGTGGTTGCGCAGCGTACCCAAATAGCGCTTCGTGTACGGGAACAGGCCTTGATCGATGTGCTTCTGGATAGTTTTGCGCTT
Source organism: uncultured Sutterella sp. (assembly GCA_900552915.1). GTDB lineage: Bacteria > Pseudomonadota > Gammaproteobacteria > Burkholderiales > Burkholderiaceae_F > Duodenibacillus. The sequence continues at coordinate 8,986 of USBS01000059.1, read as the reverse complement.
AATTTCGAGCGAATCGCGCGCAAGCTCCAGCAGATGATCGAGGCGGGCGTAGAGCGCCTCTTCGCTGCCCTTGAAAAGGTAGCCCAAGCGGGCGCAGTTGATCGTCACCACGCCGAGGCTGCCCGTCTGCTCGGCCGAGCCGAAGAGCCCGTTGCCTCGCTTGAGAAGTTCGCGCAAATCGAGCTGCAGGCGGCAGCACATCGAGCGAATCATGTTGGGCTTGAGCTCGGAATTGATGAAGTTCTGGAAGTACGGCAGACCGTAGCGCGCCGTCATGTCGAAGAGCGGCAGCACATTGGGGCTGTCCCAATCGAAGTCCGGCGTGATGTTGTAGGTCGGAATCGGGAACGTAAACACGCGTCCCTTGGCGTCGCCTTTGGTCATGACCTCGATGTAGGCGCGATTGATCATGTCCATTTCCTTCTGCAGCTCGCCGTAGGTAAAGGGCATTTCTTCGCCGCCGATCAGCGGATGTACGTTTTTGAGGTCTTCGGGGCAGGTCCAGTCGAACGTGAGGTTCGTAAAGGGCGTCTGCGTGCCCCAGCGGCTCGGAACGTTCAAGTTGTAGATGAGTTCCTGAATTCCCTGCAGCACTTCTTCGTAGGGCGTGTTGTCCTTGCGGATGAAGGGCGCCATGTAGGTGTCAAACGAAGAAAAAGCCTGTGCGCCCGCCCATTCGTTCTGCATCGTGCCCAGGAAGTTGACGATCTGGCCCGTAGCCGACGAAAAGTGCTTCGGAGCACCGGCCTCGACCTTGCCCGGAACGCCGTTGAAGCCCTCCTGCAGCAGCGTGCGCAGGCTCCAGCCCGCGCAATAGCCCGAGAGCATATCGAGGTCATGGATGTGGAAGTCGGCCTGGCGATGGCACTGACCGATTTCGGACGTGTAGATGTAGTTGAGCCAATAGTTGGCGATCACCTTGCCCGAGACATTGAGAATCAGGCCGCCCAGACTGTAGCCCTGGTTTGCGTTGGCATTGACGCGCCAGTCGGACTGGTTGAGATACTCGTTGATCGAACTTTCGACATCCACCCAGCTCTTCTTGGCGTCGCGGCTGCGGGCGCGCTGCTCGCGGTAGACGATGTAGGCGCGAAGCGTCTCGAAATGCCCTGCTTCGTAGAGCGCATGTTCGACGGCATCCTGCACTTGCTCGATGTGCGGCGTGGCGACTCCGAGTTCGCGCAAACGGGGCATGACGAGCATTTCGGTAATTTCTTCGGCCCGTTCGCGTCCGAACTGATTGGTGGCTTTACCGGCGCATTCAATAGCGTAGGTGATCTTCTGGGCATTGAACTCCTTAACCGAACCGTCGCGTTTGATAATGTGCCGAATCTCAACTGCCATGTCCTTGCACCTTTGTGTTGTTCTGTACGTAAATCGGCCTCGGTAAAGGCCGGCCTGCATTGGTTGCCCTCGTTGCGGCAAAAAAAGACGCCGTGAGGCGTCTTCCGGATGCAATCTAACGAGCGGCTCAGCACGACTGAGTGTAGACAATCACTGCAAACGAGGCAAGCCGAAAAACGCATCGTATCGTTCGCGAAACGCTACATCAACACTACATCTTGTGGTCGCCTCGTGAAATCCCTTGCAAATCAGCACTTCGGAAAAAGCGTTACTTAAAATTTTGCTTTAATTTTCCGAAAGCCGTTGTTGCGCTTTTGCACCAACAAATTTGTGAGTATTAGTTCGGCTTTTTTCGTCTCACTTATTCGGTGCTAGGCCAAGTCATTGGAGATTTATCCAATCTTGCTCTCAAATTCCACAATAAGAAATCCGTCAACTGATATTTCAGGGTGAACCCCTATTATCAACTGCCTAGGACTAGGTTAAATTACGTACCGCAATAAGGCATCTGCGCCTCAATTGCCTCCCTGTGCGGCAGACTCCCGAGGGGCCGCTTTCGAAGCCCTCCCTCTTCGAAAGCGAGCATTGTAGTTTGCTGCATTCCTATGGACCTGACCGTGTTGGTTAGGTCTTTTTTTATCCGCAGCTTTGAATGAAAAATGCCGGCTGCGCACTCACGCGGCCGGCACTCGGATTCGTTGCAAATCTCAAGTCTGATTACTGCGCGAACCACTTGGCGTAGATCTTCTTGTCCTCGCCGGACTGACGAACAGCTTCGAGCCCTTTGTTGAGCTTTTCAACCAGTTCCTTGTTGCCCTTCTTGACGGCAAAACCGTACTGCTGCGCATCTTCAACAACAGGCTGCAGCTGCAGTCCTTCGGCCGTGCGCGGCTGAGTCTTCATGAAGTAGGCAAGAACCGGACGATCGTGCACGACCGCGTCGGCGTTGCCCATCGTAAGCGCCATGAAAGCTTCGCTCGTGGCGTTGTAGCTCGTCACCTGCGCCTTGGGGATGCTCTTTGCCTTATCGGCGCCCGTCGTGCCGATCTGCACGGCAATGTTGCGGCCTGCCAAAGACTTGAAGTCCGGATACTTAGCCGCATCGTCCTTGCGCACAATCATCGAAAGACCGGCCGTGTAGTAGGGCGCGGAAAATTCCACGCGCTTGGCACGTTCTTCGGTGATGGAAAGGCCGGAAGCAACAACGTCGACCACACCGGTGGTAAGCGCCGGAATGAGTGCATCAAAGCCCATGTTTACGACTTTAATGTCGTAGCCCGCCTTATCGGCCACGGCACGGATCAAGTCGATGTCGTAGCCCACAAACTCGCGGGTCTTGGTGTCCATAAATTCAAACGGAGCAAACGTGGGTTCCAGACCGACGCGCAATTCCGCGCGAGCATAGGCGTTGACGGCCGAGCTCAACAGAGCAGCGGCGGTGCAGGCAATCGCGATGATTTGTTTGAATGCCATTTTTAAGTGGTATAGCGTTTTTGTTTTCGAAAAAAAGAACGGATTCGGAAGACGATTCCTCCGAATCCTGTCGGGCGGATTATACAGAGCTCTCCGCAGACAACCAAAAGCATTCGTTCCGGCAAGGCCAAAAAGCCTTGTCGCATCAACCCGTTAACCGATCAACACGTCGTACTGCTCCTGCGTATAGGCCGGTTCGGCTTCCAGATGCACGGGCTTTTGCACGAAATTCTGAAGCAGTTCGAGCGCAGGAGCCTCGTCTTCGAGAAAAAAGTCGATCACGGACTGCGAGGCGAGAATCTTGAAGGAGTCGGCCTTGTCGTACTGGCGGTACAGACGCACGATTTCACGCATGATTTCGTAGCAGATGGTACGGGCTGTCTTGATTTCTCCTCTGCCGCCGCACAAAGGACAGGGTTCGCACAGCGTATGCGAAAGCGACTCCCGAGTGCGCTTGCGGGTCATTTCAACGAGCCCGAGCTCGGTGAATTCGGAAATCGTGAGCTTCGTACGATCCGTTGAAGCGGCGCGCCGCAGCTCCTCGAGCACGGCCGCCTTGTGCGCCGAACTCTGCATATCGATGAAGTCGATGATGATGATGCCGCCCAGGTTTCTGAGCCTCAGCTGACGGGCAATCGTCTTGGCCGCTTCGAGATTCGTTTTGAACACCGTCTCGGAAAAATCCCGCTTGCCCACGAAGCCCCCGGTATTGACGTCAATCGTGGTCATCGCTTCGGTGCAATCGACCACAATGTAGCCGCCGCTTTTCAGCGGCACCCGACGCTCAAGCGCCTTTTGCAATTCGGCTTCAACCTGCTGCGTCTCAAAAAGCGGTTCTTCGCCCGTGTAGAGCTCAAGAAGCGGCAAAGCCGCCTGCGCATAAGTCTCGGCAAAGCACTTGAGCTCCTCAAACACTTCCTGACTGTCGACAACAATGCGGCGCGTTTCGGCCTGCACCATGTCGCGCAGCACACGCTTGGCAAGCGACAAATCCTCGTAGAGCAAACTCGGCGCAGGCGACACACCCGCTTTTTTGCTTGTTTCTTCCCAGAGGCAGCCGAGGTACTTCATGTCCTCGAGAAATTCCTCGTCGGTTGCGGACTCTTCGGCACAGGTGCGCACGATGTAGCCGCCCTTCTGGTCGTCTCTTCTGAGACGCGTCACTTGCTCGCGCAGATGCTCGCGTCGAGCTTCGTCTTCGATCTTTTGGCTCACGCCGATGTGATCGTCCTGAGGCAGATAGACAAGCTTGCGGCCGGCAAGCGAAATCGTGGTCGTAAGCCGTGCCCCTTTGGTGCCGATCGGATCCTTGGCGACCTGCACCAAGAGACGCTGCCCTTCCCCGATCATCTTTTCGATCGGACGGTACTCGCCGTTTTCAAGCCGGGCTCCCTCGATGTCGAGCACATGCAAAAAAGCGGTTCGCTCAAGCCCGATGTCGACAAAAGCCGACTGCATGCCGGGCAGTACGCGCAGCACTTTGCCCATGTAGACATTGCCGACAAGTCCGCGGCTTGCTGCTCGCTCGATATGCAAATCCTCGAGCACACCGTCAACGAGAATCGCCACGCGGGTTTCGCGCGGCGAGCAATTAATCAGAATATCCTGAAATTCCTGCATGACAAAGCTCGGCCGATGGGATCCGTTGAGAAACCCCGGCCGTTTTCCAAAAGTAGCTGATTTAGAGTCGTGCAGCGATTTTAGCCGAGAGCGCTTGTCGAATCAGATGCAGATTGAGGCGCAGAACTCGCAGCACCGCTTTCTTCGTCTTCGCACGTCCAGTGCCATTCGGGCTGCAGCGTGATGTGTTCAAGCCCGAATTCTGTCAAGAGCATCTGTTGGGCATCAAGCAACACCTTTTCCCATTCAATGCCTTTCTGAACGCACAGATGCGCCATCACGGCTCCGTGCCCCGGCGCAATTGTCCAGACGTGCAAATCGTGCACTCGGACCACACCCGGAATACGAGCCAAAGCATCGCCCACATCGTAGAAATTGACGCCCTCGGGCACGCCGTCCAAAAGAACGGAGGAAGAATCCTTGAGCACTTCATAGGTTGAATGCAGCACCAAAGCGCCCACAAGGAAAGAAAGAATCGGGTCGGCGATGGCAAAGTCTTCGCCGAAGAAGTAGATGAGTCCGCCCGCAACGATGGCGGCAACCGAACCCAAAAGGTCGCCCATGACGTGCAGAAGCGCCGCGCGCGTATTGACATTTTTTTTGTCGCGAGAAAGCGACCAAGCCACGGCAATGTTGATGCACAAGCCGATGAGAGCCACAAGCATCACCGAGCCGCCGTCAACCGTTTCCGGAGTCTCAAGACGCTCAACGGCTTCAAAGAAGATCCAGCCGACGACGCCGAGCATCACCAGACCGTTTAGAAACGCTGCCAACACTTCCACACGACCGTGACCGAAACTGTGGTCGGCATCGACCCCTTTACGGGAAATAATGTTGGCCAGAAGCGCAAAAAAGAGACTAGCCGAGTCGGTGGCCATATGACCGGCATCGCCGATCAAAGCCAGAGAGTTCGCAATCCATCCGGTAAAAAGTTCGACCGCCGAGAAACCCAGCGTAAGCACCACCGCCAGGCCGAGGACGGACATCTTGACCTTTTCACCGCGGTGATCGTAAGCGCTGTCTCCCTGCTCGTGATTGCCGTAATCCTGTCTGCGACTCGTTTCCATAAATTTAATCACCCAAAAAATTGCCGTTTCGACACTCTACGCCTCTCACTGAGGAGTTGTGCAGCCGAATCGGGCAATTTGCTTCAGGTTCGCTGCAACAAAAAGCCCGCCCGCGCACACGGACGAATCCGGTGCACGACATGCGGGCACATCAGGCGACCCGATCGCAAACTTGATCGGGCCGCATCCGAATCGGGTTAAAGGAATTATTCCTTCTTGCCGCCGGTGAGCATCGGAACCACGGAACCTTCGCCGCCCGTGAGCAGACCGGTCTTGGCGTAGGTCTGCAGCTTGGCGCGTGTATCCGTGATGTCGAGGTTGCGCATCGTGAGCTGGCCGATGCGATCCACGGCCGTGAACATCGAATCTCCCTTTTCCATCGTCAGACGTTCGGGTTCGTACGTCAAGTTCGGCGAAACCGTGTCCATGATCGTGTAGTCGTTGCCGCGGCGCAGTTCGAGAACGACTTCGCCGGTGATGGCGCGGGCAACCCAACGCATGGCGCTTTCGCGCAGCATGATGGCCTGGCTGTCGAACCAGCGGCCCTGGTAGAGCAGGCGGCCGAGCTTGCGGCCGTTGATGTGATACTGCTCGATCGTGTCTTCGTTGTGGATGCCGGAAATGAGGCGTTCGTAGGCGATGTGCAGCAGCGCCATGCCCGGGGCCTCGTAGATGCCGCGGCTCTTGGCTTCGATGATGCGGTTTTCAATCTGATCGCTCATGCCCAGGCCGTGACGGCCGCCGATGCGGTTGGCTTCCATCATCAGTTCGACCGGATCGGCGTATTCCTTGCCGTTCAGAGCAACCGGCTGGCCTTCTTCGAAGCGCACGGTGACGGTTTCAGCCGGAATCTGAATGTTTTCGTCCCAGAAGGCGACGCCCATGATCGGCTCGACGATCTTCATGGAAGTCGAGAGCTTTTCCAGATCCTTGGCTTCGTGCGTGGCGCCGAGCATGTTGGAGTCGGTCGAGTAGGCCTTTTCAGCCTTCATGCGGTATTCGAAACCTTCGGCATTGAGGAACGCGGACATTTCGGCGCGGCCGCCGAGTTCGGAAATGAACTGGGTGTCGAGCCAGGGCTTATAGATCTTCAGGTTCGGGTTGACAAGCAGACCGTAGCGATAGAAGCGTTCGATGTCGTTGCCCTTGTAGGTCGAGCCGTCGCCCCAGATGTGGACGCCGTCTTCGCGCATGGCGGCAACGAGCATGGTGCCCGTCACGGCGCGGCCGAGCGGCGTGGTGTTGAAGTAGGTCTGACCGGCCGTGGTGATGTGGAAGGCGCCGGACTGAATGGCAGCGATGCCTTCGGCCACGAGCTGCGGACGGCAGTCGATCAGGCGGGCGGATTCTGCGCCGTATTCCATGGCACGGCGGGGAATAGCCTCATAGTCGTCTTCATCGGGCTGGCCGAGATTGGCCGTGTAGGCATAAGGGAACGCACCCTTGTTCTTCATCCAGCGAAGAGCGGCGCTGGTATCGAGGCCGCCCGAGAATGCGATGCCGACTTTCTTGCCGACGGGAACGCTTTGCAGAATCGTCTGAGACATTGTTCACTCTTTATAACGAAGTTTTCCGCCGGATGCAGTTGCATTCCCGGCGCGGGAAATTCTTTGCAAGCGGCCTCGTCCCCTTCCCTTTTTTGAAAGGGGATCGTTCCGCTTCAATCGTTAATTATGGATTACCCAAGAGTCTTTTGTCATGGGCAATTCACTCTAGAGGACGCTTTTTTTCGAAAATTTTTCGCAGCACTCTATTGCTCGTCATCCGCACGTCTGGCACGGATGCGTCCGGCACTGATTTCACCCAAGGCGGCAATGAGTTTTTCTGCGTTGGCTTCGGCCGTCTCAACCGTGAGTGTTACATCGGCCGCAAAAGCTCGTTCAAGCACGGTCCCTTCACAGCGCTTGATCACGGAAGCCGCGTGCTCGTAGTAACGAGGTTCCATTTCGACGCAGATACGGGCCGTTTCGATGCGTTCGGCAACGGGCAGCGTCTCCAGGCCTTTTTTGACCATGCCCTGATAGGCATGCACGAGTCCGCCCGTGCCGAGCAGAGTGCCGCCGAAGTAGCGTGTCACCACGGCGGCGATTTCGCCGACGCCGCAATGCAGAAGCACAGTGAGCATCGGGCGTCCGGCAGTGCCTTTGGGCTCGCCGTCGTCGCTGCAGCCCGCAAAAGCGGTGCTGCCGGCAGGCCCCGCTTGAAAAGCCCAGCAGTTGTGGGTTGCATCGGGATGTTCTGCACGGATGCGCTCGATGAAAGCCTTGGCTGCTTCCGGCCCCTGCACGCGTGCGATTGAAACGATGAAGCGGCTGCGCCGAATCACCTCTTCTTCGCGATGAACGGCACCGGGGGCAAGATCGGGAACGTTGTAGCTGGGCATTGTGCGTTGTTTCGGTCGACTGAGAAAAACCGAATCTTAGCCGAGCCGCCCGCTCAACCGACTTCAAATGAGCTTGAGGCTCTTAAGCCACGCCTTCAAATCGGCTTCACAACCGGAAGCTTCTCCCTGCGTACGACGGAATCCTTCGAGAATCTTTGCCTTGGGGCAGCACTTGCGGATATCGGCCCAGGCGCCGTCGGGAGCGGAGCTTCCGGAGACCACAAACGGCACAACGGTTTTGCCTGCCATCGGATGATCGGTTAAGAACGTGCGCATCGGAATCGATACGCCGCCCCACCAGTAGGGAGTTCCGATATAGATCGTGTCATACCCCGACAGATCCGGAATCTTCGTTGCGATCTCGCGCCGAGCGCCTGAAGCACGTTCCTCGCGGGCAATGTAGGTCATGGCGCTGTATTCGTCGGCATAAGGCTTGACAAGCTCGAGCTTGAGGATGTCTGAACCGGTGAGCTGCGCTACCGTTTTTGCCAGTCCCTCAATCGTGCCCGTGCGCGAAAAATAGATCACGATCGACTTCTTGGCAGAAGCCGCCGTTGCGGCACAGGCCGCGCCCGCAAAAGCCGCGGCAACAGCTGCCTGCAGAATCGTTCTTCTCGTCACTGCCATCATTTTCTCCAACAGTTGGTCAGGTTGGAAAAATGATACGAAACCGCAGGTATTTCGGCCTCGCCGTCAATCTCAAAGCCTTGCCCGATCCGCTCAAGCAGACGCTATATCGCCGTGTGTTCGGGCAGCGCCGCCCGCGGAATGTCCAACGCGATCGTCACACCGCCGTCGGGGTTGGCATAACCGCTGATGTGCCCGTGATGGCGTTCGGCAATGTTCGCGCAGATGGAAAGCCCGAGACCGAGACCGCCTGCCTTGCTCGTCACCAGGGGCATCATGAAGCGATCGACTTCCTCCTGCGTGATCTTGGGGCCGTTGTCGATCACTTCCACGCGCCAGAAGCGGTCCTCGGCTCGAACACGTACGCGAATGCGCGCGTCGCTCAAACCTTCGACCGAGTCGGCTGCGTTTTTAAGCAGATTCAAAATCGCAAGCTCAATCTCCCAGGCATCGATATCGGCCCACAAAAACG
>USBS01000058.1 GCA_900552915.1 uncultured Sutterella sp. | reverse complement strand
TAAGGTGCGCACGCCGATGACCGATCCGGAGTTGGCAGCAAAGCTCAATGTTCCCGAAGAAGTCGAAACCGATATTATCGACGAGCATTCGGCCGAACACCCGAGCTTTACCGAGCAGCTGCTCAAGGCGGGCGGCATGATTGCCATCTGCATGGCTTTGGGCACGATCGTGAGCCACTTCCTCGGTCAGTTCATTACGCTGCCCGCCTACATCGGCTCGATGATCGTGGCGGCCATCGTGCGCAACATTGCCGACTTCTCCGGCAAGTTCGAGATCGACAAGGTGGGTTTAAATGCTGTGGCCGACATCAGCCTCGTGCTGTTTGTGACGATGGCAATCAACTCGCTCAAACTTCATGAGCTTGCGAATTTGGCGCTGCCGCTTGTGGTGACGCTGTTGTGCCAGACCGCTCTGATGATGGTTTTTGCCTGGGCGATTCTGTTCATGTGCTTCGGGCGCAACTTCACCGCCGTGATGCTCACCGTGGGCGGCATCGGCTTTTCGATGGGCGCGACTGCCAACGGTTTGGCCAATATGCAGGCTCTGAGCGAAAAATACGGCCAGAGCCCGCAGGCCTGGCTGATTGTGAGTGTGGTGGGCGCCTTCCTCATCGACTTGATCAACGCGCTCATCATCACCACAATGGCGCAGATGGCGCTTTAGCGCTTTGGCCAACTTGAGCATCGGAAAGGCTGCCTGCGGGCGGCCTTTTTGCTGTCGGGCAGACATGCACGCATTTGGAAATCCTTGCTAATCTGACGTCCGAATTTAGTTGCTTTCGGTTTTAGGAACACAAAGAAATTGCAGGAACTTTCTTCGACTTTGGCTCAATACGCACCGACGATGTTGGCTGCGGTGCTTGCATTGGTTGTTGTGCTCGCCGGCTTCGTGATTGCTCTGGCGCTTCGCACTTCGGAACTCAAGCGCGACCTGCAGGCAAGTACGGATACCGTAAAGGCGCTCTCGGGGCAGGCTGCGGCCGCAACGGTCGATCGGCTTGAAGCGCTCTCGCGTCAGATGATGGCCTCGGACTCGGATCTGAAGACAGCAACAAGCACCCACTTCGTGAATTTCCTCAAGCTTGTCAATCAAGGCAGCGAAGCGCAGGAGCGGCGGCTTACGCAAATGAACGAAACCGTTGCCAACGCCATGCTCAACGTGCGCGCTTCCTTGAGTCAGGAGCTTGCGGCCATTCGCGAGGCCAACGACAAAGCGCTTGAGTCCATGCGAAACACCGTCGACGAAAAACTCTCGACGACGCTCAACGCTCGCCTGAGCGAATCGTTCAAAACTGTGGAAGGGCAGCTTTTGGAAGTGCATCGCGGCCTGGGTGAGATGCGCGAGATGGCGCAAAACGTCGACGGACTGCGGCGCGTGCTTACCAATGTCAAAACCCGCGGTACGTTCGGAGAAGTGCAGCTTTCTATGATTCTTTCGGATCTGCTTACGCCCGAGCAGTATTTAACCAATGTCGCAACGCGGCCGGGCTCGCGCGAGCGAGTGGAATTTGCCGTAAAGCTTCCCGGGGCCGAGGAGGGCACATACGTGCTGCTTCCGATCGACGCCAAGTTCCCGACCGAAGACTACGAGCGGCTTCAGGAAGCTTCCGAAAAAGCCGACCCTGTCATGGAGGAGGCAGCCCGTAAGGCGCTGCAGACGCGCATTCTCACGGAAGCACAGAAGATTCGAGACAAGTATGTCGAAGTGCCGTACACAACGGAGTTTGCCGTGCTTTATCTGCCTGCGGAAAGTCTTTGGAGCGAAGTGCTCAGAATCAACGGTCTTGTGGAGCGCGTGCAGCGCGAGTGCCATGTGACGATCGTGGGACCGACGGTTCTCGCGGCGTTTCTCAACAGTCTGCAGATGGGCTTTCGGACGCTTGCGATCGAACAAAAGAGCGCCGAAGTCTGGCGTTTGCTGGGCGAAGTCAAAGCCGAGTTCGGACGCTTTGCCGACAGCGTCGAGAGCATGGAAAAACGAGTGGATTCGGTCAAGACGGCCGTTTCGGCCATGCGTACCCGCACCAACGTGATGCAGCGCAAACTCAAGGGGGTGGAATCGGGACAACCGGACGCAGGCGACGGCAGCGAGCAGTGACTTGCAAGCCGGCTTTTGCAGGAACAGACAACGCAAACCGCTAAAATTACGGTCTTTCGAGAAACGATTCGCTATTTTTAGAACGCAGACATGGCTAAGAAAAAGAATATTCCCGACGTAATGCCCGATCTCTTTTCCGATCTGACCGAAGCTGACGGCAATACTCAGAGTGCAGAGCAGGAGCCGTCCGAGCCGCAAGATTCGGTGCCCGAAGCGGGACTCGAACCCGCACACCCCGCGATGTCGGAAACACAAACGCCTGCAGACGTTGAAGCCGACGAGACGGCTGCCGAAGCACCTGCGTCCGGCGACTCTGTTGTTGCCGGTGATGGGCTGCAGTCAGGAATCGTTGAGCCTGTTGTCAGTGCCGAAGAACCGGCAGCACAAGCCCAGCCCGAGCAAGGTAAAACCGCAGCTGGCAAAAACGCAATTCCTGCCATTCTCTGCGACGATACGCCGCCCGAATTGAACGGAGAGCTCACGCTGGCGCGCTACGCCGCCAGTGCCTATCTGGAATATGCGCTCTCGGTCGTCAAGAGCCGCGCTCTGCCCGACATCTTCGACGGCATGAAGCCCGTGCAGCGCCGCATTCTTTACGCCATGGACCGCATGCGGCTCAATCCGCCGGCCAAGGCTGTCAAATGCGCCCGCGTGGTGGGCGACGTTCTCGGCAAATACCATCCGCACGGCGATCAGGCTGCTTACGACGCGATGGTTCGCATGGCGCAGGACTTCAGTCTGCGTTATCCCTTGGTCGACGGCGAAGGCAACTTCGGCTCGCGCGACGGGGACGGGCCGGCTGCCATGCGCTACACGGAGGCACGGCTTACCAAAATCTCCGAACTCGTTCTCTCGGAGCTCGACAGCGAAGACGTCGAGTTTGTACCCAATTACGACGGTTCTTTTAAGGAGCCCGTGCAGTTGCCCGCCAAACTGCCTTTTGTGCTTTTGAACGGAGCAAGCGGCATTGCGGTGGGTATGGCCACCGAGATTCCGTCGCACAACTTAAACGAAGTGGCGCAGGCGGTGCTTCTGCTTTTGAAGAACCCCGAAGCGACGCTAGACGACATCCTCGCCGTGATGCCCGGGCCCGACTATCCGGGCGGCGGACGCATCATCTCAAGCCCCGCGGATATCCGGCAGACATACGCGACCGGCCGAGGCAGTCTGCGCGTGCGCGCCTGCTATCACTTTGAAGAGCTGCAGCGCGGCCAGTGGCAGCTGGTGGTCGACGAACTGCCGCCGGCGGCCAACGCCGAGCTCGTGCTTTCTCAGATTGAAGAGATCACCAATCCCAAGCCCAAGGCCGGAAAAAAGGTGATCTCTTCGGATCAGGCCAACGCCAAGGCCGCCATGCTTTCGGTTCTGGACGGCGTGCGCAACGAATGCGACAAGGACACCAAGGTGCGCTTGGTCTTTGAGCCAAAGAGATCCAAGGTCGACCGCGAGTTCTTCGTGCAGATGCTGTTGAGCCAGACGAGTCTCGAGTGCAATGCACCGATGAATTTGGTGATGATCGGCAACGACGGCCGGCCGGCGCAAAAGGGCTTGCAGCAGATTCTTTCCGAATGGGTGCAGGCGCGTCTTGACACGGTTCGTCGCCGCTCACAGGCGCGCTTAAATAAGGTCAATGCCCGATTGCATATCCTTGAAGGCCGCGTGATCGCCATCGACAACATCGACCGGGTGATCGAAATCGTGCGCTTTGAGGAAAAACCCAAGGAAGTGCTGATGGCTGAGTTCGGACTAAGCGAACTGCAAGCCGAAGACATTCTTGAACTGCGCCTGCGTCAGCTTGCCAAACTCGAGTTCGAACGCGTCGAAGAGGAAGTGAAAAAGCTCCAGGCCGAACGCGAAACGCTCGAAAAAATCCTTTCCGACGAAAAGACGCTCAAAAACGTTGTTGCCAAGGAAACCAAGGAAGCGGCCAAACTCTACGGCGACGAGCGCCGCACAAAAATCGAAGAAGCAAAGAAGGCAAGTTCCGAACCCGTGCAGATTTCCGAGCCCGTCACGGTTGTGATTTCCGAAAAGGGCTACGTGCGCTGCCGCACCGGCCACGGTCACGACGCCAAACTCATGAGCTACAAGCAGGGCGACGAATACGCATGGTCGACCGAGTGCGAAAGCACCGACACGCTCATCGTCTGCGGCAGCAACGGCCGCACATACTCGGTGCCTGTTTCTCAGCTGCCGTCGGGCCGAGGCGACGGTCTGCCGATCACAAGCTTTATTGAGCTTGAATCCGGCAGCGACATCGTCGGCTATTTGGACGGCCCCGATGCGCTTCGCGTGATGCTCTACACCACCGAAGGCTTCGGTCTGGCCTGTTCGCTCAAGAATCTGGTGGCCCGCGTGCGCTCGGGCAAGGCCTTCATGAGCGTGGGCGAGCAAGCCCGCATGTGCGCGCCGGTTATCCTGCCCGAGTCGGCGCAGTATGTCGCTTGCCTCGCGCAGGACGGAAGACTGCTCGTGTTCGGGCTCGACGAACTCAGAACGCTTGCGGGCGGCGGCAAGGGCGTGACGCTCATGGGCGGCATCGATCTCTTCTGTCTCTTCGGTTCGGCATGCGCACTTAAGCATATCGATTCGATTACGGTCTACGGCGCCACAAAGAGCACGGGTGAACTTCGCAGCAAGGTTCTGCGCCCGGCCGAATGGCATATGTTCATCGCGCATCGCGCCCGCAAGGGCAAGGTGGTGCCGAGCCGCTTTGAGCCGATGAAGCTCGAAGCGCTTCCTGCCGAAGAGCCCGAAGAGGCTAAGCCGCTGGAGAACTCTGTTCCCTAAGCGCATCTGTTGGTATTGAGAAAAGACAGTCGAAATGAATCCGCTTCGCATCATCCGCTTCTACGATCGGCTCTCGACGCGCCTATTGACGCTCACAGCGCTGTGGGTGACCTTCATCATCTGCGCGATCGGCTACCAGATGTACTTGGGCCAGCAGATTCAAAGCGCGGGCGCCTATCAGTATGAAGTGGGGCGATTGCCGGCGCGTGTCTATCGACTGAACCTTTTTGCCGACCGTGTCTTTCACGGCGAGCAGTTCGCTTCGCAATACCGCGCCATCGATGAGGCGATGAATCGAATCGAATCTCGGGATTTGGAAGAGCAATTTTTCATTGACCGAAGCCGCGAGATTGAGGCGGTCGACAGTCTTGTCGCGCAATGGCAAGACGTGATGGGACCTCTTTTTCTGCTTGCCCGCGAGCGATCCAATCCGATCGGTACCGATGAGCTCGAAGGGTTTGTTCAAAAAATCGACGAAGTCAATTTGTATATTGCGCAGAACCGAGACCGCGCGCTCGTGATTCAGAAAGCGGTGCAGGCTCTTTTGATGGTGCTTGCCGTCGGCAGCCTTTTCGGGATCATGTACTTCTTGATGCGATGGGTGATTCGGCCGACCGAATACGTGCGCACGGGGCTGTCGGCCGTGCGCGAGGGGAAGCTCGACACTCGATTGCATCTTAAAGGCGCCCGTGAATTCGAAGCCATTGCGGCCGACTTCAACGCGATGGTTGACCGTCTGCAGGATTTGGTGGAAAACCTCGCGGCCAAGGTAAAGGAAAAAACGGAGGCGGTGGAGGAGAAAAACCGCAATCTTTCGCACCTCTACGAGATGACGAGCTTTGTGACGCAGCAGCATTCCGTCGACGAAATGTGCGAGGGTTTTGCGGCGCGTCTGATGCAGCACACGCCTGCCGACGCCTGCGCCGTATTTCTGATCGATCGAAAGCGCAAGCTCGTGGAGCTTGCGGCAAGTCTTGAGCTGCCTCCCGATATTTTTACGTGGTTTTCGCTCAATCCGCTGCCGCTTGAAGCGATCGAAGACAGCCTGCGGGGCGACGTACCGCTGCGCATCACTTCGAGTACGCCGGCCGACTTCCTGCCTGCGCTGCGTGTGCAGGGGCGGAATTACTACCGTACCGCCTACATCTTTCATGTCAGAAGCGGCACCAAGGACTTGGGGTTCTTTGTTCTGTACTTCAAGCCGGATACGCAGCTTTTGCCGCAGACCTACAAGCTCTACGAGAGCTTCGGGTCGCATCTGGGCATTGCGGTCGATAGTCTCAGACTTGTTGAACGCGAGCAGCAGTATGCCGTGGTGCAGGAACGCAACCTGATGGCGCAGGGACTGCACGACTCGATTGCGCAGTCGCTCTCATTCCTGAATCTGCAGGTGCAGCTACTTGAAAGCGGGCTTGCGACCGACGATAAGGAACTCATCAACACGACCGTGGCGCAGATCAAGGCGGGCGTGCAGGAGTCCTACGAGGATGTGCGCGAGCTGCTTTTGAATTTCCGTGAGCGCGTGCATACCGAAAGTTTTGCCGAAGCCATCGATACCGTGATTGATCGATTCGAGGCGCAGACGAAGCTGCCTGTCAAGCTCACCGTTACGGGCCCCGAAGCGCAGCTTACCGATCGACAGAAGATCCAGGTGATCTTCATCATGCAGGAAGCGCTTGCGAATGTGCGCAAGCACTCAAAAGCCACGCAAGTGCTCATTAACATTGATAACGGAAGGGAATTCAAGCTTTCCGTCATTGACAACGGCATCGGCATCGATGAGGCGATTCTCAAGAAGCGCAGCAAACGGCACGTGGGACTTAACATCATGAACGAGCGGGCCCAGCGCATCGATGCGCAGGTGACGGTGGGTTCGGTTCCGCCCGAAGTGTTTGCAAGCGGTACGTGCGTAGAGCTTGTGATCGGTGAAAACGTAAAGGAAAACCGACGCAGTGCGGAGGCAGATAAGACTGAGGCCAAAGTCGAAGATCGAACGGAAGAGTAAGTTATGCGCTTTGTGGTGATTTATCTCGCGCTTGCGCTTGTGATCTATTTGCGCGGCGTGATGCCTGCGGTGCACGACCGCAAAAAGCAGCTTTGGTGCATGCTTGTCGTGCTTCCCGGAGCGTTTTTTCCGAGCGTGACGCGCTTTATCGGCGGCTCGATGGTGGCTCCCGATTTGCCGGCGGCGGTGATGATCGTCGGAAGCCTCTTTCAGAATTTCACGCTTGTTGCGGCCATTTTCATCATTGCCCGCGATGTGCTCAGCATCCTGCTTCGCATTGCCGGACTGCCGTATCCGTTCCTGAGCAAAAGCCGCGTAGCGGCTGTGACAATTGCCGTATTAGCTGTGTTTTTCTCTTGCTTCGGGCTTTATAAGTCGGTTGCAAGCCTTGAGGTCGTTGAGCAAACCGTATCGGTTCCTGATTTGCCCGCCGAGCTTGAGGGCTTTCGCATCGCGCAGTTGAGCGACCTGCATGTTTCGTCCGTCTTCAGACGCGCCCGCATCGAAGAGATCGTGCAGCGAACCAACGAACTTAAACCCGATCTGATTGCTCTCACGGGCGACTTTGTCGACGGTACGCCCGCGCGGCGAGCCGGCGATCTGATGCCGTTGAAAGACTTGAGAGCCAAATACGGTGTCTTCGGCATTGAAGGCAATCACGAGCACTACGTCGACTATGAGGGGTGGACGAAGTTTCTGCCGACGCTCGGCATGAAGCTGCTGCGAAACGAGTCGTCTGTAATCAACGTCAACGGCCGCAAGCTTGCCGTGATCGGACTGCTTGATCCGATGGCTCAGCGCTACGGGCGCGAGATGCCCGATTTTGCCAAGGCGACGGCAAAGCTGCCCGCCGAGTTGGATTTCAAACTGCTTCTCTCGCATCAGCCCAAATATGCGCCGATGTATGCGGACAAAGCCGATCTGATGCTCTCGGGGCACACCCACGGAGGTCAAGTGCTTGCGCTCGAGCCCGTGGTGAGCAACCTCAACAACGGCTTCGTGCGGGGACTTTATTCGGTGATGGGCATGCAGCTTTACGTCAATCAGGGCACCGATGTGTGGAACGGCTTTTTGCTGCGCCTAGGTACGACAAGCGAGATTACGGTTTTGAAGCTCGTTCGGACTCCTGATTTCGAGGCACAAAATTCGCTTGCTCACGTCGCTCGCTAAACTGTCGCACACACGGGCGCTGCGGGCGCCCGAATCTTTGAGGAAAAACGCAATGCAGAATGTTTGTTTGCTCGGCGCCACCGGTTCGGTGGGAAAAAGCGCGCTTGAGGTGCTCGAGCTCTATCCCGATCGCTTTCGCTTGCACTCGGTGTGCGCTATGCATCAGGTTGAGAAGCTTGCGCAAATTGCCGCAAAGTTCGGCGTCAAGCGGGTCGGCATTGCCGACGCAAGCCGTGTCGACGAACTCGCGCGGCTTCTCGATGAGCTCGGCTGCCGGGATGTGGAGATTGTTTCGGGCCCACAGGCCTCCGTCGAGCTTGCTTCCGACCCTGAAGCACAGGCCGTGATTGTGGCTGTCGTGGGCGCTGCGGGCGTGCCGGCGACTTTTGCTGCGGCGCGTGCGGGCAAGCGCATTCTTCACGCCAACAAGGAAAGCGTGGTGTGCGGCGGCGCGCTTTTGATGCAGACCATCAAGCAGTCCGGAGCGGTGATTTTGCCCGTCGACAGCGAACACAACGCCATTTTCCAATGTCTGGCTTCGGCAAGTCCGTCCGACCGCGAGCTTTGCCGCCTGTGGCTTACCTGCTCGGGCGGCCCTTTCCGCGCCAAGAAGGATCTGGACCTTTCGACGGTAACGCCCGCTATGGCCTTGGCGCATCCCACCTGGCAGATGGGCCGCAAGATTTCGATCGATTCGGCCACCCTCATGAATAAGGGCTTGGAAGTGATCGAGGCTCGATGGCTTTTTGACATCCCGCAGGATCGCATCAGCGTCGTGATTCATCCGCAGTCGGTCGTGCACTCGATGGTGGAGTACGGCGACGGCTCGTTTATCGCGCAATTGGGCACCGCCTCCATGCGTCATCCGGTTGCTTACTGCCTGGGATGGCCCGAGCGGTTGTCTGCCGGCGTCAAGCGTCTTAATCCCTATGAGCTCTCGCAGCTTACGTTCGAAGAACCCGATCTGAAGCGCTTCCCGCAGCTGGCCTATGCATACGAGGCACTTGCCGCGGGCGGTACGGCTTCGATTGTTCTTAACGCCGCCAACGAAGTGGCCGTGGAAGCGTTTCTGGCCGAACGGCTTTCCTTTACGGGCATTGCCGAGGTGTGCCGGCGTACGATGGACGCGCTTTCGGGGGCTCGTGCTCCCGTTTCGGTCGAAGAAATTCTTGCATCCGACTCCGAGGCCCGCTACTGCGCAGCTAAAGAGCTGACAAATTTGTCATAGGCAGGAGCTATTGAAAATTTATTTTTTAGGGACGAAAACCTATGGACTTTTCGTCCTGTTTTCGTCTTTGCCCGCCGCATGGGGAAAAGAACGGGGACTACCCAATCGGGACGATCGTTTTGTCTGTCTTGACGTAGGAAAATTGCGACGTAGAATAACAAGCCATTGTGGATTCCTTCGCAAACGGCGCTAGATAGGGTAGTGTCGGGCGAGGGAATTTTTATCGCCCGCATGTCCGAAAGCGTTGATTTTCGAGGGCTTTCCGGACAGGTTGCGGTGTTTCGACCTATTCGTTGTACGACCCGATTCGAGGGTCCTGAGCCAGATGCTGAAAGTAGTAAAAAAAGACAACACGATCGAAAGCTTCAATGCCGAAAAGATCAAGAGCGCCGTCAAGAAGGCGGCGTTTCGCTGCGACAAGGTGATTGACGCCGATCATTTGGATCAGATTGCCGACGAGGTTTTCAGCCGTGTAGAGCACCGCGATCATGTGACCGTGGCCGAGCTGCACGAAATGGTGATCGCGGTTCTGGCCTTCCTGCAGTACAAGGAAGTGGCCGACGCTTATGCCGAATACCGCTACTACAAGCAAACCTATGCCAAGACCTTCGAGCAGCTGCGTCAGGACGCCGACGACGTGCTGCGTCTGGGCGATCGCGAGAACGCCAATTTCGACAGCTCCCTCGTGTCGACCAAGGGTTCCCTCATCAAAGGTTATCTCACGAAGTCGCTCTACAAGCAGTTCTATCTGTCCGGCAAGGAAAAGGAACTGATTGAGCGCGGCGACATCTACATTCACGACCTGCGCGACATGATTCTGGGCTGCATCAACTGCTGCCTCTTCGACATCGGCAACGTCTTGAAGGGCGGCTTTGAGATGTCCAACGTGCAGTACACCGAGCCCAAGACGGTGCTTTCGGCTCTGCAGGTGATCGGCGACGTGACGCTGGTGGCGACGGCTCAGCAGTTCGGCGGCTTTACCCTTGCCGAACTCGACAAGGTGCTGCTGCCGTATGTTCTGAAGAGCGAAAAGGCGGCCGTGGAAAAGTACATGGAGCTGGGGCTCGACGAAGCCAAGGCCATGGAAGTCGCGAGCAAGGATGTCATTCGCGAGCTCGAACAGGGCTTCCAGTCGCTGGAACTTAAGCTCAACACGGTTCCCTGCAGCCGCGGCGACTTCGCCTTTACGACGATTACGTTCGGTCAGTGGGATCCCGCCAAGTACGACGAGCGCGAAAAGGGGTGGCTCTACATGATCGGCAAGGTGATGCTGCAGGTGCGCCGCAACGGCCACGGCAAGGATCACAAGCCCGTGGTGTTCCCCAAGCTCGTGTTCCTTTACGACGACAAGCAGGTCAAGGCCGATCCGTTCTCGGCAGGAATTTTCGACGAAGCCGTCAAGACTTCGGCCGAATGCATGTATCCGGACTACCTCTCGCTTTCGAGCCAGTACGGCAGTGTTTCGCAGATCTTCCAGAAGTACGGCGCTATCACGTCTCCGATGGGCTGCCGCGCGTTCCTGTCGCTTTGGAAAAACGAAGAGGGCAAGGCCATCACGATCGGCCGCTGCAACATCGGCGCGGTCTCCTTGAACCTGCCCATCATTCTGAAGCTTGCGCAGCTCGAGCACCCCGACGACTGGGAAAACAAGTTCTGGGATATTCTCGACGAGCGACTTGAAGTGATCCGCTCGTTCTTCAAGAAGCGCTACGACATCGTGCGCCATCAGAAGTGCTCTTCGAATCCGCTTGCATTCACGCAGGGCGGCCTTTACGAAGGCACGAAGAGCCCGGACGACACCGTGGGCGATCTGGTGCGCTACATGACGGCTTCCTTCGGCATTACCGCTTTGGACGAGACCACGTATCTCTGGACCGGCAAGCGCCTTGTCGACGAAGGCGGCAAGGTGTCGGCTTCGATTCTGCGCCACCTGCAGGAAAAATTGGCCGAGTTCAAGAAAGCCGACGGGGATCTCTACGCCATTTACGGCACCCCCGCAGAGAGCTTGTGCGCGACGCAGGCCGCTCAGTACGACCGCTTCTGCGCCAAACGCGGCATCGAAAATGTGTTTGCCGTGACGCCGCACTACAGTCCCGAGTACTTCACGAACTCCTTCCACGTGAACGTCACG
>USBS01000057.1 GCA_900552915.1 uncultured Sutterella sp. | reverse complement strand
CAACGGATCCTGCTGCAGTGTCGGGTCCGTTTTTTCTGCGGGGTGTTTGTCGAAAGTGAGAATTTGTCCGGACCTTACGTTACAAATTGTCCGAGGTGTACTTAACAATTTGTCCGTTGTTTGAGTGATAATTTGTCCGGTGAAAACTTTGAAAGTTGTCTGTTGGGACGGATTGCAAAATGCAATGGATTGATCGTTGGTGCCGTCGAGAATTGTTGGCTTCTCTTCAGTCGCATCGAGTCGTGAGCGTGACCGGATGTCGCCAGTCCGGAAAAACGACGCTTGTCAGGCACGCGGGTGTGAACGCGGAATATCGAACGCTCGATAGCAGCGCAACGCTCACACAAGCGTCGGAGGATCCGGTCTTTTTCGTGCGCCGTCGTCCCGGGACGTGTCTCATCATTGACGAGGTTCAGAAGCTGCCGCTTCTGATCGGCGAGATCAAGTGCCGAGTTGACGAGAATTCGGAAGAAAGCGGCCAGTACATCATCACGGGCTCGGCGGACTATAGAAAGCTGCCTCAGGCAAGCGAGTCCTTGGCGGGGCGTGTTAACTTTGTCCGTGTGAGAACGTTTGCCGAAGCGGAACTGCGCGGCCGGCCTCCTGTTCTGCTTGAGCGCTTGTTTAAAGGACAGATGCCTTACGGCTGCACGTTTGACGATTGCAACAAGCGGCTGATCGTCGATCTGGCAGTCAAAGGCGGTTTTCCGGCTGTTCAGCGTATGAGTGCCGACGACCGAGCCCGATGGTTTCGTTCCTATTTGCAGCAGCAGGTGCTGCTTGATATGCGCGGGCAATGGAAGACCAAGCGGAGTGATCAAGTCGAAGATATGTTCCGTCTAATTGCCGCCTATTCGAGTAAACCGCTGGTTGTACGAAACGTTTCGCGGCAACTCAATGCAGCGTGGGCTACAGTCGAGAAATACTATTCGGCCATTGAGGCAATGTTTCTGGCAGACACCGTCTCGGCCTGGACTCTCAAGGACTATGACCGCCCGGGAAAAACGCCGAAGGTGTTCATGACAGACTCGGGACTGATGGCGCATCTGTTGGGCATCGGCGACGGGGTGGATGTGTTCCAACAAGAGTTTGCGCAGAATTATGGCGGCAAGCTTGTGGAAACCTGGGCCTACAACCAGCTGATGCCAGAAATCGAGCTACACCCGCGCTGGCGCCTGCAGCACTTCCGTTCCAAGAGTCATGAGATTGACTTTGTTGTCACCAATGAAAAGGATGAACTGCTTCTCATCGACATCAAGTCGGGAGAGAGCGTCAACAGTGACGACTTTCAGCACATCCGCTGGTTGAAGGAACAGTTGGGTGGAAAAAAGACTTGCACCGGCATCGTGCTTTATGCAGGTAACGAGGTGCGATCCGCGGGCGGAGGCTGCTACGCTGTTCCGTTTGCGGCGATGTGGCAGGAAAGCATGTGGAAGTAATTCCGAATGCTCTCCTGCAACTTCTATGGTTACTTACAAAGAAGGCTTCGCATATTTAGCTTGGAGGCCTGTTGCTTTTGCTCGGAGGAAAGAGAATCCTCAAGCATCATCAGACCGTGCTTGCCTCTGCTGTCGCCTGCAAGTGAATAGAGCGCATAAGCGTAGGCAAGGTCTTGGTTCACGCCTTTGCCTTCGGCATAGACGAGCGCCAGATTGTTGGCATGCAAAGCCTGCGGAGCTTTGCAGAAAGCCGATCGGTAAAGTTCTGCGGCCTTCTCGAGATTTTGCTCGACGCCTTTGCCCGAGAAGTAGAGGTTGGCAAGATTGGTGTCGCTGCCGGCCGAGGAATTGCCCTTCAACAGGCCGTACCAGTGCTGGGCCTCTTTGTAATTGCCTTTGCCATCGAAATAAAGCCCCATGGTGTAGGCGGTGTCGGCCGCCACCGTGTCGCTCGATCCGAATTCAAGTTTGACGGCGCGCTTGGCCCAATTTTGTGCGGCTTTTTCGTCTCCCGATTCAAGACAGCTGTCGGTGAGAAGGCTCGCAATTTCCTGCAGGCGAGCCGTGTGCGGCAGTTCGCCGCGATAGACCGGGAAATCTCCCTTTTCGACGATGGCGTAGGCCTTTTCAAGTGAGGCTCGAGCTTTGTTTGCGTCACGCTTGAGCGCGTCTCCTTCCGGAGCCCAGAGATAGCAGCGTCCCATGTCCTGGTAGACGGCGGCCAGATCCTTGGGGTCGGTCGTTTGAAGTTCGCCCGACAACGTGCGGTTGTACCACTTCACGGCTTCGCCGCAGTTAAGGCCGAAGACGGAAGCATCGATAAAGCCGTTGGCAATGCTTTGGGCGGCGGAAGGCTTTTTCTTGAGATCTTCGCCGTCGGCGGCAATAAAGCGCACTTTGGAGATGTTCCGATAAACCGTCTCGAGATCGTCTGCGATTTGAGACTGTGTCTTTGTGCCGCGCTGGGCTTCGTATTTGGCAACGCGGTAGGCTGCTTCCACGCTTTCCTTGGCGCTTGAGGCATGATCAAGCTTGTCGCGGTAATACTCGGCAATCAAACCTTCGCGGCCGACCGCTTTGGAAAATTTCTCGAGTTGGTACAGCTCAAAGGAAAGACCTAGGTCGCCGATCGGGTAGAAGAAGTGCTTGGCCAGGAATTGATGGGCATCAAGTGTGTCGGCGGCCGAGACGTTGTTTTTGGCGTCGTGAAAGAGGCTGTCGGCAAGCTTGTAGAGCAGGTTTTCGCCTGCATAACCTAAAGTGGTCGCCTTTTTGAAATAGTCGATTGCTTCGTGGTAGCGGTCGGCCGAAAGGCAGGCCGAGGCCATGGCTGCTTCGGCCCAGCCGTCCTTGTCGAATTCTTTTTTGACGACGCCCTCAAGCGTTGCGACATCCATTGCGCCCGCAAGCTTGGCCGGGTCGATGCGATTGGCGAGCATCTTTTCAAAAAGCGTCTTTTGAATCGCCTTGTCGTTTGCGTCCAGCGCAATTTTGCACAGCGTCGTGTAATCGGAGTCGAGTGTTCTCTCGTCGGCCGATTCGACGGCAGACTTCACGACGGCGGCAAATTGTTCGGAGGTGAGCTTGAGCTTGTCCTGAGTGAGTGCTCGAGCAATATCAAGCGAGGAATGCGTGGGTTTCCCCGCTAATTTTTTCTCCACAGCGGCGAAATTGCCTTCGCCCAGACGCGAGTAGAAGATTTTCAGGGACTCGAAATCCTTCTTTTGCAGACAATTGTCGACAATTTTGTCGATTTCAGCTTCAGAAAGGCTGCTTTTGCCGTTTTTCTCCGTCTTCAAGAAGACATAGAGTCCGGCAAAACCGGGATGCCCGGCTTTGTAGTTTTCCGTAACCCATTGCTGATAGAGCTTCGTGCTTTCGGCTTCGCTCAGGTCGGCCATGTTTTTCTTTTCGCCGTAAAGCCAAGAGGCAAAGAGGTAATTGAGTTTGGAAACGGGATAAATGCCTGCGTCCGTGAGTTTTTTGAAGACCGGAGCAATCAGTTCGTGCGGAAGGTGCATCGACCACTCCATGAACCAACGGTAAACGGCGGGATCCTTGGCGATGTCTTCGGCGTAGATGCGGCAGGCGTTTATTTGCTTGTTGCGCTCGATGAAGCGAACTTTGAGCTGCGGAAGGTTGCCTTCGCGGCAGACGAAAGCGGCGGCATTTTTATCCCCCTTAAGGGCCAGGTCATACTGGGATTGAAGGCGCCCGACCTGATCGCTGTAGGCGGTGGCATTGGCAAATTGCGAAAAGAGACCGAGAGCCAAAACGGCAAGACAAGTTTTCTTCATCGGACAAACTCAGATCAAAAATAAGAGCGCCGATTATGACAACCCAATACCGAGAGAAACCTTAACGGTAGGAGAGAAAAATTAAACGCCGCCGGCGCGTGTCGCACAGGCGGCGCAAAGAGGAAAGCCGAATCGAGAAATTCGATTCGCCGGTTTTCAGGAGTTGCATCAATGGTCGAACGTTGCCTTTAGCTGCGTAAATTCCATGAGGCCGTAACGGCCGCCTTCTCGGCCGATGCCGCTTTGCTTGTAACCTCCGAAGGGAGCGGTGACGTCGCGCGGCCCGCCGTTTACGTAAACATTGCCTGCCTTGATGCGTTTGGCTACGGCTAGTGCAGCCTTGTGTTCGCCGAAGACGGCGGCGTTGAGCCCGTAGGGCGTGTCATTGGCAATCGCCACGGCTTCGTCGACCGTCTTGTACGTGAGCACACACAGCACCGGCCCGAAGATTTCCTCGCGGGCAATCCGCATATCGTTGGTGACATCGGTAAAGATCGTGGGCTTAATGTAGTAGCCGACGCCTGCCTCGGGAGCCGCGCCGCCTGTGAGCAGCTTCGCACCTTCTTTTTGTCCGAGTTCGATGTAGGAGAGAACCTTTTCGTACTGAGCTTTGGAAGCCATCGGTCCGATCTTGGTCTTCGGATCGAACGGGTCGCCCACCGTGAGTTCCGGGATGCGGCGCATCAACAGTTCTTTGACGCGATCAAGATCTGCTTCGGGAACAATCAGGCGCGTCAAAGCCGTGCAGGTTTGCCCCGAGTTGTAGAAGACGGAACCGAAGAGCTGATTGACGGCGGGTTCGTAGTCGGCCGACGGCAACCAGACGAATGGCGACTTGCCGCCCAATTCAAGCGAAATGCGCTTGAGGCTTTGCAATGCCTTTTGACTCAGCTTGATGCCCACGGCCGTGGAGCCCGTAAAGGAGATCATGTCCACAAGCGGGTGCGTCGCAAAGGTGTCGCCGAGTTTTGATCCGCGGCCCGTGACGAGGTTGACTGTTCCTGCAGGAAAACCGGCGCGGTCAAGAGAATCAACCAACAAATAGCTCGTAAGCGGTGTGTGTTGACTGGGTTTAAGTGCCACCGTGTTGCCCATCAAAAGCGCCGGAATGATTTTTTGTACGACTTGTCCGAGCGGATAGTTCCAGGGTGTGATGCAGGCGACGACGCCGATCGGTTCCCGCATCACTGTGCTCAGTTCGAACGACTCCTGCAAGGCCACGTTTTCAGTTTCTCGAATGTAGGACTCGATTCTTGTGAATTGATAATCACAATGAGCGCTTGCCGAATAAGAAACAGGGGCGCCGAGTTCGAGTGCTTCCAATCGGATGATTTCGTCGCGGTATGTCTTGAAGATCTCCAAAGCCTTGCGCATCAGAAGAACGCGCTTGGAAAGCGGAGTTGCGGCCCAAGCGGGCTGCGCAGCCGCGGCTGCTTCGATGGCGGCTTCAGCATCTGCAGGCGTGCCGTCCGGCACGTGCGCAAAAACTTCGCGGGTTGCGGGATTTTCCAGAGCAATGACGTTGTTGCCCGCGGGCTTTACCCACGCGCCGCCGATGAAGAGTCGATCAAAACTGTAGGCCATTTTGCACCTGCCTTTTGTGTATTCGGCACGATGAGTGCTGTTAGTAATAACTTAAGCCTAACACCGGCAGCGAAGGTTGTTTGAAATTTATTAATAAATGATGAATAGCAGATTTGTTTTATTAATATTTATTAATAAAATTATGAATAAACTAATTCTGAGAGTCCTTAATCATGTCCAAGTTGCCGCAGCAAGAATCTTTGTCAGTTGAGTTCAAGGCGGATCCGAAAGGTGGGCTTCAAGACAAAGCAGTGACCGAGAGTGTTGTCGGTCTTGCCAATGCCGAAGGCGGCGTACTTTACATCGGTGTTGACAACAACGGAGTCGTGAGCGGTCTGCAGACCGGCGGCTCGAAATGGCAGGATCCTGTGAAAGTTGAGTCCTTCGTCGCCGAGAATACGGTTCCGATGGTTGCCGTGCAGGCCGAAATTTTGGTTGTTGACGGAAAACGCGTTACTGCTGTTCGCGTGCCGAAGGCTTCCGGCATTACCGCCACTCGAGACGGAAAAGTGCTCAAGCGGCGATTGACAGTCAAAAAGGAGCCCGAAAACATTCCGCTGTACCCGTACGAGTATTCCTCTCGGCTTTCCGACCTGAAGCGCTTGGATTTCACGGCGACGGTTTTGCCGGGAAGCCGCTATGAGGACTTGGATCCTTTGGAGCGAATTCGGCTGCGCAGGATCATCCGGGAAAACCGCGGTGATTCGCAATTGCTTGAGTTGGATGATGAAGATCTGGATACGGCGCTTGGGCTGGCTGTGCGGGACGACAGCGGAATGCTTCGCCCGACCGTCTGCGGTTTACTTTTGATCGGACGCAAAGACCGCCTTCAGGAACTGGTTCCCACGGCTACGGCTGTTTTTCAGGTTTTGAACGGAACGGATGTGTTGCTCAACGACGATTTGAATCTTCCGATTCTGAGTTGTTTTGAGGAAATGCTAAGCCGCTTTCGCGCCAGAAATACGGAAGCTGAAATCAATATCGGCATGAGCAGAATTGCCATTCCGGATTTTTCCGAAGAGGCTTTCGACGAAGCGTTGGTCAATGCTTTCTGTCACAGAGACTACGCACGACTCGGTCGCGTCAGTGTGCGCATGAGCGATGAGGGATTGCAGATTACAAGTCCGGGAGGTTTCATCAGCGGCGTGACGCTCGATAACTTGTTGACAGTAGAGCCGCAAGGCAGAAATCCGCGGCTTGCCGATGTGCTTAAGCGCTTGGGGCTGGCAGAGCGAACCGGAAGAGGTGTCGACAAAATTTATTCGGGCGCCATTTTGTACGGCCGCCCTTGGCCCGATTACTCCGAGTCCACGTCGGACTACGTGAGAGTCAGTCTTCTGCGAACAAAGGCCGATGTTGACTTTTACCGGATGGTAACGCGCTTACAAAACGAAAAAGGTGGGAAGCTGAGCTTGCTTCAATTGTTAATTTTGTCGGCACTGCAATGCTCTCGAAGATTGTCGGGTGAACAACTTTGCGAACAAACACGGTTCCCGGAAGCCAAAGTTAAGCAGCAGATTGAAAATTTGATCGAGGATGGCGTGATTGAGCGCGTCGGCACAGCAAATCGGCCAGAATTTATTTTGAGTCGCAGGGTTTACATAGCCGAGGGACGCATTCACGCTTACGCAAGACAGATTCCGAAAACAGATCTTTCGGCTTTGGTAGTTGATTTTGTTCATGAAAAAGGAGAGGTGTCGCGCGCTGAAGTGAGCGAGCTCCTACGGTTGCCGCCTCAGAGAACCTATCTTCTCCTCAAGAAAATGATCGAAGCCGGCATTCTGCAAGCCATTGGCGGCAATCGTAATCGTCGTTATGTGCTTTCCGCAGAGACACGTACCAAAGAGAAGCAAAATTATTAATAAGTTAAGTGGTATGAAGCTTGCCTCGATGTATTTATTAATAAAAATGAATAAATAACGAATAAACAGCGTCAGCGCGTTCCTTTGCCGAGCGTCATGTTGAAGGCGTAGCGGTGTCCCGGATGATAGGACACGGAAATTTCCAACACTTGTTCCTTGGCATCGAGATAGTGCCGCAGAATCCGAAGCGCCGGCTCGCCGGCCGTTGCGCCGAGGATCTTGGCGACGTTGTCGGGCAGTGCAACCGCCTGAATCGATTGCTTGACCTGTGTGCAGTGCTTGTGGAAAAGCTCCTCGATGAACGTGATGATGAGCGTTTCGGGATGCTCGCGCGCCTTTGTGACGATTTCGCCGTAGGCCGTGTTAATGAAGACTTTAGTGCAGACAACGGCCGGGTCGTCAGCTTCACCGCTGGTACGAACATTCACGAAGCGCAGGAATGTCGCACCGACCGGACAGTTGATGGCAAGCGCCAGACGCTTGTCCGCCGTGACGAAATCGATGTCGGTCACACGTCGACCGTAGTTGTGGCCGAATTCGTCTAGGTCTCGAATGGAGGAGAGCTTCTGGTGAAAGTTTTCGGCGCCGCCCGTCGAGATGACGCGCGTGCCGTTGTGCGCCTGACGTTCGATGAGTCCGCGCGCTTTGAGTTCCTGCAGAGCGGATCGCACCGTGTTGCGGGACACCTTTTCGGTTTCGGCCAACGCAAATTCCGTGGGCAGCGTTGAGCCTAGTGGATATCGTCCCGAAGCGATGCGGCGCGCCAGCTTATTGGCAAGTTTTTGCCACAGCAGTTCTTTTCTCATATTGAGAGCCTACGCAGAGAATTTCGCACCACCAATTTGTACCACTAAATCTTGTTAAGGGATTTTGTCGAAATCAAGGAAGAGCTTGTCTGACGGGCAATTTGCGCATTTGTTCCAATAAATGAACCAAGGGAACAGACAGGGTACAAATGATAACACGCTGATTTAAAAGGAAAATATCGGCAGGCCGATCTTGGAATTTTGATTTTGATCAAATCAAATTTTCCACTTGCTCGCGGCCGAAACCGTCGTTTTTGACAATTCTTTCCAAGCAAATCAAGCGCTCGGGCGACATTCTGAAGCCGGGTGCCAAATCCAATCTTTGAGACAAGCTATAGGAGAGAGAAATGGCTTCCTCTGCAGTTGACAGCGTCATTCACGGCTTTTTGTTCAGCACGGACGAAATGCGCGAAATCTTCAGCGACAAGTCGTGGGCTCAGAAGTGGCTCGACACCGAAGCGGCTCTGGCCAAGGCTCAGGGCGAACTCGGTGTGATTCCGCAGGAAAAGGCCGACATCATCAACAAGTACGCCGACGCAAATCTGTTGGATCTGCCTTCGATCGGCGAGTTCTACAAGAGCTCGATTACGATCGTTCCGCTTTTGAAGGCCTTTAAGAAGGTGCTTCCGGACAACGCCGGCGAATTTGTGCATTGGGGCGCGACGAGCCAGGACATCGTGGACACGGGGCTCGTTTTGCTCGAGCGCGACGCCTACAAGGTTATCCTTCGTGATATGAAGGAATGCCTCAAGCATTGCCTTACGCTTGCAAAGAAGTACCGCAACACCGCTCAGGCCGGCCGTACGCATGTGGTGCATGCCATTCCGATTACGTTCGGCTACAAAGCTGCCGTTTGGGCCGACGAGCTCGGCCGCGACATTGAGCGCCTCGAAGCAATGAAGGACCGCGTTTTTGTAGGCGAAA
Source organism: uncultured Sutterella sp. (assembly GCA_900552915.1). Taxonomy (GTDB): domain Bacteria; phylum Pseudomonadota; class Gammaproteobacteria; order Burkholderiales; family Burkholderiaceae_F; genus Duodenibacillus. Next base: position 2,911 of record USBS01000057.1, on the reverse strand, counting down.
TGGCCGGTGCCGTCGGCACGTTGGCTTCGCAGCCCGAAAAGGGACTGGAAACCCAAAAGCGCATGATGGAAATTCTCGGTCTGAACGTGCCGACGATCGCTTGGCACGTGGCTCGCGACAATCAGGCCGAATTCGTGACGACGCTTGCCATTTGCGCGGGCACCATCGGCCGCATCAACCACGAAATCTTCTCGCTGCAGCACACGGAAATTCTTGAACTTGAAGAACCGTTCTTCATGGGCAAGGTCGGCTCTTCCACGATGCCGCACAAGCGCAATCCGGCCGTGCTGGAAAATTTGCTCGCGCTGTGCCGCAACGTTCGCAGCATTGCTCCTTCGATCGTCGAATCGATGGTAAGCGAAAACGAACGCGACTGGGGCTGCTTCCTGTCCGAATGGGAAGCCATTCCGCGCGCCTGCCACATGTTCGGCGCTGCATTACAGAAGTCGAAGTACATCCTCGAAAACCTCATCGTCTACGAAAAGCACATGGAACGCAACCTCAATGCGCAGAAGGGCCTGATGATGAGCGAATGCGTGATGATGCATCTGGCGCGCAAGCTCGGCCGCCTGACTGCACACGAGATTGTCTACAAGAGCTGCATGAAGGCCTATGAACAGGAAGCGCCGCTTAAGGATGTTCTGATGCAGACCCCCGAAGTGACGGCCGCCTTCACCGAAGAAGAGGTCGATCTGATGCTCAACCCGCACAGCTACATCGGTCTTGCGCCCGAATTCGTGGACCGCGTGGTTGCCAAGTGGGAAAGCCGCTGCTGATCGGCTGATATGCAGGAAGAGGTTCGGCAAGGCCGAATCCCCGAACAAAGAATTGCAAGGCGGATGCAGCGGCAATCGAGGCATCTGCCTTGCTTGCGATCAATCAAAGGAAGAACAATCATGGCTGAGAAACAAGTTAAGTGGTGGCAGTGGGCGATCCCGATTGCTCTTTTGCTCGGTATCTGGGTGAGTCCCGCTCCGGAAGGACTGAGCCTTCAGGCCTGGCATATGTTTGCCATTTTCGTAGCGACCATCATCGGCATTTTGTGTGCGCCGATTGCTTCGGGCGCACTGATGTTCATCGCGCTGGCCGTTTCCATCTTCACGAATACGCTGAGCTTCAGCGCCGCGCTTTCCGGCTTGGCTTCGGGCACGGTTTGGATGATCTTTTCGGCGTACGTGTTGTCTTTGGGCTTTGTGGAATCGGGCTTGGGACGCCGCATCGCCTACAAGATGCTTTCCTTGTTCGGCGGTTCCTCTCTGGGCATTGCCTTCAGTTTGGGTGTGGCGGATCTGATTCTGGCTCCCGCCATGCCGAGCGTGACGGCTCGTTCGGGCGGCATCGTGCTGCCGGTCGCGAAGTCCATCAATATGGTTCTGGATTCGCAGCCCGGTCCCAAGCAGGGCCGAATCGGCGAATTCCTCGTGATGACGTGCTTTCAGTTCACGCCGATTACGGGCGCCATGTTCATGACAGGTATGGCGGCCAACCCGTTGTGCGCTCAGCTCGCCAAGGACGGTCTCGGTCTTGAGATCAGCTGGGTCGGTTGGTTCTGGGCTGCAGTGGTTCCGGCCATGGTCTGCTTCTTTGTCATGCCGCTGCTTTCCTACAAGATCTTCAATCCCGAATTGAAGAAAACGCCGCAGGCCAAGAAGATGGGCCACGATGAACTGGCCAAGATGGGGCCGATGACGTCGCGCGAAAAGTGGGTGGCTCTGGGCTTTGTGCTGGCACTGATTGGGTGGGGTACTACGATGCTCACGGGTCTTAACGCTAATGCGATCGGCATTGCTCTGGCGGCATTCCTCTTTGTGACGGGCGCCGTCAAGTGGAAGGAAGTCTTAAGCGATAAGGCTGCCTGGGATACGGTCATTTGGTTCGGCGTGATCATTTCGTTGGCTACGGGTCTTACCAAGCTCGGCTTCGTGAAGTGGATGTCCGCGGGCTTTACGTCGATGCTTGTCGGCATGGACTGGATGACGGCCTTCCTGATTCTCGGCTTTGCCTACATTTACCTGCATTACATCTTCGCGACCGCGTCCGGTCATGTGGCAGCCATGTACGTTCCGTTTGCTGCCGTGGCAATCGGCGCCGGTGCACCTCCGATGATGGTGGCAATCTGCTTTGCCATCTTCTCGAACACAATGTGGGGCATCACGGAATACGCCGGCGGTCCCGGTCCGATCTACTTCGGTCAGGGCTACTTCGAGCGTCCGCGCTTCTACAAGATCAACTTCATTCTTGTGACGACCAGCGTGCTGATTACCTTTGCCGTCGGCATGGGCTGGTGGAAGATCATCGGCTTGTATTAATCCGCAATCTTCGGTCGGGCGTTTAAGCACGTCCGACCGGTCATCTCCAACAGAAATTTGGCCCGCTTCGGAAACAGTCTGAGGCGGGACTTTTTTGCGCCTTAGGAAGATAACCGAAGAAATTTAACGTAGATAACCGAATATTTTTAACTGAAATAACCGATGAAATTTAAGCTAGAAAATCGAATATTTTTTATCTGAAGGCGTCAGAAGACCACCGGCGAAAGCCGGTGTTGAATGACGCAAAAAAATCCCGCCTCGGCGCAAAGCTGAAGCGGGATGTCTCAGGCTCAAACGAGCGCCTGACGGGCGCTCATAAACGGAGGGGATTATTCGAAGTCGCTTTCCTTGCAGACTTCAACCACCCAACCTTCCGGAGCTTCGATTTCGCAAGCCTGGATGCCGGTGAGCGTTTCGCGCAGCTTGCCCGAAATTTCGCCCATCTTTTCCATGCCGGAGGGCAGTGCAATGACGCCGTCCTTGGTGTGGATCTCGCCGATCGGGGCGAGCACGGCAGCCGTGCCGCACAGAGCCGCTTCCTTGAAGTCCTTGACTTCTTCGAGCGCAACCGGACGTTCGATGACGTTCAAGCCCAGATAGTG
>USBS01000056.1 GCA_900552915.1 uncultured Sutterella sp. | reverse complement strand
TGCCCAAAGCAAACGTATCGGTGCGGTTGAAAAACGCGGAGAACATGTCCGAGAGCATGGCGTTGTGCAGGATGGTCTTGGACCAACCGCCGCCCGCTCCCAACACGTCGCCGTAGGAGAAGCCGCCACAGACGGCAAGGCCCACAAAGTCTTCGAGCGTAATGCGGCCGGTGAGCAGATCGGTCATATGCACGTCGTAAGCTTCAAAGCCTGCACGCGTCCAAGCCGCTGCCATTTCGGTCTGAGAGTTGACGCCCTGCTCGCGCAGGATGGCCACCTTCGGACGCACGCCCGTGGCAATGTAGGGAGCTGCAATGCGCTCTTCATTGTCAAACGTTGTCTTCACGAAAAGGCCCTTCACGTCCTTGTCGCACATCCAGTCGGTTTCGCTGTCGGCGCAAGCGGGATTGTCGCGGTTGCGGGCAATGGCGTTGGAAACTTCGCACCAAGCGCGGGTGAGATCCGTACGGGCTTCGCGAAGAATTTCAGAACCGCCCGCGAGCACCACAAGTGCATCGTCGCCGTTGAGTTCGCCAACGGTCTTGAAGATCGCTTCGAGCCCTTCGGCCTTGATTTCGGCCATCACTTCGTCGAGACGGTCGGCCGGTATCTGCAGGATTGCACCGAGTTCTTCGCTAAAGAGCGCTTCAAGCGCGCTGCCGCCCAAAGCGTCGGCGTTGAGCGTGACGCCGCAGTGCGAAGCAAACATCATTTCAGCAGCGGTCGTCGCAAAGCCGCCGTCGGAGCGGTCGTGATAAGCCAACACGCAGCCGGCAAGCGTGAGCTTGCGCACGAGACGCACGAACTTGGCAAGCGTCTCGGGGCAGTCCACGTCGGGCGTCACGTCGCCGAAGCTTTGCACGCACTGCGCCAGAGTCGAAGCACCCATGCGATTCTTGCCGAGACCCAGGTCGGCCGCAAGAAGCACGCTCTTGACATCCTTTCGCAGCTCGGGAGTGAGCGTCAGGCGAACGTTGCCCACCGGAGCGGCCGCAGAAACAATAAGCGAAACGGGGCTGGTCACGCACTTGGCTTCTTCGCCGTCCTTCCAGGCGGTGCGCATTGAGCAGGAGTCCTTGCCCACGGGAATCGAAATGCCGAGCTTCTGGCAGATGCCGCTCGCGGCCTCGACCGCCGCAAAGAGCTTGGCGTCTTCGCCGGCAGCGCCGCAGGCTGCCATCCAGTTGGCCGAAAGCTTCACAAGCGGCAGATCGATGTCGGCCGCGGCAATGTTGGTAAGCGCTTCACCCACAGCCATGCGACTGGCGGCCGCCGAGTCGATGATCGCCACAGGCGTACGCTCGCCGATTGCCATCGCTTCGCCTGCTTCCGAGGCAAAGGAAACGCAGGTCACAGCACAATCGGCTACCGGCACCTGCCAGGGACCGACCATCTGATCGCGGCAGACAAGGCCGCCCACGGAACGGTCGCCGATCGAAATCAGGAACGATTTGTTGGCTACCGTCGGGTGCTTGAGGACGCGATAGAGAGCCTCCTTTAGGGATACATCGGTCTTGAAGGCCGAGAGGTTCTGCTTGACGCTCGTCACATTGCGGTGCATGCGCGGGGGCTTGCCCAACAGCACTTCCATGGGCATCTGCACAGCTCGGTCTTCTCCGGCGCGGCCTTCGACAATAAGCTCGCCGTCTTCGGAAATGGAGCCCAGCACCGCGTACGGGCAGCGTTCGCGGCGGCAGAAGTCGTCGAACTTCTCAAGAGACTGCGGAGCAATGGCCAGCGCATAGCGTTCCTGGCTTTCGTTGCACCAGACTTCAAGCGGGCTCATGCCCTTTTCTTCGACGGGAACCTTGTCAAGCGACAGACGCGCGCCGTGCCCCGAAAGGTCGGCGAGCTCCGGCATGGCGTTCGAGAGACCACCCGCGCCGATATCGTGAATGGCGAGAATGGGATTGTCCTTGCCGCAGGACCAGCAGCGATCGATCACTTCCTGCGCACGACGCTCCATTTCGGGATTGCCGCGCTGCACGCTGTCGAAGTCGAGCGACTCGGCGTTGGAGCCGGAAGTCATCGAACTGGCGGCGCCGCCGCCCAAACCGATGCGCATGCCCGGACCGCCCAAAACGATCAGAAGCGTGCCCGCGGGCAGCTCGAGCTTCTTCGTTTGGTCGTCGCGGATATTGCCGATGCCGCCGGCGAGCATGATCGGCTTGTGGTAGCCATAGCGGGTGTCGCCCACGCGCGCTTCAAAGGATCGGAAATAGCCGAGAATATTGGCGCGGCCGAATTCGTTGTTGAAGCTCGCCGCACCGATCGGACCTTCCGTCATGATCGAAAGCGGTGTAGCGATGCGAGACGGTGCGCCGTAAATCTTGTCTTTGCCGCAGTCGCAGTCGGCAGCCGTGTTCTTGTCGTTTTCCCACTCCTGGAGCTTTCCCGGCAGATGCAGAGCCGACACGGTAAAGCCGCACAGACCGGCCTTGGGACGCGCACCGCGCCCGGTTGCGCCTTCGTCGCGAATTTCGCCGCCCGAACCGGTCGAAGCGCCAGGGAAGGGAGAAATGGCTGTCGGGTGATTGTGCGTTTCCACCTTAAAGACGGTGTGCGTGGGTTCCTTCACTTCTTCGTAGTGGGAGCCGAAACGGTCGTCGACCGTCGGTCTCGGATAGAGACGATCGACTTCGGGGCCTTCGAAAACGGCTGCGTTGTCGGCATAGGCCACAATCGTGCCGCGCGGAGCGGCTTTGTGCGTTTCGCGGATCATGCCGAAAAGCGTCTTTTCCTGATCCACGCCGTCGATCGTGAACTTCGCATTGAAAATCTTGTGGCGGCAGTGCTCGGAATTGGCCTGCGCAAACATCATCAGCTCCACGTCGGTGGGGTTGCGCTGCTGCTTGGTGAAAGCCTCGACGAGGTAGTCGATTTCGTCCGGAGCAAGCGCCAGACCCATTTCCACGTTGGCCTCTTCAAGCGCAGCTTTGCCGCCCGCCAGAATATCGACGGTGCGCATCTCGCGGCCCTTGACGTCGGAGAAAAGAACGGAAGCATCGGCCTCTGCCGGAAGGACCGTCTCTGTCATTCGGTCGTGCAGAAGCGCCGCAATCGCCGCCTGATCGACATCCCCTTCGATGTCAAGCGTATAAAGCACACCGCGCTCGACGCGGGCCACAGCATCGATGCCCGTGTTGTGAACGATGTCGGTTGCCTTGGAGGCCCACGGACTGATCGTGCCCAGACGCGGCACCACCAGGAACTCAAGGCTGCCCGCCTTTTCGTCGGCCGGATCCCCATAATCAAGAAGCGCGGCCAGACGCTGCGCTTCATCTTCAGTCAAATCTCTCAGAACATGCACAAAGTGCAGATAGCGGCCGCGCACGGCCTGCACGCTGGAACTGACGGCTCGCAGCTGCTTGAGGAGACGCTCGGCGCGGAATTCGGACAACGCGCAGGAGCCGGGAATGCGAAGAACGGAGATTTGAGACATCTTGGAAATTCAACCGTTTAGATTGCAAAGAAGGCCCGCCGACGCAATGTACGAGCGGGCTGAACGAATCTGAGAATTATAGCGGCCGGCAGGTGGTTTCAGGCCGATTTTGCGAGTGTCCGCCGCAGCCCAAAGCAACGCTGCACACTCATTGAGTCGAGATGTCCTGCGCGTTTGCCTACAATGGGCTTTCGAAAAGCCGTCGCAAACCGCCGGCCTCCCGCATCCACCTCTCAGGAACAGACCATGCCCCGCATTACCGTCTCCGGCTCCATCGATCCCCTTTTGAGCGTTGTGCTCGAGAAGGGAGAATGCATTTACGCCGAAAGCAACGCCATGGTATCCATGGACTCCACGCTCGCCCTCACCGGCCGTACTCGCGGCGGCCTTTTTTCAGCAATCTCGCGCAAGGTTCTCAACGACGAAAGTTTCTTTCAGCAGAAAATCGAAGCTGTCGACGATGCGGGCGAAGTGTTGCTGACGCCTGCGCTGCCCGGCGACATTGCCATTCTGGAGGTGGGAGAGCGTCAATACATGATCGCCGACGGCGCCTATCTTGCAAGTACCGACGGACTTGAGCTCGAAACAAAGACGCAAAGTCTGGGCCGCGCCCTGTTGGGCGATTCGGGCGGACTTTTCGTGCTGAGCACCGAGGGCAACGGGCTTGTCGCAGTGAGCGGCTTCGGTTCGATGCGCGCCATCGATCTCGACGGCAGCAAATCGGTCTTCGTCGACAACGGCCATATCGTGGCCTGGGACAAGGAACTTGACTATGAGCTCGCCCTCAACACAGGCAAGCAAGGTTTCTTTGGAAAGCTTCTGCACAGCCAAACCTCGGGCGAAGGCATCGTTCTGAAGTTTTCCGGCAAGGGCCGCATCTACGTCTGCTCCCGCAACAGAGGCGGCTTTGTGGACTGGATGCTGAGTCAAATGCCGCAGCAGAAAATGGTCGAAAACAAGTAGTCGGTCACTGGCGCCGCCGGCAGGCACTGCGGGACGCGGCTGCGTCCCTCAGCGTACAATTGCGCATCCGTATTTTCGATACCGAGTTTATTTAGACACCATGGCTCAGCAAATTCTCAATCTCGACGAGCTTGCTACGCTCGAACACCGTTATCAGTCTCAGCTGCCGCCCGCCGAACTCATGCGGCGCGCAGGCTTGGCGATCGCGGATCGCATCTGCGAGTCGCTGGAGCCCGGCAAGCACGTGGTCTTTATTTGCGGTCCGGGCAACAACGGCGGCGACGGCTTTGCCGCCGCCCGTCTGCTGCTTGATCGCGAATACCGCGTGACGGTCGCGCTCATTGGCTGCGACAAGCCCAAGACCGAAGACGCTCTTGCCATGTATGAGGCTTACACGGCCGCAGGCGGCGTCGTGATTGCCGACCCCTACAACGCCGAAAAGGCCGAAGTGGTGGTCGATGCCCTTTTCGGCACCGGCATGAAAAAACCGCTTGCCGGCGACTTCCAGGATGCCGCCATGTGGTTCAACGAACGTCAGGCGCTGCACATCAGCGTGGACATTCCCTCGGGCCTCGATCCGATGACCGGCCGCTGGGTGGGCAACGTCAAGGGCTGCATGGCCGACGTGACGATTGCAATGCTCGCTCCCAAAGCGGGCTGCTTCATGTGCGAAGGCGCCGATGCCGCGGGTGTGGTCGAAGTCAACGAACTCGGCGTGTCCGTACCGCTTTCGACAATCGGTTTGGTGGAGCCCGACGACTTCCGTCACGTGCTCGAAGAACGCAGCCGCAACAGCCACAAGGGCAACTACGGTCATGTAGCGGTCGTGGGCGGTGAGACGGGAACCATCGGCGCGGCGATTCTTGCCGCCCGCGCCGCCATCGTCTCGGGCGCCGGACGCGTCACCGTCGAATTCATGAGCGACAAGGCTCCGGCTTTCGACACGATCTATCCTGAACTCATGATCGCCGACGGCGAAATCGATCTCACGAAAACCACCTGCAATGTCGTGGGCTGCGGCATGGGCTTTTCCGCAAAAGCCCGCAAGCGTCTGGAAGCGGCGATCGCCGCCCCCGTTCCCCTGATTTTGGACGCCGACGCTTTGCGCATGATTGCCGAAGATGTCACGCTCCAGGACGCGCTTCTCGCTCGCAAGGCCCACACGGTGATCACGCCGCACCCCGGTGAAGCCGCCGCCATCATTCACAGCACGGTCGAAAAAGTTCAGGCCGATCGCATCGGCGCAGCCCGCGAATTGGCTGTTCAAACGGGCGCCATTTCGATTCTGAAGGGCGCAGGCAGCGTCGTTACGCTGCGCAGCTCCCGCACCTGGATCAACCCGACGGGCAACGCAATGCTTGCAACGGCGGGATCGGGCGACGTTTTAAGCGGCATGCTCGGCGCTTTCTTTGCTCAGGGCTACGATCTCGTAAGCGCCACGCTTGCTGCGGTTTACCTGCACGGCAAGGCCAGTGAAGAATATGCCGCAGGCTTTACTGCAAGCGACATCGCTCCGGCCGCAGCATCCATTCTCAACACTATGCGCCTGAGCCGTCCCGAACCGGAAGATTGATTCGGGCCTTTCGAGGCATGCAATTGAAAAGCGCCGCAGAAACGATTTTTTCTGCGGCGCTCTTTTTGTTCTCGTATTTTGCAGATCAGGCGTTCAAAACGAAGAACTTCTCCACGAGTCCGTCATCGTCGACGCGCACGGCGTAGCGACGTAGCCGTGCCTGCCGCAGCACGGCCTGATCGATGTCCTCCTGCACCTTGCGAGCTTCCTGACGCAAATCGGCAAGGAAATGATCGTGGAGCTCGTTGAGCTCTTCGGCGTGACGCGCAATGGCCGCCGCCCGTTCGATTTCATGCGCGTTGGCCGTGCGCACGCTGCCGATGTCGAGTTTGTCATGCGCAACTCGGTGAACTGGTTGACGTCGCCCGCCACCGCATTGGCGCAACGCACCTCCTCTTCGAAAGAATCACCGATCGAAACGCGCAGCAGCGAACAAATCCGCATAAAGCGCACGGTAAGGTCCCGCACGTACATATAAGCAATCGCATGCACGAGCGCATCGTCGGCGTCTTCGAGGTTAAGTACCGATCTTGCGCGCTGCTCAATCGCTTCATCGATGAGGTCGGCCTGAGCGTGCATATCCCTGGAGATATCGTCGATTTCGGCAAGGTACTCATCGATTTGATCGGCCGAAATTCCGCTCTTGACAGCAGCCACAACAGCAGACAAGCTTGCGTAGCGCATCGTCCAGCCCGCAACCGTTTCATAGGCCACATGCTGAGGCAATTCCGCGAGGCGCTTGGCAACTTCGGCATTTTCCTTATCGAGTTCCGCGCGCAATTCGTGCGGCATTCCCTTGGGATTAAAGGCTGCCCAGAGCGAAGCAACGAGCCCGAACTGAGAACCAGCAAGCGACATCTTCATGGGGCTGCCCATGGCTTCACCCGCCTCGTCAATCGCCGTGACATGCGTCACGACGCCAGCGGACTTATCCGTGCGAAAGATTCCTTCACGAAGAGCCGCTTCCAGGGCCGGAGCAAAGCTCACCGAATAGATGTGACGCTCAAAAGCGCTGCCGGGTACCCAGGCAAGCTGGCAGACATGCGCAAACAAAGAATCGAGCTTACGGCGCGTTTCTTCTGAGGACTCGATTTCCTGCCAATGGTCGCGATCGATCTTGAAGGCGCGCTGGATAAAGACTTCCGGCGCGACGGCGTTTTCTCGGACAGTCGTGAGCGAAAGCATCGTCGGGCGCTGTACGCCGACGGACTCGAACTCCTGAACAGGCTGCGGCTTTTTGACCGCCGTGCGGGCCGGATCCTGGTTCGGCACCGGGCGGCCGCTTTGAATGTGCTTGCTCTTGGCGGTCGGCTTGGACCCGCCCTGTCGGCTCAGTCGACGCAGGATCAACCCCAGCGCCACGAGCGCAATAACCATTAAGAGAAGAAAAACGCCGGATAATTCTTGCTGCATCTTGGCTGTCCAAATTGAAAAGCTCTTCGGCTTGGATTGTAGTGCGGAGAACGCTTGCTCCGCCTAAGGCAAACAACCGAAAAACATTGGATTTTGTGCGTATTCGGCATGATCTGCGACAAAAATCGCATTTTGCAGAGACAACGTTTGAGCTGCCTCAAGCCGAAACCATCCCTTTGCTAAAATGCGTACCCGATATTAAAAACGGGAATGCCGGCATACATAGAAACAACACATCGGCTTCCCTCACACCAGCATTTAGGGAGATCGAACTTGCCCACTATCGCCAGTGGATTTCGCCTCGCAAACGGCGTCAAGATTCCGTGCATCGGCTTGGGCACCTGGCAGGTGCCCGATGACGAGAAACTCATCGAACACATTCACGACGCCATCAGCATCGGCTATCGTCACATCGATACGGCTTTCATCTACGGAAACGAAGCCGGCGTGGGCGAGGCCGTGCGCACCTGCGGCGTGCCCCGCGAAAAGATCTTCGTCACGAGCAAGCTCTGGAATGCCGATCGCGGCTACGATGCAGCCATGCGTGCTTTCGACGCCGCGCTGCAGAAGATGGATCTTTCCTATTTGGATCTCTTTTTGATTCACTGGCCCGCCGCCAAGGGCGAGCCGATGACCTGGCAGAGCATCAATTCCGGTACCTGGCGCGCTCTTGAAGACCTCTACGAACAAGGTGTGGTGCGTGCCATCGGTGTGAGCAATTTCCTTTCTCACCATCTGGTGCCGCTGTTGGCGCGTGCACGCATCGCTCCGATGGTAAACCAGATCGAATTTCATCCGGGCTACCGTCAGACGAGTACGTTCGACTTTTGCGTGCGCAACAACATTCAAGTGGTAGCGTGGTCTCCGATCGCACGCGGCGCATTGGTGCGCAATCCGCTTCTGACCGAAATCGCGCAAAAGCACAATGTTTCGACCGGTCAGGTCTGTCTGCGTTGGTGCCTGCAGCACGGAGCCGCCGCCGTCGTGAAGTCGCTTTCGCCCGAACGACGCCGACTCAATGCAGACCTCTTCAGCTTCAACCTTTCCGACGAGGAAATGCAGCAGCTCGACAGCATGCCGCAGACGGGGTTCTCGGGCCTAGATCCCGATCACGTAACGTTCTGACGCTGCAAAAGCCTTTAACGAAACGAGACGCCGACCATTGAACCGACGTCTCGTTTTTTCTTTGACTCGTCGGTGCGCAGCCGGCACGAAACCGACCGCGCACAAGTAGGTTTCTTGTAGTTGTTCCGAAACCCGCCAGAAGGCAAGCGCCGCAGTCTAAAAAAATATGCAGGCCGCAACAAAGGATTCCTGCGTATTTCATCCGGACGGCATGTTTGTTATTTTTCGAGTCCGTCGGCAATACGCTTGCCTCTAGGCGTGCCGTAGGTGAGCGCAGCGCGCGGCGAAAGCGCAAAATAGATGCTCCAGAGAATGCTCCATCCGAAAAGCTGCACAAGGCTTGCCTGCGTCAACGCCAGTCCGAAATACCAGCTCTGCATCATGGCAACGCACGGTCCCATGAGCCAAACACCGATCACGGCCGAGGCAAGCGCATTCGGAGAGCGCTTTGAGGCTACTTGCCAAATCACCCAGATGCCGATGACGATCGACACAAGTCCCGGCACTACGGCGACAAACGCCGCCTGCATCGTCTGCGCATTGCGCGCAAGCATGAACCAAAGTTCGCTTGTCATGTAGGCGGTCTGCCACACAAGCGTAAGCACCCAGCCGATCTGTCCGGCCAGAAAAAGCCACAACGGACCGCCGAAACCGCTTTTGGCTCGCTCCGATGTGTAGACGGGAGGCTTGGTCTGCGCAAAACGTCCCACGTAAAAAGTCGGAATGAGAACCACGGCCGCCGCAAGAAGCCAGCCGACAAAACCGCCGAAAAGATGCATAAAAATTCTTAAGGAATGTGGTTAAAACGCTCGCACTCTAGCAAATGCGAGTTGTTGTTTGTTGTCTGCCTCGAACTACCGAATTTTCTTGTGTTCGCCTTTACACCGGCATTCGTGCTCGAACTCGCGGCAGCATTCGCACGACTCCGAGAAATTTTCGAGTTCTTCGAGAATCCCGCAGGAGCAACCGGCATGGTCTCCCGAGCACAAACACTCGAGCGCCTGCAGTTTGCGCTTGAGTTCTTCGAGTTCTCGAATTCGGTCTTCGATGTCTCGAATGTGCGCGTCAACCGTTTCGTGCACGACGGAAAAGTCGCTTCCGGGCTTATTCTGCAAATCGATGAGTCGGCCCACTTCCTCGAGGCTCATGTCCAAAAGACGGCAGTGCCGAATGAAATGCAGCCGCGCCAAATGCTTGTTCGTGTAATTACGGTAGTTGTTTTCCAACCGAAGCGGCGCGGGCAGTAGCCCCTGCGCTTCATAGTAGCGGATGGTTTCGACCGCAACGCCCGAGCGCTGCGCCAGTTCTCCGATTCGCATGGTGGTTATCCGAGCCAAACAAAAGTGCTTGACATTGTAGCCGCTACAGGGTTTTTAATTCACGCAACAAGAACTTTTTGATCCTCCGGGATCCGACGCAACCATGACCAACCCCAACATCAAGCTTTACGTTCCGGAGATGTGCTGCGGCGCCGAAACGGCACTCGTCGAAAAAGCCTTCAAGGGAAGCGACCTTGTCGTCGACATGCGATTCGATACACTTTCGCGCACCGTGATATTCGAACCCAAGGACGACACGGTAACGGCCGAAATGCTCATCCGCGTGATCGATTCGGTCGGTCTTCGCGCAAACGAAATCCGCGAATCCGTCCGATCGGAAGTGACGCTTTCGATCGAAAAACTTGCTGACGAAGCCAGCGTTCCCGCCATTCTCGAGATCATCGGACTTGACTGCGCCGTCGACAAGATCCGCAAGACCGCCACCTTTCATGCGAGTTCCGAAAACTGCTTTGCCATTCTGGAAAAACTGCAGAAGGCGGGTTTCGCAGCCGACGTAGTCGCTTCAGCCAAAGCCGGCGATCGGGGGCCGTCTGCCGAGTCGATCCCCTGGGCGCGACTGGGCATCGCCTTTGTGTTTGCCGCCGCAGCCGAAGCCATTGAGCTCACGCAGGCATTGCCCGAATGGGCGATCATGATCTGCGCGGCCGTCGCCATTGTGCTCGCGGGCTTTCAGACGATCATCAAGGGGCTGGGCTTTCTTTTCCGCCTGATCTTCAACATGGACACCCTAATGGGCGCAGCTGTGGTGGGCGCCGTCTGCCTCGGCGCCTGGCCGGAAGCCGCCATGGTGATGGTGCTCTACGAAATCGGCGAAGCCATCGAAGATCTCAGCATGGTACGCGCACGCAACGCGATTCGAAAGCTCATGGATGTAGCGCCTGCAGAAGCCACGGTCAAAGTGGGCGAAAGCTGGCGGCGCATGAAAGCCGACGCTATCCCTGCTGGCACACTCTACCGAATCGAACCGGGCGAACGGGCTGCCTTGGACGGCATGGTCGAGGAAGGTGCGGGTTCCATGGATGAATCCATGATCACGGGCGAATCGATGCCGGCAACCAAAACAGTCGGTTCACGCGTCTTTGCCGGGGCTCTGGCGCTTGAAAGCACAATCTACGTACGGGCAACCGCCGCCGCAAGCGACAGCATGAGCGCCCGCATCATTCGGGCCGTAGAGGAAGCCGAGCAGAAAAAAGCTCCGCTGCAGCGCTTTGTCGACAAATTTGCCTCTCGCTATACGCCAACGGTTTTTGCTCTGGCGCTGCTGACCGCTCTGCTCGGCCCTGTGATCACCGATGATCCCTGGACCGTCTGGATTTATCGTGCTTTGGTGCTTCTCGTCATTTCATGCCCCTGCGCCCTGGTGATTTCGACGCCCGTGACTATCGTTTCGGCCGTGTCGGCTGCCGCGCGCCGCGGTGTACTCATCAAAGGTGGCGTTTACCTCGAAGCCGGCCGCACGCTCAAAAACGTGTGTCTCGACAAAACGGGAACCGTCACGCAGGGCAAACCTTCCTTTGCCGGCATGACGCTCACAAGCGACGTTCCCGAATCCAGAGCGCTTCAATTGGCAGCAAGCCTGGCTGCGATGAGCTCTCACCCGGTAAGCCGAGCGCTGGCCGAGCACTACGCCGAACTCAAGCAATCGCTTCTGCCCGTCAAAAATTTCAAGGCGCTGCCCGGAAGCGGCACACAGGGCGTGGTGGACGGTTCGCTCATGTTTCTCACAAACCTCAATTGGCTTACCAAGCGGGGTCCTGTTGCCGCCAACGTTGAAGCCGCCTTTGAAGCGGCTCACGCCAAGGGCGAAACGGCTGTAGCCTTAAGCGATATGTTCGGTGTGGTTGCAGTCTTTGCCGTTGCCGACACCCTTAAAGCCAACGCCGCCCAAGCCGTGGCGCTCATGAAAAAAGCCGAACTCACGCCGTGGCTTCTTACCGGCGACAACAAGCGCGCGGCCGCAGCCATTGCCGAGCGGGTCGGGATCGAACACGTTCAGGCTGAACTTCTGCCCGAAGACAAGCTCGCCGTAGTGGAAAAGCTGGAGGGACAAGCACCGACGGCCATGGTGGGCGACGGCATCAAC
>USBS01000055.1 GCA_900552915.1 uncultured Sutterella sp. | reverse complement strand
GATTTTCCGCGCCATGACGCCGGCGGATTTGGAAGACGCGGCGGCTTTGACGCACCGCGCGGATCCCTTCGGCTGGACGCTGAGAAATTTCTCGGACGCTCTAGCGGCCGGCAATACGCTCACGGTTGCAGTCCTTGACGGGGTTGTTGTGGGTGTGGCAGCTGTGATGCACGTCATCGACGAGTGCGAACTGCTTGAAATCGCAATCGACCCGTCGCATCAGGGACGCGGCTTCGGCAAAGCGCTCTTGACCGAAGCCGTGAGGCTTGCCAAGCACAACGGTGCCGCGCGCATGTTTCTGGAAGTGCGCGTGAGCAACGAGCGCGCTCGGTGTCTCTATAAATCCTTTTCGTTTGAGGAGACCGGGCGCCGCAAAAACTATTACCCGACCGAAGAGGGCAGGGAAGACGCTATTTTGATGACGGCGCAGCTTTGCGGGATTTTGTCCTGAGTCAATAAACAGCTTTAAGCTAAGCAACACTAACAACGCGAAATTCCGTTTTGCAAAGTTGTGATGAGCAAGCGGGCTTGGTTGCGGACCGCTATACTGCGCAGGATATGGTCGGTAAACCGGCTGAAGACAAAGAGAAACACGGCTTTCTATCGAATCAACGATGGCGTTAACGCGGGAACAGAGTCAGATTTGGCAGGCAATGAATGTCGGCGTGCAGTGGGTGCTGCGCGACGGCATCGACCCGCTTGCGCCTGAAGAAAAGCCGCAGATGCCCGCAACGCAGATCCCGAGCACGCCAACTCCTCCGACTCAGAGCGTAGCGGCTCCCGCATCCGGCACAACACCGTCGGCCGCACCGATGGTGCGCCGCGGGCCGATGGCCACACGCTTGCGGCGACAGCAGCAGGCTGCCGCCGGACAATCGCAAACGGCGGCTCCCGCATTCGACATGCCAGCCGTTGCTACCGCGCCGAGCCCTGCGCCCTCCTTAAAACCGACGGCTCCCGTCACGTTCAAGCCTCAAGCGGCTGTTCGAGGGGGCGTGAAGCCTGTTCAGAGCGTCGAGAGCGTTCAGGCCGATCCGCAGATTGTGGCGGACCTCAAGACCGCCCGTTGGGAAGACATCAAAGCGATTGCCGATCGCTGTCATGTTTGCCCGATGGCCAAGGAGCGCACGCACACGGTTGTGGCCGACGGTGCGCCGGGCTGCCCCATTGTGATGGTGGGCGAAGCGCCGGGTCGAGAAGAAGACCTGCAGGGCATTCCTTTTGTCGGCAACAGCGGCAGGCTTTTGACCGAAATCCTCAAGGTCTGTTCTTTGGTGCGCGGCAAGGATGTGGCTATCTGCAATGTCTTAAAGTGCCGCCCGCCGGGAAACAGAGATCCGCGTCCGGACGAGACGGCTGCATGTGCGGCGTTTCTCGATCGTCAACTCGAACTGCTGCAGCCCAAGCTTTTGATTTTGATGGGCAAGCACGCCGTTTCGCGTCTGTTGGGCGAAACGCGACCGATTTCGCAGATGCGCGGCAGGCTTTATGAAGTGGAAATTGCCGGTCGCAAGGTGCCTGCAGTTGTGACGTATCACCCGTCGTATTTGCTGCGCAACCCCGTCGCCAAGGAACTCGGCTGGCACGATCTGCTCTTTGCCAAGAAGAATTTGCCGCAGAACTGATTTTTAGCTATTGATAGAACTCATGGAATTCGAACTCTGGTATTTGATTGCTGTCCCGATTTTGTTTGCCGCCGGTTGGTGGCTGCGCGGGGTTGATTTCAAGCAGCGCAAAAAGGCCGCACAGGGCCTTGACGAACACTACGCCAAGGGGCTCTCGCTGCTTTTGTCCGACGACCCTGTAAAGACCGACAAGGCCATCGATCTTTTCATCGAAGCCGTGCGTTTGGACCCCGAAACGATCGAGCTGCACCATGCCTTGGGAAATCTCTTCCGTCGCCGCGGCCAGTTCGACCGTGCGATCCGCATTCACAGTTTTCTCGTGAACCGCGCAGAACTGCCGGCTGCCGAACGCGGCACGGCCTTGGCCGAGCTTGCCCTCGACTATCTCAAGGCCGGCATGTACGACCGCGCCGAAGGCGCCTACGAGCAGCTTGCGGGCTTTAAGGGCCGAGAAGCGGAGGCGCTCGATGCACTCATGCATATCTACTGCACCGAACACGAATGGATGAAAGCCGTGGAAACGGCCGAGCGTCTGCAAAAGAGCGGCAAGGACCTGCATGTCGAAATCAGCCACTACTACTGCGAACTTGCCAATCTTGCGCGCATGACGCGCGACGCGACGCGCGCGGGCGAATTCGTGAACGATGCCCTCAAGGCCAATCCGGCCAACGCGCGAGCTCTTTCGCTTGCGGCGGACCTTGCGTTTGACGCCGGCAAAACGGACGAGGCGCTCAAGGCCTGGGGTGAAATCGAAAAGGTCAAGCCCAGCTACGCACCGCTTATTGCCGCCAAAAAGGCCGACGTGCTCGCTGAAACCGACAAGACCGCCGCAATGAACTATCTCAAGGACGTTTTTGAGAAGTCGGGCTCGATCGATGTGCTGCAGGCTGCCGTTGCACGCATGTCGGTGTGGGCCGATGCGCCTGCGGCTGCCGCCTTTGCGGGCGACGCGCTTAAAAAGCGCCCGTCGCTTTCGGCCTTTGCCGTTCTCTGCAACCTTCGTTCTAAGGCCAATCCCGAGGACGAACAGGCTCGACTTCTGGCGGAGGTCACCACCAAGCAGAGCAAGCTTTTTGCGCGGTATCAGTGCAGCCATTGCGGCTTTTTGGCGCATACCTTCACCTGGCAGTGCCCGGGTTGCGAACGTTGGGACAGCTTCCCGCCGCTTCGTGTGGATGAAGCCAAGAAAGCGAGCTACCACTGAGCGCGCCGCGAATACAATTCTTAGATTCCCGAAAGCCTTTCTCCGAGTGTTCGGAGAAAGGCTTTGCAGACAAGATTCGGAGAGAAAAACATGCAGATTGACGTTGTTAAGAGCGCCTTGAACCTCAAGGTCGATACGCTCGTCGTGGGTGTCTGGTGCGGCGGTGAAGCCGGCAAGCCCGCGCTTACGGAAGCTGCCGCAGCCGTCGACAAGGCCTGCGGTCAGATTTCGGCTCAGATCGAAGCAGGGGACTTCAAGGGCAAGCCCGCCGAAATCGCCGTCCTTTACGGCGTCAAGGGCGTGGACGCCAAGCGCGTAATCGTTGCCGGACTCGGCATGAAGGATGCCTTCAGCGAAAAGACCTTTATCAACGTGCACCGCAAGATTGCTAAGTTTGCCAAGGGCGGCACGGTGGCGCTGACCTCGGCCGACTGGATTCCTCCCGAGCGCGATGAGGAATGGGCTGCCCGCACGGCTGTTCGCGAGCTTCTTTTTGCCTCGCATAAGTCTCAGGGTCTCAAGACGAAGGGCAAGGCAGCTGCTGCCGTCGAGAAGGTCATCTGGGTGTCCGAAGAAACGCCGACCGAAAGCCTTGAAGCGGGGCGCGCCGCTGCGGGCGCCATGATTTGGGCCAAGGAACTTCAGGATCTGCCGCCCAACATCTGCGATCCGCAGTTCCTCGCCGAAGCCGCCGAAAGCGTCGTGCGCGAATTCGAAGCATCTGCTAAGAAGGGCGACAAGAAAAAGCTCACCGTCAAGGTTCTCGATAAGGACGCGATCGATGAAGCCGGCATGGGCGGCGTGATCGGTGTTTCCAAAGGCAGCGACGTCGATCCGGTCTTCATTGAACTTGCCTGGCACGGCGCTTCCGAGAAGAAGGCTCCGATTGCGCTTGTGGGCAAGGGCGTGACGTTTGACGCGGGCGGCATTTCGCTTAAGCCCGGCCGCACGATGGATCAGATGAAGTTCGACATGTCGGGCGCCGCCGTCGTGATGGCTGCCGTGAAGGCCGCCGCCGAGATGGGTCTGGAAGAAAATATCGTGGCTTTGGTGCCCGCGGTGGAAAATCTGCCCTCGGGGACGGCTCAAAAGCCTGCCGACGTCATCACCACCATGAGCGGACTGACGGTTGAAGTGCTCAATACCGACGCCGAAGGCCGTTTGATTCTGGCCGATGCGCTTACACGCGCCTCCGAGCTTGAGCCTGAAGTGTGCATCGATGTGGCTACGCTCACGGGTGCCTGCATCGTGGCGCTCGGCAACGACGTTTCGGGTCTTTTCTGCGAAGACGAACCGTTGACGGCAATGCTTGCGGCAGCTGCCGACAGCGCTCACGATCCCGTTTGGCCCATGCCGATGGGTGGCACCTACAAGAAGGCCCTCGAGAGCTCCGTTGCCGACTTGGCCAACATCTCCTGGACGGGCGGCGCCGGTGCCTGCACGGCAGCTACGTTCCTGGCCGAATTCGCTCCGAAGTGCCCCTGGGCGCATCTGGACGTTGCCGGTACGGCTCAGTCGACGAATGCCAAGTTGGGCGGCACGGCCCGTCCGCTGTCGCTTCTTCTCGAGTGGCTCATGAGCCGCCGTCCCGTGAAGACTGTCGCGGCTGAGAAGAAAGTTGACCAGCCGGCTACGAGAACAGTCAAGAAGGCCCCTGCCAAGAAGGCTGCCGCCAAGTCCGCAGCCAAAGCAACCGTTAAGACGACGGCTGCCAAAGCAGACGCCAAGGCAGGTCGTTGATTGAGCATTTGCCGGCGGGAAAGCCAACTGCCCGCCGACGCAATGCGGCGCAACACTTGAACACCACCGGTATGCAGCAGATCGACTTTCACTTCAACGTCGCCCAACGCACGATCTACGCTTGCCGCCTCATCAAGAAGGTGAGGGGGATGGGGCTTACCGTTGCCGTCTGGAGCAGTGACGAAGTGATCCTTAAGCGCGCCTACGATGATTTGTGGCGCTTTGAGGACCTCACCTTCATTGCGCACGCCTGGGCCGGATCGCCGTTTGAAGCCGACGCACCGGTGGTGTTTGCAAGCGACATTACCAAACTCAAGCCCGCCGACGTCATCATTTTGCTCGACGAAATGGTGCCGCCCGACTGGCAGAATGCCCTTGCGCCTTTTAAGCGCGTCGTGGACATCGTCTCCACAAACCAAACCGAACTTATGAATTCCCGCGCACGCTACAAGCTTTATAAGACCGCCGGCGTGACGCTCAATGCTTACGACCGCAGCGCAGGTTAATGCAAATGACTTCCTTCTCTTCTCCGCTTTTGACCGAACGTGTTCCCTATGACTGGGAGGAACTCAAGCGTGCCGCGCAGGAAGCCGAAAACGCTCCGGCTGCCCAGCCTTCCGCCTCCGACGGAGGCCTAATCAAGCTGGCTCCTTTGCCTCATCGCGATCCCTTGCCGGTGCACGAGGAAGCTGCGCCGCATAATCAAGCCTCGGAGCACCCCGTGCAGGCACCCGACGAGGTGCAGCCTGCACCGGCTCATGAGCAGCCTGTTCTTGAGAAGCCGTCGATTACCGAGGAAGAGCTCATTGCAAAAATTGTGCCGAAGGTGATCGAACGACTGAATTCTCAGATCGAGATCATCGTCGATGTGACGCTTAAGACGGCCGCTACGCGTATTCGCGCCGACCTGCAAAAGGCTGTCGAAAATACGGTGCGCGCAACGCTTAAGGAACAGCTGAAAAAATAATTCAGCGCCTTATAGACGGATTCGTGATAGTTTCTCGACACATCCGAATTCTTGCATTGCATAGGTTCGTAGGATGACGTCGTCCTCGGTAGAAATCTTTCACAGAAAAACTTTGGCCGAAACGATGGCCAAGCGGTTGCTTACGCGTTCTGTTTCTTACGATGTTCGTGACGGTTTATTCCTGTCTTCGGGACCCGGCACAGGTAAGACGACATTTCTGAAACAGGATCTTATTCCTGTGTTGCAGGCGTGCGGTGCGCATGTCCTTTTATATCGAACTCCGACAGCGGCCCAAGAAGATTTCTGTGGCTAGATATCTCAAAGACTGCCTCCACAACGCGTTTCGATCTCACGGCGAAGGATTTTTCGACATTGATCCAGCAAGTGACGACTTGTCGCTCTCCGAAGCCTTTGTAAAGCTGACAGAGAAGACTTCTCGCAGCATTGTGCTGATAATTGACGATGTCGACGAACTTGCCGATAGTCGATTCGCCGGCAATTGTTTGTGTGCGCTTAAGGCTGCCCGGGATGCCGTAAATTTGCGCTATCCCAATGCCGAAGAAACCTATCTGATGATTCTTGGAGTCGGATCCTGTCGTGCAAAAGTACGAAGGCTGACAGCAGGTCCGTCGCAGGCTTTTTTCGGTTCCATTAACGAAGATTTTCCTCTGTTGGGCGAAGACTATCTTCGGTGGCTGATCGAACGGAGCGCCGATGTCAAGTATCCGAGCTCGGCGACGCTTTCCGAAGGCTTTGAGTTTCTTGGTTTTCAGCCTGAGCTGCTGCGGACGGTTTGCAGGAGCAACGGTCCTCTCACGAACCGTTAAACGAGGAAGATTTCCTTAACTTTTGTCGCAAGAAAGCTGCTGTGGCGGTAAGCGATGTTGTGTCGGCCCTTGGTAAAGCCGATTGGTTCATTCGGGAGCTGTTTTCCTGGATTGCCCAAGCCGGTGATGATGGTTGTTCTCTGCAAAGTCTGAAAACTTATGCTCAACGGCATGAAGAGTTTGTCGGTCAGCCGCAACATCGCGTGGTCGCCGGCGTGGTTTCCAGCCTTTCGAAGATGCAGCGGTGCGGATGGATCTACTGCTGCGCGTTTTTGACCTACGCCGTTTCAGATCCGATGGTGCGGTGCGCATGGTTACAGAGGCAGAAACGCCGCTGAAATATTCTTTCCAGCGGCGTCTCGGCTATCCGGTTGAGAGTCTGCAAGATCAACGTACCGCGGCCACAGCCTCCTTCATGGCCGTGATGACTTCCTTGTAGCCTTCGGGCGTCTTCATGCCGAAGACGGCAGAGCCTGCCACAAACGTATCGGCGCCTGCTTTAGCGACTTCTGCGATGTTCTTCGTTTTGATGCCGCCGTCGACTTCAAGGCGGATTGCACGACCCGTGCGTGCTTCATAGGCATCGAGCTTGGCTCGCATGGCGCGGATCTTGTCGAGAGCAGAGTTAATGAAGCTCTGGCCGCCGAAGCCCGGGTTGACGCTCATCAAAAGCACCATGTCGACTTTGTCGATCACATAGTCGAGGTAGTCCAGAGGCGTAGCCGGATTAAAGACAAGGCCCGCCTTGCAGCCTTCCGAATGAATGAGCTGCAGCGTGCGGTCGATGTGGCGGCTTGCTTCGCAATGGAAGGTGATCATGTCGGCGCCGGCTTTGGCAAACATCGGCACGATGGCGTCCACGGGCTCAACCATCAGATGCACGTCGATCACGGCCTCGGTGTGCGGTCGGATGGCCTGGCACACAAGCGGACCCACCGTGAGGTTGGGCACGTAGTGATTGTCCATCACATCGAAGTGAATCCAGTCGGCGCCTGCGGCGATCACGTCGCGCACTTCTTCGCCCAAGCGGGCGAAGTCGGCCGAAAGAATGGAGGGGGCAATGACACAGCTCTGCATGAATTTGCCTTTGAATGTTGACTGTTCGGGTGCGCAAACGACGGTGCGCTTCTTGCCGCGAATCTTAACGAAAAAGTCCTGTTCTCCGAAAGCAAGAACAGGACTTTCCTCTACGGACTCAAGCTCATGAAATCAGAGCTTGCAGCCGCCATCTTCGAGATTGAAGGCCTTATGCAGCGCACGCACGGCAAGCTCCATGTACTTGTCGGCAATGACAAGGCTCACCTTGATTTCGGATGTGCTGATCATCTCGATGTTGATGCCTTCTTCGGAGAGGCACTCGAACATGCGGCAGGCAACGCCCGCATGGGTGCGCATGCCGATGCCCACAACGGAAACCTTGGCGATTTCGCTGTTGGTGTGAATGCCTTCGGGGTGGCAAACGGGAACGACTTCTTCGTTCAGAACCTTTAGGCACTTGTCGACGTCGCCGCGAGGCACCGTGAAGGAAAAGTCGGTCGTGCCGTCGAGGCCGTCGTTTTGCACGATCATGTCGACGTCGATGTTGTGCTTGGCCACCGGGCCGAGAATCTTGTAGGCGATGCCCGGCGTGTCGGGAACGCGCGAAAGCGTGATTTTGGCTTCATCGCGGGTGCAGGCGATGCCGGAAACTAGGGCTTTCTCCATCTTCGGATCATCCTCAAAAGAAATCAGTGTGCCGCTTGACGCTTCGACGTCAACGGGAATATTGGGATCGGTAAGGCTCGAAAGAACACGCACGGGAACGTGGTACTTGCCTGCGAATTCCACGCTGCGAATCTGCAGAACCTTGGAGCCGAGGCTGGCGAGCTCGAGCATTTCCTCAAAGCTGATGACATCGAGCTTGCGCGCTTTGGGTTCGATGCGCGGGTCGGTCGTGTAGACGCCGTCGACGTCGGTGAAGATGAGGCATTCCTGCGCTTTGAGCGCAACAGCCAAGGCCACGCCTGAAGTATCCGAGCCGCCGCGGCCGAGCGTGGTGACGTTGCCGTCAGGATCGCGCCCCTGAAAGCCCGCGACGATTACGACTTTGCCGGCGTTGAGTTCACGCTTGACCGGTTCACTGTCGATGGAGGTGATGCGCGCTTTGGTAAAGGCGCTGTCGGTGTGTACGGCTACTTGAGAGCCGTTGAAGCTTACGGCGTCCACGCCGATGCTTTTGAGCGCCATTGCGAGCAGGCCGATCGAAACCTGTTCGCCCGTGCTGGCAATGACGTCAAGCTCGCGGGGATCGGGGTTGGGCATGATTTCCTTTGCCAGACCGATGAGACGATTCGTCTCGCCGCTCATGGCGGAAACCACGACCACCATCTGATAGCCCGCTCGATGCCACTTGGCGACGCGGCGCGCAACGTTTTTGATGCGCTCAACCGAGCCCATCGAAGTGCCGCCGTACTTGTGAACGATAATGGCCATAGGTGCGAGTCTCTTGTTGTTGTCGAAAGTTGAAAGCGCGCGCGAGCTCACCGAGGGGATCGCTTCGACGGCGCAAGACTTCAGGGATTGTCGCAGACTTTTACCGCATTTAAGCCTCAGATCGACTTTTGCCGGTTGCTAAAAGGGCAAAGCTTGATTTTTACCAAGCCAGCCAAGCAACAGCTCCTAGGAGGTATGTCGCAGTCCGACTATGCCGAAGGGGGCGCCGCAGGCCCTAAAATGCAACCATCCGAAATATCCGGTGCATTCCTGCGAACGCAGCGCACCTATGCAACGAGGAGAAAACGGCATGTCCATCAGCCTCAAACTGAGCGAACTCGACACTCCGAGCCTTTTGATCGACAAGGCGCGGCTTTTTGAAAACATCGACTTCTGCCAACGCCGCGCTCATGAGCTCGGCATCAATTGGCGACCGCACGTCAAAACGCACAAGTGTGCGCCGATTGCGGCCATGCAGGTTAGGGGCATGTTCGGGGGCATCACGGCCTCCACCGTGAAGGAAGCCGAGTACATGTTCGACGAAGAGGGCATCACCGACATCATTTATGCGGTGGGCATTGCGCCGCAAAAGCTTCCTCGCATTGCGCTTTTGAATAAACGCGGCGCCGACGTCAAGGTGATTCTCGATAACCTTGCAAGCGCCATGGCTGTCAGCGAATTCTGTCGCTCCAATCAGGTCAAGCTCGGCGTGCTGCTTGAAATCGACTGCGACGGCCACCGCTCGGGTCTCAAACCCGACGATGCGCAGCTCGTGACGGTTGCAAAGGCTCTGACGGACGGCGCTGTTTTCAAGGGCGTTTTGACGCACGCGGGCGACAGCTATCTTGCTCGCACTCGAGAGGAACTCGAAGCGGCGGCTGCAAGCGAAGTCACGCAGATCATGAAGGCTGCGGACACGTTGAAGGCAGCGGGGTACCCGTGCGAAATCATCTCCGTGGGCTCGACTCCTACTTTCGTGGCCGTCAAGGACACAAAGGGCGTGACCGAATACCGCAGTGGCGTGGGCGTTTTCAACGATCTCGTGATGCTGGGCTTGAATGTCTGCAAGGTTGAGGACATTGCGCTTTCCGTTCTGGTGACCGTGATCGGGCATCAGCCCGACAAGGGATGGATTATCACCGACGGCGGTTGGATGGCGATGAGCCGCGACCGCGGCACGGCTGCGCAGGCCGTCGACTGGGGGTACGGCATGGTGTGCGACGAAAAGGGCAAGCCGATTGATGGCTTGTGGATGAAGTCCGCAAACCAGGAGCACGGCATCGTTGCTACGCGCGACGGCTCCCCCGTGAATCCCGAAACCTTCCCGGTGGGGACGCGCCTGAGAATTCTGCCCAACCATGCTTGCCCGACGGCCGCCGCGTTTGGCAAGTACTTCGTTGTGGACGAAAACAACTGCGTGCAAACGATCTGGACGAAGATCAACAACTGGTAAGCCGGCTCAAAAGTGGCTCTGCCATAGGCGTCGGAAGAGGAGAGTTCTGCCGACGCTTTTTTCGCTTTGTTATTAGTTTATATGTGAACTGATAAAAATGGATAGAAAAACGGCTACTCATTCGGATTTTTGAAAAAAGTCTTCGAAATTTCTGGCGGTGATGATGAGCAGTTGATGATTTTTTTGTGATTTAACAGCTTGCAAATAAGCTTTAATAAAATTTTTTTGTTGCTGATATTAGCCGGAAGCGCGATTAATCAGGATTGCAAAGCTTTTGCACGAAAAGGTCGATCTCATGGTCGCGTCGCTGAGACGCCTTTGCTTCATGAACCGCAAACCAACGGCAGAAATTGAGTAGCCGTGCATTGCCGAGGTTTGCTTTGGATGTTGCAACGGTCGATTGCCATTTGGGACGATGCCAACCGGGCAGTACGGCAACCAATCGGCCCGATTCGATTTCACTCTTGAGCGTGTGAAACGACAAATCGATGGCGATGCCTTCGCCGGAGAGGACGGCTTCGCGGCCGAAGCGACATCGCCCGCAAAGGCAATGCGGCGGCTTACGAGCGCAACGCATTCGGAGCCGTTGGTGAGGTTCTTCGTGACCGGATAATGTCGACCCGAGCGTACGATGATGTCGTGGCGGATGAGATCGGCCGGATTTTTTGGCGTGCCGTTTGCGGCAAGGTAATCGGGCGACGCAAGCATCACATTGCCGATTTCGGCGATCGGCCAAAGCATAAGACTGTCGGCGCTCGGCCGATACGGAAGATAGGCAATGTCCACGCGGCCGTTGAGCACGTCTTCATGATCGGCATCGGAAACGATCTCGAGCTCAAGCGTCGGATCGATTCTGCGGTAGTTTTTAACGATGGCGTAGGGATCGCGGCGCGGCACATTCACCGGGATGCTGAACTTAAGCGAGAGCGGCATGTTGCGACTGGCGCAGCAGGCATTTTGCAGCCGTTGCCAACCTTGCAGATAACTGCGTACGGCAGGAATGATTGAGGCTGCTTCTTTGGTGAGTTTGGCCGGTCGACTGTAGTGATCGACCAAAGCCATGCCGAGCTCTTCTTCGAGGCGCTTTATGAGGCGCGAGCAGACGGCGATGTCCATCGAGAGCTCAAAGGCTGCCTCTGAAAAACCTTTTCCTTCAGACAAAAGCAGAAGAAGCTTCCAGACGGCAACGTTTTCTTTTGTGCTGCGTGCCATTTGTCATCCGTAATTTGTCGTTTTGACAAATTATATGAGGCATTTGCAGAACTAAATTTCGGTGTTTGCGCGATACTCCGATTAAGCGAACTCGCCCGAGCGGCAGGCGCTTTAGCTCTGAAGCGGGCGATTCGCACGGTTTCTCATAAGAGGAGAGAGAAGCATGTCGGAAATGTCTCGTCGTTCTTTGCTTATCGGCGGTTCGGCCGCAGCTTTGGGTTCGATCGTTGCACGTGGTGCTGTTGCCGCGCCCATCGAACCGATGCCCAAGAAGTGGGACGAAACGGTCGACGTCCTCGTCGTCGGTTCCGGTTTTGCCGGATTGGCCTGCGCCATTGAAGCCCGCAAGGCTGGCGCCAGTGTTTTAACGTAACGCCGCGGAATTCCCCATGCGTGAGCGTGGGGATGGATAGCGGCTCGGCCGAAAAGCTATTTCGGCCGATTTTGAGACTGGATATAACGTTCAATGATGG
>USBS01000054.1 GCA_900552915.1 uncultured Sutterella sp. | reverse complement strand
TCATTGCCCGTGAGCTCGGCATTCCCGCTGTCGTGGGCTGCGGCGACGCCACCGAAGTGCTCACCGAAGACCAGCCGGTCACGGTGTCCTGCGCCGAAGGCGATACCGGCAACATCTACGAAGGCGTGCTCGACTTCACGGTCGAAGACGTCAAGCGCGGTGCGCTGCCCGAAATTCCCGTCAAGGTGATGATGAACATCGGCAACCCGCAGCTTGCCTTCGAGTTCTGCCAGCTGCCCAACAAGGGTGTGGGTCTGGCCCGTCTCGAATTCATCATCAACAACAACATCGGCGTGCATCCGAAACTCGTTCTCGACTATCCGAACATCCCGAGCGAACTGCGCGACACGGTCGATCGTCTGTCGCAGGGCTACGAAAACCCGCGCGAATTCTTCATCAGCAAGCTCGCCGAAGGCGTGGCCACCATCGCCTGCGCCTTCTGGCCGCGCAAGGTGATCGTTCGCATGTCCGACTTCAAGAGCAACGAATACAAGAAGTTGATCGGCGGCGCTCACTACGAACCCGATGAAGAAAACCCGATGCTGGGCTTCCGCGGTGCTTCCCGCTACATCGCTCACAGCTTTGCGGACTGCTTCGAAATGGAATGCCTCGCCATGAAGCGCGTGCGCGACGAAATGGGTCTTACGAACGTCGAACTGATGGTTCCGTTCGTTCGCACGATCGGCGAAATCAAGGCCGTGACGGAAATTCTCGCCAAGCACGGTCTCAAGCGCGGCGAAAACGGTCTGCGCCTCAACATGATGTGCGAGATTCCTTCGAACGCCATTCTTGCCAATCAGTTCCTCGACTATGTCGACGGCTTCTCGATCGGCTCGAACGACCTGACGCAGCTTACGCTGGGTCTGGACCGCGACTCGGGTCTCGTTGCCGCAAGCTTCGACGAACGCGATCCGGCCGTGAAGGAACTCCTCAAGCTGGCCATCCGCGCCTGCCGCGAACGCGGCAAGTATGTCGGCATCTGCGGTCAGGGCCCGTCGGATCATCCCGATCTCGCCGCCTGGCTGATGGAAGAGGGCATTGAGTCGATCTCGCTCAATCCCGACACCGTCGTCGATACCTGGCGCAAGCTCGCGACGATCGCCGGCAAGTAATCGGCACGTCCGAAAGAATTGAGCCCGCCTCATGAAGCGGGTTCGAAATGAAAGCCTCCGAAAGCCGAAGTCTTCGAACTTCGGTTGCGGAGGCTTTTGCTATGCGTTGGATGTGCGAGTTCTTATTGCGGTCCGAACGCCGCAAACTTATCGCGCAGCACAAAACCGATGCGGGATACGGCGGCCAGAAGCTGGGCGGGCGGGAAGTGCCCGAAGCCCATGACGAGCCCCTTATAAAGCGGAGCTGTAGTCGAAAAGGACGAAATCGAGCGCAGCTCGACACCCTGTTGGCGGCATTGATCGGCCACCGCTTCGTCGTCGATCGACTGGTTGTTGAAGATGAAGGTCATGTGCATGCCCTGGCCGGTGGCGATGAATTTGCCCCAGTCGCCGAAATTGTGCTGTACGGCATCGATCAGATAGTCGCGGCGGGCTTCGAAAATGCGGCGCATCTTCAGAAGATGCGTCTCGTAGAGGCCCTGTCGAATGTAGTCGGCTACCGTCATCTGCAAAATTTCATTCGATTGCCGGTCGATGAGAAAACGCATGCCGGCAAAAGGCTTGACGAGCTCGGGAGGCACGACCATGTAGCCCAAGCGAAGCCCCGGGAAAAGGGACTTGCTGAACGTACCCACGTAGACGACGTTGTTTTCGGCGTCCATTCCCTGCAGACTCGGGTAGGCAAGGTTGCCGCCGTATCGCAGTTCGCTGTCGTAGTCGTCCTCGATGATCCAGCCGCCCGAGCGGCTGGCCCACTGCAGCACCTCGCGACGCCTTTGAATGCTCATCATCATGCCCAAGGGACACTGGTGAGATGGAGTGAGAAAGACCCCCTTAGCTTCGGGCTCCATTTCAAGCGCTGTCTGCAGGCTGAAGCCTTCGGCGTCTACGGGTACGTACACGGGGTCGATATCCTGCGTGGTGGCCGCCGCGCGCAGCAGCGGATACTGAGGATCCTCGATCCAAACTTTGTCGCCCGGTGAAAAGAGGATCTTGAGGCTCATCAACAGTCCGAGTTGACTACCGGTCGTGACGATCACCTGTTCGGGCGAGGCGCGCACGGCGCGCTGACGCTGTGCAATCCCGCAGATCGCTTCGCGAAGTTCAGGCAACCCCTGAGGATCGGAATAGGCGAGCCGCAGACTGTGCTGCTGAGCGTTTTTGATGAGTAGATCGGTGAATTCTTTGCCGGGACTGGCTTCGCGCGAAGTGCTTGCGATTGCAAGCGGAGCGGTGCTCTGCACCGAAAGGTCTTCGAGTGCTTGCGCGCAGAAGGCGGCGTGTCGTCCGAGCGGCTTGGGTTTGGCGGTTTCGGTTTTGATCGTGGCCTGCAGATTTTCAAAGTTGGACTGCAGGGGAAGCTTCGTGGAAATAAAGCTGCCGCGTCCGCGGGACGTCTCGAGATAACCCTCGGAAATCAAAATGGCAAAGGCTGAGTCGACTGTGGCACGCGCCACGCCGAGGTGCTTGGCGAGCAGCCGAATCGGGACAATTCGGTCGCCCGGCTGCAGAAGCCCCTTTTGCACGGCTTCGCGTACGCTCTGGGCGATCTGCCGGTCAAGCGAAATGGGGCTTGATCGGTCCAGATGAAATTCAACTCTCAGATGCGCACCCTTTTGACGAAACATGTCTCTCGTTCTCCAAACTTGTCAAACTTGAATTAGGCAACCACGGAACACTTGATGACAATCCGATCGGTGAGTGCAGAGTTTACAGAAATGGCCTGCAAATGGTGTTGACAAGTATCTATGTTTGTTGTTTATTGATTTTGCACAAAATTACCTCGCTTTTATCAATTTGTATTAGGTGATTTATCTTAGAAAAATCAAATTTTAGGTATCAAGACCAATGTTTGGCCTATCTGTCGAATTGCTCCGTTTGCGGCGCCAATCGGGAGTTTCAGGCCCGATTGGCTATACTCTTTGCTGTCTTAACTTAACCCGTACGATTTGCCGCTCGCGAATCCGAACATCGTGCCGAACATCGATCCCAAGAATCTGTCCCCGGAAGAGATGGAAATTGCCATGAGGGCATTGCCTCCGCAGGCTCGCATTGCGCTCGAGACGCTTGCGCAGATGCAGCAGCGTCCCGCAGAGGATGTGCTTCGCGATGAAATTCGCGAGTACATTGCCGGCCGTATGCCTGTCGTCAATATTGACGCCGCCATGCAGGCCATTCAGGCAACGGCGCACACCGCAGGCTACCTGATCGGTCGTTTGCGGCGCTTTGCGCGCGAAATGAGCGACGAATAAGCAATCGAAAACTAAGGAGTTTTTTCATCATGAAGACGATCCTTGCTGCGGCCGTTGCAGCCGCTTCCGTTCTGACCGTAACGACGACGCAGGCCGCCTCGCCCGAAGTGGATGCGCTTCTCAAAGCCGCTCAGCAGGAAGGGGCCGTGTATTCGGTGGGCATGCCCAACACCTGGGCCAACTGGGTTAAGACCTGGAGTGATCTGCAGACCAAGTACAAGATCAAGACGCAGGACACCGACATGGCTTCGGCCGAACAGATTTCCAAGTTCATGGCCGAAGGCGAGAACGCCACTTCCGACATCGGCGACGTGGGCTTCGAATTCGGCGAAATCGCCAAAAAGCGCGGCATCACGATGCCCTACAAGCCCTCGACCTGGGATCAGGTTCCCGGCTGGGCCAAGGATGCCGACGGCCACTGGTGCTTGGCCTACACCGGCACGGTCGCCTTCATCATCAATAAGGAGTTGGTAAAGGATATTCCGCGCACCTGGAGCGATCTGCTCAAGGGCTCCTATCGCGTTTCCGTCGGTGCTGTGGGTTCGGCCGCACAGGCCAACTATGCGGTGCTCGCCGCCGCCATTGCCTTCGGCGGCGACGAAAGGAACCTCAATCCCGCCTACGATTTCTTCGCGAAGATCGCCAAGCAGGGGCGTCTTTCCATGGTTGACCCGGTGGTCGCCAATCTGGAAAAGGGCGAAGTCGAAGTCGGCATGCTCTGGGACTTCAATGCTTTGAACTACCGCGATCAGATCGACCGCAGCCGCTTTGAGGTTGTGATTCCTTCCGAAGGCAGCGTGATGAGCGGCTACACGACGATCCTCAACAAGTACTCCAAGCATCCGAATGCAGCCAAGTTCACGCGCGAATTCATTCTCTCGGACGAAGGTCAGATCAACTTGGCCGGCGGCTATGCCCGACCGATCCGCATCGATCACATCAAGCTGCCCGAAGATATCGCGTCCAAGATGCTTCCGAGCGAACAGTACGCCAAGGCTCGTCCCGTGAAGGACTTCGCAGCCTGGACGAAGACCACGTCGCGCTTGTCGCGCAACTGGCAGAGCAAGGTGTCGATTCACATGAAATGATGATCGGCGGCAGAGTGCCGCAGATCTAAATCGCGTCAGGAGCGGCTTCGGGATTGCCCGGGCCGCTTTTGTCCTTCTGCAGCAAGCTTTTTTAGAGGTTGCGCCTCGGTCGGGTACAATCTCCCGAAACGGCGTCCTGCGATCGGATTCGGCACGCCGTACTTTTGTTTTTGTGCGCAGTGCTCTTATGAGAACTTCTTCGGATCGGTGGTCCGGCTTCGGGCATTCTCTCCTGCTCGTTCCTTTTGCCGTCGTTTTTTTCGCCTTCCAGATCGTTCCGATGATCTGGGTGCTCATCAATTCGTTTTGGGTCGAGGACGACGTCGAGTGGGGCATCGGCAACTATGCCGAACTAATCGGCGACGCCTTCTACGCTCAGGCTTTTACCAACTCGCTGTGGCTCAGTTTCGGCAGTGCTTTTGTGGGGCTTTTGATTGCCTCCTTTGCGGCGGCCAGCTTGCAGAAGGTTCCCGGGGGTCTGCGCGACGCCATGGTGAGCTTTACCAACATGACGAGCAACTTCTCGGGCGTGCCGCTTGCCTTTGCGTTCATCATCATTTTGGGCTTCAACGGCGCAATCACACTGTTGCTCAAGAAGTGGGGACTCATCGACAACTTCAACGTGTACGGCATCGAGGGGCTGTTTCTCATCTACACGTACTTTCAGATTCCGCTCGGAACGCTTCTTCTGTTTCCTGCCTTCGGAGCTCTTAAGCCAGAATGGGAAGAGGCGGCCTTTACGATGGGCGCCAGCCGCCTGCAGTACTGGGCGCGCGTGGCGATCCCCGTGATGCTGCCCGCTCTTTCAGGCACCTTCACGATTCTCTTTGCCAACGCCATGGGTGCCTACGCAAGTGCCTATGCGCTTACCGTCGGCAACTACAACCTCATCACGATTCGCATCGGACAGCTCGTGGTGGGCGACATTTTCTTCCAACCCAACCTGGCTGCAGCGCTTTCCGTGCTGCTCATCCTGATTCTGGGCTTTGTGACGGCGCTTTACCGCTTCCTAATTCGGAGGTCCTACCATGCCGCGATTTGAGCTTCAAAACCGAACCGGCGGCTGGCAGCTTTATCACAAGTTTGTGATCGGCTTGACGGCCCTCATCTTGCTGCTGCCGATTGTGGCCACCGTGATTTATGCCTTTTCGTCGAGCTGGGGTGCGACGATTCTGCCCGACGGGCTCACAACCAAATGGTTCGTGCAGCTTCTGACCGATCCGCGCTTCATGGCCGCCATGGGACGCAGCTTCTTCATCTGCCTGGCTACGCTCGTGTTTTCGACGCTTCTGGTGCTGCCGGCGGTTTTTGCCGTTTTCTACTATTTCCCCAAGCTCAAGGATGTGATGGAAATCCTCATCATCCTTCCGTTTGCGGTGCCGCCGGTCGTAAGTTCCGTGGGCCTGTTGCAAATCTACGCGGGCGAACCTTTCGTTATTGTGGGCACGCCTTGGATTCTCGTGGGCACCTACTTTACGATCACTGTTCCCTTCATGTATCGGGCGTTGGCCAACGGGCTCGAAGGGATCAACCTCAAGGATCTCATTGATGCGGCGCACTTGCTGGGGGCAAGCACGTTTTCGGCCTTCATGCGCTGCATTCTGCCCAATCTCAATCGAGCGCTGCTCGCTTCGCTCTTTTTGAGTTTTTCCTTCTTGATGGGCGAATTCGTCTTTGCCAACATTTTGGTCGGCACGCGTTATGAGACGCTGCAGATCTACCTCTACACCAAGCGCATGACGAGCGGACACCTCAATGCCGCCATCGTTGCCACCTACTTCTTCCTTACGCTGATTCTGACGTGGGCAGCCATGTATCTGTCGCGGCCCAAGCGCGAGCGCAAGAGCGCCCAGGCGTAGGACGTGTGTTCGGAACCGATTTTTGCGACGAGAGAAATTTCAGATGGATCAATCCAAGCATTATGTCGAGGTAAAGGGACTTGCCAAGCGCTTCGGCGCCTCGGTTGTCTTCGAGGACCTTTCTTTTGAGATTGACGACGGCGAATTTATTACGCTGCTCGGTCCCTCGGGCTGCGGCAAATCGACGCTGCTGCGTTGTCTGGCCGGACTCGAAAGACCCGACGCCGGCAACATCTATGTCAACGGGGAAGACATCACGCACACAAAGCCGCAAAAGCGCGGCATCGGCATGGTGTTTCAAAGTTATGCGCTCTTCCCCAACATGACCGTAGCCGAAAACATCGCCTTCGGTCTCAAGATGCAGGGATTGCCGAAAACTGAAATCCTGCACCGCGCGGCGCAGGCCATTCGTACGGTGGAACTCACCGGCAATGAGAAGAAGTACCCGAGTCAGCTTTCGGGCGGTCAGCGTCAGCGCGTGGCACTGGCCCGTGCGTTGGTTATGAAACCGCGCATTTTGCTTTTGGACGAACCGCTTTCGGCCTTGGACGCCCGCATTCGCCGCAACCTGCGCGACGAAATCCGATCGATTCAGCGCGAGATGCATCTCACCACGATCTTCGTGACGCACGATCAGGAAGAGGCGATGACGATGAGTGATCGCATTTTCCTGATGAACAAGGGAAAGTTCGTGCAGATCGGCACGCCCGAAGAGGTTTATCTGTCGCCTGCGGACGAATTTGCGGCTCGATTCATCGGTTCCTACAACCTGCTTACCCGCGAACAGGCTTCCCGCATCGTTGATGTGAAGGATGCAACGCTCTACGCCGTGCGCCCGGAATCGGTCTATGTGCGAGAAGAAGGGGGCAAGTACCCGCAGACATGTTCTCAGCCCGTTGAGGGCATCGTGGTTTCGCATCAGCTGCTCGGCAACGTGATCCGCTATCGCATTGCGGCGCTCGGCACCGAACTGACGGTTGATGTGATGAATCGTTCGAGCAGTCGACTCTATGCGCCGCAGACGGCCGTGCAGCTGCTCTTCAATCTCGCAGAAATCAAGCCCTTGGCTCGATAGGCGGCGGCAAGCCGGCTGTTGTGAAATCGATGGCAAATGGAAAGAAACGTCAGATTTCGCCGATGCACAATTGACGACCTGTATGTTCTGCAGAACTTCTCGCGTCGGCTCTATTTCGAAACATTTGCCGAGGCGAATACGCCGGAGAACATGCAGGCTTATCTCGATCATGCTTTTGCGCTCGAGAAGCTGCGCGAAGAACTTCTCAATCCGCATTCGTCCTTTGTTTTTCTCTATTGCAACAGCGAGCTTGCCGGCTACATGAAGCTCAACGAAGCTTGCGCGCAGACGGATGTGCACGATGATGAATCTTTGGAAATCGAACGGATCTACGTGGACAAGAAATTCCAGGGAGAAGGACTTGGGCGTGCTCTCATGAGTCGAGCCATTGATACGGCAGCAGAGCGCGGGAAAAAGTACGTTTGGCTCGGTGTTTGGGAAAAGAACGAAAAGGCGCTTCGCTTTTACGAACGCACCGGCTTTCGGCAAGTCGGCACGCATGTCTTTGTGATGGGCGACGATGCGCAGACCGACTGCATTATGCGCAAGGACTTGGAATAGAAAAAATCTGCAGAATAAAGAAAAACCTCGCAGACGCGAAACGCCGCGAGGTTTTCCAAATGCCGATTCGGCAGAAACTGGTAGGCCCAGAAGGGCTTGAACCTTCGACCAAAGGATTATGAGTCCTCTGCTCTAACCAACTGAGCTATGGGCCCTTGTCTGCGACAATAAACCGCAAACGGAGTCGGCATTTTACAAGAAAATCAGATTTTGAAAACTTTTTCCCGATAAAACTTCATTTCGGCGATCGAATCGTAGATGTCGCTTAGGGCTTCGTGCTTGGAGGACTTCTGATATTGACTCAGAATGCCGGGGGCCCAGCGTCGAACCAGTTCCTTTACGGAACTCACATCGATGCTGCGGTAGTGGAAGAAGTCTTCGAGCCTCGGCATCCAGCGGGCCATGAAGCGGCGATCCTGTCCGATGGTATTGCCGCACATCGGCGACTTGCCTGCCGGAACAAAGCGCGACCAGTGCGCAAGGCAGATGTCGGTCGCTTCTTCTTCCGAAATCGTGCTTTCCAGAACGCGCTTGGTGAGACCGCTGCGGCCGTGCGTAGCGGTGTTCCAGCTGTCCATCGACTTCATCACGGCTTCGGACTGATGAATGGCGATTACGGGGCCTTCGGCAAGAACGTTGAGTTCGGCGTCGGTTACTACGGAGGCTATTTCGATGACTCGGTTGACTTCCGGCTGCAGGCCCGTCATCTCCATATCGAGCCAGATGAGATTAGTTTCGCTGTAGCGCGGATCTTTTTCGATTGCTTCGGACATTGAATTTTTCTGTAAAAAAAGCGCAAATCTTGCGCGGCGCCTTTAATATTAACAAGTTGTACTGTCTGCATCGTTTTTTCTTCGCCGTTTCATGACCGACATTGCGTCCGTTCTGAGCATTTTGTTCGTCCTTTTGATTGCGTTTTACGTGTGCGTGCACACGGCGCTCACCATTTCCGAGGTCAAAAGCGAGGAAGCCGGTGCTGACGTCGTTCCTGCCGCCTTCCGTCCACGAGTCACGCTTGCCGAACATCGAAAAGCGATCGACTATACGGGCGAAATCATTCAAAGCGATCTGGTGGCGGCGCTTACCGGGGCCGGGATTGCCCTGCTGCTTACGTTCGGCGGCGGCTTTACGGTGCTGCTTGCGGGCATTACGGCTTTGTGTGGCCAAGGGCTTGCAGCGCACATTGCGATTGCGCTTTTCGTGAGCTTTGTGCTTGCGCTCATCGATTTTCCGCTCTGCTGGTGGAAGGAATTCCGCATCAACGAGCGCTACGGTTTTGAAAAAATGCCTGCCGGCAAATGGCTTCTCAAAGCACTCAAGGAATTGATTCTGGGCTGGTGTTCGTTTGCTCCGGTTCTCGTGGCCTTGCTTTTGGTCTGCGAAAGCGCTTCCTACCATTGGTGGTCGTTTGCGTTGGCGGCTACGGCTGCCTGGTACATTTGGCGCATTGCTTTGGCGCCCCGCGTCATCGGATTTTCGGCTCAGGCCAAGCCCATGCAGGATGGAGTGCTCAAGACTCAGTTGGCCGAACTTTTGAAGCGCCTTGAATTCGAAAATGCCGAGATCTGCACGATGTCGCGCCCCAAGAGCTGGCGCCACGGCAATGCGATTCTCGTGCGCCGCCGCGGCAAAGCGCGCCTGGTGATTTTCAATCATGCACTGGCACGCCTCTCGAACTCCGAAATTCTTGCAATCGCCGCTTGCGCGATCGGACGCGTCAATCGCTGTCACAATGCCGCTCGACTGATTTTCTTCATCGGACTTTCGACCGTGTTCTGGTGGGGACTGGCCTTTCTTGCGGAAAAAACATGGTTCTACGCGTCCTTAAATATTGAGCCGTCGTTGGCGATTCCCAACGGCGCCATCAATATGGGGCTGCTTTTCTGCATTTGCCTTACGGTTGTGCCGGTGGTTCTGTATCCGGCGGTGTTTCTTGTGCACGCCTTCACCCGCATGCTCGACTACGACGAGGATGCTTATGCGGTTGCCGCTGTCGGCGCCAAGCCTTTGGTGCGCGCCATTGCGAAGCTTCACCGCGACTATCGCAATTCGCTTATTCCGAACATTCTTTACTCGCTTGCCAATCATCGTCGTCCGCATGTCACGCACCGCATTCGTGCGGCGTTGTTGGTTGAGCAGCGCGATCGCCTCAATCAGGCCTCGGCGGTAAGCGACGAGCTGCGCACGCAGGCCACGCGCTTTAACATGGCTATGGAACGCCGACGCAAGCTGCGCGACGAAAAACTCGAAGCGCATCTGCGCCGCAAGAGCGAAATTCTGCGCGAGGCAAGCGCTTTGCGTCACCGCGACTTTTCAATGCAGCAGGCCTAAGCGATGGCGCGACAACGCAAGCAAAACCAAATCGCGCAGCCGACCGGGCCGCTGATTACCGGCCGCGTCACCCGCACGCACGGACGGCATCACTACGTCACGACCGACTCGGGCGAAGTGTTCGAAGCGCACCGCCGCGGCAAAAAGTCCGATGTGGTCGTGGGCGACATCGTGAAGTGTTCTCAGCCTTCGGGCGGCGTGGTGGCAATCGAATCGGTCGAACCTCGCGTCAATTTGTTTTACCGCAGCGACGAGTGGCGCATCAAGGAGCTTGCAAGCAATCTCACTTTGATTGCGTGTGTGTTTGCCTCGCGTCCGACCTTCAATCCGAAGTTCATCTGGAAGGCAATTGTGGCGGCCGAGGCTGCCGGCATTCCCGTGCTGGTGATCCGAAACAAAACCGATCTTGCCGAAAAAGCCGACGAAGCGCAGGCCTTTCTAGAGTCGCTGCAGAATCTCGGCGTACGCACGCTGGCCTTATCGGCGCTTGCCGGCGCCGATGCAACGCGCGCTATTTTGGAAAAGACCTTCGCGGACGAGCGTGTGCTTCTAATGGGACAGTCGGGCATGGGCAAGAGCACGATTCTCAACGTGTTGTGTCCGCAGGCTCAGGCAAGAACGCAGGAATTTTCCGAAGCCCTCGACCTGGGCAAGCAAACCACCACCAATACGACCTACTACACAACGGTCTTTGAGGGTAAAGAAAGTGCTCTCATCGACAGTCCCGGGTTTCAGGAATTCGGTCTTGCGCACCTCACCAAGATGGACGTGCTTCGTGCCATGCCCGATATTGCACGCTGCGTCGACGGCTGCCGTTTCTACAACTGCACGCACACGACGGAACCCGGCTGCTCGGTGAAGGCGGCGGTGGCCGACGGTCGCATCGATGCCGAACGCTACGCGTTTTACTGTGAGTTGGTTGCGGCCTGCGAGAAATAACGTCGGCAGCGTGCGGTCTGTCTAGAGCGCAAGAGCGCCGTCGGCTTGTCCGAAAAACTGCTCGAACGCGGCTTTCAACACGGCGTATACCTTGATGTCGAGCTCCTGCTCGAAAGCGTTCGATTTCGGATTAAGAAATTTCTGTGGCGAAGCGAAGACTTTTTTGAGTCTTTTGTTGAATTCGGCGAGAAGTCCTTCATAAAACTGAGTTTGTTCTTCCTTGGTCATGCGCACCAGACGGATAGCGACGTAACGCCGTGAACCTAAATCGTTCGGATCGATCAGGATGCCGTTTTCGAGCTTTCGCTCGCCGACCAGCATGCCGATCAAGTGCTGATTAATTGCTGCGAGCACGGTGTCGAACTGTTCAGCGGCTTTGCCTGTGCCGCTTCCGGCGCAGTCCACATCGTCGGTTAAAACGTTGCTGTAGAACGCTTTCCAGCCGGCCCGGTTCTGCGTAACGAAATAGGCGGGCAAGTTTTTAGTAAAACCAACTTCGGCTCCGAACTCGTTCTTGAGGATGCCCGCAAAAAGTCCTGAGATCTTGGTGTATACAGGAATACAGAATTTAATTCCCACGTTTGACAGAAAGCGCGATTCGGCTTGACGCGAAGGAACGAGAAACTCGGTTCGCCCGACAAGGCCTTCGAGATCCGGTTTGACTTCCTCAAAGGCAAAGCGGTAGGGAACCCAATACTTGGGCAATCTGCCGTAGCGAGCCTGCGCAATGGTCCATTCGAGCATCAAACGGCACTCCAGAACACTCATGACAAGCGAAAAAGACTGCTTGAGTGCGCTGCCGTTCCG
>USBS01000053.1 GCA_900552915.1 uncultured Sutterella sp. | reverse complement strand
ACCTCCGACCTTCGGGTTATGAGCCCGACGAGCTACCGAGCTGCTCCACCCCGCGATCCGTATTTCAACTCGCTATCGTTTAGCGAGAATGTGGATATTAAAGATCTTTTTTCTTCATGTCAAGTGCTCAATCGAGAAATTTTCTGACTCGGCACTGGACAAAGCGCAAATTCTCTTCAATATCAACTGGTTAACTCATTTTGCGTTTTTCCCTCCTTGATTGCACCCACGCTTCCCGATCGGTTTCAACCGAAGCCAGTCTGCGCTCTATCTATATATGCAGCATTGATCGCCTTCCCGGCTCAAGGTAAACTTACGCATCACATAGCGGCGGCTGTTTCGCCCATAACAGCGGCGCCGTGCGTTTTTGCGTCCGACAAAATCGCGCATCGCCGTCTCCCACTACAAAGGCAAACTTTCAGACAGGCAATCATGCTCTACAAACTCGCCAAAAGCATTCTTTTTCAGATGCAGCCCGAAACGGCTCACCATGTCATCATGGCCAATCTTGACTGGATCACGACGCTCGGCCTGCATAAATTGCTCACCCACACGCCGCCTGAAGATCCCGTTGAAGTGATGGGCATCCGCTTTCCCAACACGATCGGCCTTGCCGCAGGCATGGACAAAGACGGCGAGCGCGTGAGCGCGTTCGGCGCGCTGGGGTTCGGTCACGTCGAAATCGGCACGATCACGCCTGTGGCACAGCCCGGCAACCCCAAGCCTCGCTGCTTCCGCGTGATTCCCGCCGAAGGCATCGTCAACCGCATGGGCTTCAACAATGTCGGCTGCGAACAGGTTCTGCGCAATCTGAAGAGCGCCGACGCCTTCCATCTGCGCGGCGGCGTACTGGGCATCAACATCGGCAAAAATGCCGTAACGCCCATTGAAAACGCCGTCAACGACTTCCGCATCTGCCTTGCTAAGTCCTACGACCGCGCCGACTATATCGCGGTGAACATTTCAAGCCCCAACACCAAGAACCTTCGCTCGCTGCAGGCCGAAGCACCGCTGCGCGAACTGCTCGGCACTTTGCGCGACGAACGCAACCGCATCATCGAAACCGAGGGAGCACCCTACAAGCCCATCGCCGTCAAGCTTGCCCCCGACCTTGAAAACGACGCCATTCTGCGCGCTGTCGACATCATCGTCGAGTACGACATGGACGCCGTGATCGCCACCAACACCACGATCGATCACTCTTCCGTGCAGGGTCTGCCGCACTGGAATGAAACGGGCGGACTCTCGGGCCGTCCGCTGATGGCTCGCTCCACCGAATGCCTCAAGATGATCACCGAGCACCTGAAGGGCCGCCTGCCCGTCATCGCTTCGGGCGGCGTCATGTCGGGAGAAGACGCTGTCGTGAAGATGCAGGCGGGCGCAAGCCTCGTGCAGCTTTATTCCGGTTTCGTCTACAAGGGACCGGAGCTCGTCACCGAATGCGTCGAAGCCATTGCCCGCTGGCGTAAACAGCAGCAGGCTTAAAGCGCTTCTTGACAACGCCTACCAAGGCCGTCTCCTTTCCGGAGGCGGCTTTTTTGCATTCGAATTTCATCGCGTGAAATCACGCCGAAAGCAAAAACAGCATTTAATCAAAATCAAATTCTTCTCAAAAGCCCTGCCGGAATCATGTTTTCGGAAGAAGACAGGCTGCTTTTTTTGCGCTATCGTTTCGCACTCAACTAGGCGCGGGTTTTCGCACCAGATGGAATTTCGAGTGCGCCTCGGCCGTCGCTTCCCCAAATCAAACCTGAAACACCATGCAAGACCTCACACCGATACGTCCTGCTTTCTGGAATGTTCCGCTCTGGGCGGAAATCGGCATCTACATCATCGGCCTGGCGGCTGTGGCACTGTGCATCGTCGGCATCGTGCGCGCCGTGCGTTTGCGCCGCGGACAAACAAAGCCCGAACCGCTCGACAACCCCAAAGGCCGCCTTGCCGCTGCACTCCTGGAAGTGTTCTGGCAAAAGCGCATCCGCGATACAGCAAGCGGCAAAAACCACTTCCTGCTTTTCTGGGGGTTTGTTTTTCTGTTTTTCGGCACCGCCATTGCCACAATCGATTGGGACATTGCCTGGCTCGTCTTCGGCAAGCGCATCCTGACGGGCAACGTCTATCTTGTCTACAAATTCGTTCTCGATTTGGCCGGTCTCATCGCCTTGGCCGCGCTTTGCTTCAGCTTCTGGCGGCGCTTTATCGCTCACGACCCGAAGGTGGAGGCAAACTGGCGCTTTGCCATGGTTCTCGGAAGCCTCTTCTTCATTATTCTGACGGGCTTTATTCTCGAAGCGCTGCGCCTGGCGGTTCAGCAGCCGCAGTGGGCTTCGGTTAGCTTCGTGGGCAACACGATTGCGCAGCTTTTTGTCGGCATCGATCCGGCTCAGCTCAAGATCTATCACACCTTTACCTGGGTCATTCACGGACTCGCGGCTCTGGGCTTTGTTGCTGCCGTTCCGCTCACCTATTACGCACATCTCTTCAAGACCCCCACATCAATCTACGGCCGCAAACCCGAACCCCGTGGCGCGCTCGCCAAAATCGAAGACATCGAAGAGCAGGAGCGTTTCGGTGTTTCCGAATTCGAGCAATTCGGTCGAATCGACCGCATTCGCTTCGACGGCTGCACCGAGTGCGGACGCTGTACCTCGGTGTGCCCAGCCGCCGCTTCGGGCGCTCCGCTCGACCCCAAGGCACTCATCCTCTCGCTTAAGGCCCGAATGGCGGGCAACAACGCCGACAAGCCACTCATCGACGGCATCGTCGGCAAAGATGCGCTTTGGAGCTGCACGACGTGCGGCGCCTGCGTCAAAGTTTGCCCCGCTCAGATCCCCACACCCGATATCATCGTGCAGATGCGTCGACATCTTGCGCTCGAAGAAGGTGACTTTCCCGACGGTCTGGCGCAGGCGCTCGAAAACACCTCGGGCGTCGGCAACCCCTGGGGCATGGATCCGGGCAGCCGCCTCAACTGGGCCAAGGGACTTGACGTTGAAGTCGCCAAGCCCGGCGTCGACTACGACGTGCTCTACTGGGTGGGCTGCTCGGCAAGCTACGATAAGCGCGCTCAGAAGATCGCCCGCGCCATGGTGGAAATCTTCCGTGCCGCAGGCGTCAAGTTTGCGGTTATGGCCGAAGAGCGCTGTCACGGCGAATTTGGCCGGCGAGCGGGCGAAGAGTATCTCTTCCAAACGGCCGCGGCCGAAAACATCGAGTCGCTCTCGAAATACAGCTTCAAGGAAATCGTCGCCGCTTGTCCGCACTGCTTCAATACGCTCAAAAACGAGTATCCACAGTTTGAAGGCGGCCGCTTTACCGTTGTCAGCCACGTGCAGTTCATCGCACGGCTTCTTGAAGAAAAACGCATTACGCCCAAACTGGCTCAAGCAGGCAGCGTCACCTTCCACGACGCCTGCTATCTGGCCCGTCACAACGGCATCGGCCGCGATCCGCGTACGATTCTCAATGCAATCGGCGTGCCGCTCGTCGAACCCGAAAAGCGCGGCTGCAACGCCTTGTGCTGCGGTGCGGGCGGCGCGCAGATCTTCATGGACAAACCTTCTCGAATCAACATCATGCGCTTGGAGCAGCTCAACGCTACCGGAACCGACGAAATCGCCGTCAGCTGCCCGCACTGCCTCACGATGCTCACGAGCGCTCAGGCGCAGACCTGCGGACGCAACGAAACACCCAAGCCCGTACGCGACATCGCCGAAATTGTTGCGCAAGCCATTGCAACGCCTTGCACCGAGTCGAAACAGGAGTAACACGCCATGCCCGTCAAAACGGAAAACGCCGAATTTCTTCAGATCACCGGCAAGGACAAAGACAAGATCAAGCAGGTGCAGGTACTCGAGCGCACCCGTCATATTCTGCGCACGCTCGCCGAGAGCGCGTCTCCGATGAGCCTGCATGAAATTTCGCAAGTCACCGAAATTCACATGTCGACCGTACACCGTCTGCTGTGGAATCTCGCTTTGGACGGTTTTGTAGACCGCATGAGCAACGGCCGCTGGCGTCTGGGGCTGACATTTCTGGAGTACGGCAGCCTTGTGCGCGACCGTCTCGATATCCGAGAAAAAGCGATCGGCATCATGCAGCTGCTCTTTGAGCGCACCGGTCAGACGATCAATCTCGCCATCCGCCGCAACGATTCAATCATGTACATCGAGCACGTGTACGCCCCGGGCACTGGCGTGCGTCTTGCCCGTCGAATCGGCGCCATGGCGCCTTTGCACTGCACAAGCGGCGGCAAGCTCTTTTTAAGCGACATGACGCCGGAAGAAGTGAGCGCATACATCAGCCGCACGGGCCTGGCTCCGCGCACGCCGCACTCGATCAGCACGCCCGAAAAGCTCATCACGGAAATCAACCGCGTCAAGGAGCTCGGCTGGGCCGACGACAAGGAAGAGCTCGAAACGGGCATTCGCTGCATCGGAGCTCCCATCCGCGACAAAACCGGCCGCGTAGCCGCCACCGTCACAATCGCTTCGAGCATCGAAATGCGTCACAAACCCGACTGGGTCGGCCATCTGCTGAGCGCCGTCAACGCCGTCTCGGCCTCTCTGGGCTGGCTCTCTCCGGACAGGCGCCGCTAAAAAGACAAACGGACGAGTCGCCGCAAAGCGCTTCGTCCGTTTTCAGTCCAGAACGAGAGTTTCCGTGAGCCGGAAACTCTCTTTTTTTACTTCTCAGAGCACGCCGCGCTCTTTGGCGGCATCTAGCGCCACCTTCACGACGCGACGGGCCAGAGCCGAAGTCGGGTCGATGATGAAGACTTCCTTGCCGGCAATCGTGGCGTAGCCTTCATTGAGAATGAGCGGCAGCTCCGTGCAGCCCAGGATGAGCACGTTGCAGTCGTAAGTCTTTACGAGATATTCGGCAGCGCTGCAGAGATCGTCGTGGCAGACACCCGTCGTAAAACCGGCCTTGGCGCCCTGCGGGCCGTAAATGGCGGCCATCACGCGCTTTTGATGCTCGTCGTCGGGCGTTACCATCTTGAGCCCCATGGCTTGAGCCTTATCGCCGTAAAGGCCCGAACGAACCGTACCGGTCGTTGCCATCAGACCGATCACCGCCTTGTCGCCGAACTTCTCCTTAATCTCCTCCATCGTCACCTGCTGCATGTTGATGAAGGGGATGCCGATGCAAGGCTCGATGAGCGCAACAAAGGCGTGCGCCGTATTGCAGGGCACGATGATACAGTCGCAGCCGTCGGCCTCAAGCCGCTTGGCGCAGTTGTACATGGCAAGCGTCGGATTGTCGCCTCCTTCGAGCAGGCACTTCGTACGGTCCGGAATCTGCGGATTCTGTTCAACCACGAGCTTGAAGTGCTCCTGATCGTTTTTCGCGGGCGTTGCCTTGACGATCTTGTCGTAAAGGTCGACCGTGGCGGCGGGCCCCAAGCCGCCGATCATGCCCACCTTAAAGGGCTTGGGCTGACGCTTCGTGTCGCTTGCCAGAATCCGTGCGGCATAAGCTTCGGCCGTCAGGCGTTCCCCCGCGTCATCGCAGGGATCGATCAGACGCACCGTAAATTCGGTCTGCAGTTCCTTAAAAAACCGATGAGGACAGCCGCAGGCAAAGCCGATCACATCGGCTCCCGCCGCCTGCAGACGGGCTACGGCATCGAAATTGTTGATCTTGCGCACAGCCTCCTGCGCTGCTTCGCTTGCGCCTTGCGGAGCTTCCGCGAATTCACCTTCGTCGACAAGCACCGTCACGGACGAATCTGCGGCCAGGATCGCCGCCTTGATTTCAAGCGCCATTGCACAG
Organism: uncultured Sutterella sp.; assembly: GCA_900552915.1. Classification (GTDB taxonomy): domain Bacteria; phylum Pseudomonadota; class Gammaproteobacteria; order Burkholderiales; family Burkholderiaceae_F; genus Duodenibacillus. The sequence continues at coordinate 6,477 of USBS01000053.1, read as the reverse complement.
TGATGACCGGCAACCAAACCGATGGTCTTCATTCGTTTCTCTCCTTAATCATGTTCTCAAAGCCGAGCCGGCACGAGAGCAGAGCTTGCATGCCGCATAACCGCTTCTCTTAAGCAAAGGATACCGCGCTCGAAGGACTCCGTGTGCTAACGGAAATTCAGAGACGGCGCATGGCCTCCCACTGTTTGGTCAAGCGCTTGACGCTAACAGGCATCGGGGTACGCAATTCCTGCGCAAAAAGCGAAACGCGCAGTTCTTCGAGCATCCAGCGAAACGCTTCGAGCCGTTCGTCGACGCTGCCCTTGCGAGCGGCCAGTTCACGATGGAAGGCCGCGGACAGCTTTCCGATTTCGGCCATGTGGCCGGCATCGCGCTGCGGATCGTTTCTGAGCCGCTCCAAGCGCACGTTGATTGCCTTGACATAGCGCGGATAGTGCTTCAGACGCTCAAACGGAACGGTGAGCAGGAAATGCGGCACAAAAAGCGCTCGCAGTTGAGCTTCGATATCCTTGACCGCCTCGGGAAAAGCCCGGGCCGACTGCAGACGTTTGTTGAGCCCCGAAAGTTCGCCAGCGACTGTTTCTATCAGGCGCAAATATTCGCCGCCGATCAAGGTCAGGCGCGAGCGCGCCTCGTCTTTTTTCTGCTGAAACTGCATCTCGTTGATCGGCCACTCGCCCTGCATGGCGGCGGTTTCCACTGCCGCAGCCGTCAATTCGTCGCGCAGCGCCTCAAAGCTCTCGAAACTCTTGGCGATCGGGGCAATGACCGAGCATTGCATCTGAACGCGCTGCAGCCCCCCGAGATTGCGCTCGAGATAGCGAACCTGCTCGCGCAGCTGCAGCACGAAAAGTCTTCTTAGGCCGGCCCGATGCGCCCGCTTGGCCTCTTCGAGGTCGTCGAAAACCTCCAGAGCACAAGACGAACCCTTATCGACGAGCGCCGGGTGCCCGATCAGTGTCAGTCCGCCGCGTCGGATCTCCATGAGCTCCTGCAGTTCTCCGAAGTTCCAGTTTGTGATGTTGTCGGCCAAATCGGAGGACACCGAAGCATCGGCCTGCGCCACGCTCCTGAACGTTTCCTGCGCCTGAGCGCCGAATTCGGCTCGCAGTTCGGCAAGATTGCGTCCCATGCCGATCTGCCGGCCGTGCTCGTCGAGCACTTTGAAGTTCATGAATAGGTGCGGCTGCAGCATCTCGAGCTTGAAGTCGGTGCGTTCACAGGCCGTTCCGGTCTGCTCGCGAGTGTCGGCAATGAGCGCATCCACGAGCGTCTTCGTCATCACCTGCACTCCGCCCGTACGCTCGAAAAAGCCCTCGGCGTACTTGTCGATCGGCACGCAATGCCGGCGAATTCGCTGCGGCAGCGACTTAATGAGCGCGCGCACCTTTTCCTTGAGCATGCCGGGCACAAGCCACTCACAGCGCACCGCATCGATTTGGTTGAGCGCAAAAATCGGCACGGCGAGCGTCACGCCGTCTCTCGGAGACCCCGGCTCGAAATGGTAGGTAAGCGCCATTTCGATCCCTGCGGCCCGATAAATTTTGGGGTACCACTCGGCGGTGACGCCGCTTGCATCGTGGCGCATCAGGTCGTCGCGGGACATGAAAAGCACTTTCGGATTTTCTTTTTCCGCAATGCGGCGCCATTTCTCAAATGTAGAACCGCCGACGACCGACGCGTCGAGAATCTTGTCGTAGAAAGCGTAGATCGTTTCGTCGTCGACGAGCACATCGGGACGCCGTGTCTTATTTTCGATTTCTTCGATTTCGCGCACGAGACGCCGATTGTGCGCAAAAAAAGGCGCCCGCGTGTCGTACTGGCCTTCGACCAACGCCTGACGAATAAAAATATCGCGGGCTACGGCCGGATCGTGCGGCGCAAACTGCACGCGTCGATCGGTGTAAACGGGTAGCCCATAGAGTGTTCCGCGCTCAAGCGCCACCACTTCGGCCCGCGTTTTTTCCCAATGCGGTTCACTCCAGCTCTTTTTGATGAGATGCGCAGCGGCACGCTCAACCCATTCGGGCTCGATGTCGGCCACACAGCGGGCAAAGAGGCGGCTCGTTTCCACAAGCTCGGCAGCCATGATCCATTTGCCCGCCTTTTTTGCAAGGGCCGAACCAGGCCAAACCCAGAACCGAATGCCGCGAGCGCCCAAGTAAGGCGCCGCACGCAGATCGGCCGAGAGGTCGCGCATGCCCAAATTGCCGAGGAGCCCTGTCAGAAGCGACGCATGCAGGCTTTCATAATCGGCAGGCGCCTCTGTCATTTTCCAGCCGATTTCCTCGGTCAATTCCTTCAACTGTCGCCACACATCCCGCCACTCGCGCATGCGGCGCGGCGAAATGAAGCTGCGATGCAGTTTCTCGGTAAGCTCTCGGTTGCTTGTCTTGTTGGCGCGTTCCTCCTCAAACCAATTCCAGATGTTGAGGTAGCTCAAAAAGTCGCTCGACTCGTCGGCAAAGCGCTTGTGAGCCTGATCGGCCTGCTGCTGAGCGGGCAGCGGCCGCTCGCGGGGATCCTGCACGGCAAGCCCCGACACAATCACCAACGCTTCCTTGAGCGCTCCACGCTTTGATGCCTCCAGCAGCATGCGTGAGAGCTTCGGATCGACAGGAAGGCGCGCAAGCGTCCGTCCTACATCGGTCAGTTCGCCGTTTTTCTCGATTGCGTGCAGCTCCGACAAAATCGCATACCCGTCGGCAATGGCCTTGGGCGGAGGCGGCTGCACGAAATCGAACTCACGCACGTCGCCGAGCTTCAACGCCTTCATGCGAAGAATCACGGCCGCCAAATTGGAGCGCACGATTTCCGGATCGGTATAGTCGGGCCTTCTTGCCCAGTCGTTTTCGTCGTAAAGGCGAATGCAGATGCCGTCGGCAACGCGCCCGCAGCGGCCCGCTCGCTGATTGGCCGAAGCCTTGCTCACGGGTTCGATCAAAAGCTGCTCGACTTTGTTGCGGTAGCTGTAGCGCTTGACGCGTGCAAGCCCCGTATCGACCACATATCGAATGCCCGGCACCGTGATGGACGTTTCGGCCACATTGGTGGCCAACACGATGCGCCGCAGGCCGCCGCTTTTGAAGACGCGCCCCTGCTCCTGCGCCGAAAGCCGCGCATACAAGGGAAGAATCTCAACCATGCCGGGGCGGTTGCGGGCGCGCAGCACCTCGGCGGCTTCCCGTATTTCCCGCTCGCCGGGCAGAAACACCAAAATGTCGCCGCGTCCTGCGATCTGCAGTTCGTCGCAGGCGTCGGCCACCGCGTCCATCAGCGTCTTGTCGTCGGTTTCGTCCGTGTCGTCGACAGGACGCCAGCGAATCTGCACGGGATAGGTACGCCCGGAAATCGTAAACACCGGCGCGGGCTTGCCGTCGATTTCAAAATGCTTGGCAAAACGTTCGGCATCAATTGTAGCCGACGTGATGATCACCTTGAGGTCTTTGCGCTTTTGCAAAACGCGCTTAAGATAGCCGAGCAGAAAGTCGATGTTAATCGAGCGTTCGTGCGCTTCGTCGATGATGATCGTGTCGTAGCGCTTCAAAAGCGGATCGGTCTGCGTTTCGGCCAGCAGAATGCCGTCGGTCATGAGCTTGATCGCTGCGCCCGGCATCGTCTTGTCGGTAAAGCGCACTTTGTAGCCCACGATTTCACCCACTTCACTTTCAAGTTCGGCGGCAATGCGCTTGGCAATCGAACTTGCGGCGATGCGGCGAGGCTGCGTGTGGCCGATGAGACCCTTGACGCCGCGGCCCGCAAGGAGACAGATCTTGGGAAGCTGCGTCGTCTTGCCCGACCCGGTTTCGCCGCACACGACAATCACGGGGTTGTTGCGCACGGCTTCGATCAATTCTTCGGCATGCTCGCTCACCGGCAGCCCTTGAACGAGCGTCACCGGGCGCGTAATCGGATTGGGCGGCACAAAGGCGAAGCGATGCTGCTGCGCCACGGGCATGAGTTCCCGACGGCCGGCATTCGGGTCGGCCGCTTCCTTGGGCGTAGCTGCACGAACGGAACGAGTTCGAACCGTACGAGACGGTGCGGCTCGTACGGACTTTTGCGGCAAGCGCTCGAAAGCAGACTTGCCGGCCTCTGTCGGTTGCTTTTGCGCCTTAGGGGATCTGCGCGAAACTGCCGTATTCTCGTCCGAGCGCAAGACCTTGCGCGGTGCGGGAGCTGTTCGGTGTTCAGGCTGTGCCTTTTGCGGGGTTTCGGGCTTTATCTGCAGCTTTGTTCGCGGTGTCGGCTTGGGTTCTTCGTTTTTTTTGCTTTGTTCAGCCTTCAGGCTTTCTTCAAAGGCTTTTTTGACGGAAGCGTCCGCATAGCGTAGCGCCGCTGCCGACGGCTTCTTGCCGTTGGCGGCCGGAACATATGCTTTCGTTTGAATTTGGCCTTTTTCAACGAGGCTTTTGAGAGCACCGAAAGGATTGTCGTTCTGACTCATGGAAAAAAAATCGGATCGGCAAGCTTGAAAAGCCTGCCCTGCTGTATCTTGACGGCTACGAAGTCTACCGAAATCGCAAAAATTCCTTTGGCAAAGCCGTCTGCTCGCAGGCGTCTTTTTTCCGCAGAGCAAACACCGTCGAAAGCACGCGAAATCCGTAGAATTAGCGCACCTTTTGCAGCGAGCCTTCCGCTCGCTTTTGCCGGCAAACCGGATAACTGTCATGTCTGAAACATACGAAACGATCCTTGCAAGCGAACCGAGCCCGGACGAACGCTTGAAGTGGGTATCCTGGCTCAGAAGCGCCGCACCCTATGTGCATCTGCACCGCGGACGAACGTTCGTCATCAGCTTTGCGGGCGACGTGGTTGCCGACAAAACGTTATTGAACCACCTCGTAATGGACGTGAGCCTCATCGCTAGCATGGGCGTGCGCATCGTGCTTGTGCACGGGTCTCGCCCGCAGGTCGAAGAACTCATGCAGCTGCGGCAGCTCGAGGGACGTTTTTACAAGGGCGTGCGCATCACAGGCCCACAGGAGCTCGAATGCGTCAAGGAAGCCTGCGGTGAAACGCGCTTTGACATCGAAGCGGCGTTCTCGCAAGGGCTCCCCAATACACCGATGCAGAATTCGCGCATCAAGGTTGTCTCGGGCAATTTCGTCACGGCACGCCCCATGGGCGTGATCGACGGCGTGGACTATCTGCACACGGGCGTCGTACGCAAGGTCGATTCCGAGAGTATTCGGGATTTGCTCTCGCGCGGCAACATCGTGTTGGTGAGCCCGACGGGATTTTCTCCCACGGGCGAAGCCTTTAATCTCACGACGGAAGACGTTGCCACCGCGATTGCCGTCGCCGTTCATGCCGATAAGCTGATCTTGTCGGTCGGCGTCGACGGCGTGCGCATCGACAATGAACGGCAGCAGGATCTGACCGCTCAGCAGGCGGCCGAACTCGTGCAGCAGAAAAAGGTCGACGACGAAGACGTCTACAACCTCGGCTTTGCCCTGAGAGCGCTCAAAGGAGGCGTCGAGCGCGTACACATTATTCCGTACGCCCTGGACGGCGGACTGCTGACCGAACTCTTCACCCACGACGGCGTCGGCACCATGATCGCCAACGAAGACATGGAATCGATTCGCGAAGCCACGATCGACGATGTCGGCGCCATCGTTAAGCTTCTCGAGCCCTTTGAAGCCGAAGGCATTCTCGTGAAGCGTCCCCGCGAAAAAATCGAGCGAGAAATCAATCACTTCACCGTTCTCGAGCACGACGGCTTCATATACGGGTCCGCCGCGCTGTATCCTTACCCCGAAGCGGAGGTCGGAGAAATGGCCGCCGTGGCCGTACATCCGGATTATCAAGGAGCCGGAGACGGAGACAGATTGCTGCGCCGCATCGAGCAGAGAGCTCGGGCAATCGGTTTAAAGCGCATTTTCGTGCTCACGACCCGCACAGCGCACTGGTTCATCAAACGCGGGTTTGAGGAAGCGAGTGTCGAAAACCTTCCGGTTGAAAAGCAGCGGATGTACAACTGGCACCGCCGTTCGAAGATTTTTATAAAAACACTGTAGACAAAGAGGAGCAAAAACTATGGCACGCACCGTGCATTGCGCCAAACTCAACAAAGACCTTCCGGGCCTTGCCTATCCTCCCGTGCCGGGCGAGCTCGGCAAGCGCATCTGGGCCAACATCAGCAAGGAAGCCTGGGACGAATGGGTCAAGCTGCAGACAATGATGATCAACGAATACGGTCTCAATTGCGCCGATCCCAACGTCAGAAAGCACCTGATGAGCCAGTGCGAAAGCTATCTGTTCGGTGAAGGCGTCGACCCGATACCCAACCACGTGCCCGTGGAATAACGTCCTCAGCACTTCGAAACACAAAAAGCCGCCGGCCATCCATCCTAAACTCCTGCGATTTTTCATAAACATCTGAAAATAAATTTTCAGCCCCTGGCAAAGCCTTGATTTTCTTGGGAAAACTTTGTCAGGGGGGGGGGTATTGATTTTTCTGAAAACATAGAT
>USBS01000052.1 GCA_900552915.1 uncultured Sutterella sp. | reverse complement strand
TGAGCGCCGGACTGCCCTGCCGGAGCAATCCGTCAGGAGGCAGAGCGACAAAATGTTGGGAACTGCGCGGATGGTAGATTTAACAGTTTTTGACAAACGGATTTATTACTGGCGCCGGAAACCTTCGGTTTCCTATTTGAGACATTGTGTGTGCGTGATCTTCGGGTATATGCGGAAGCGCTGGATGGTAACCTTTACCACTATCGCGACAAAAGCGGGCTGGAATGTGATGCGGTCATACATCGCAGGAATGGAACTTATGGGTTGATTGAAATCAAGCTGGGAAGCGAAAAAGGTATTCTGGACGGTGTAGAAACGCTTACGGCTCTGACCGAGAAGATTGATTCATTTCGAATGCCGAGCCCGTCTTTCCGCATGGTGCTGACGGCATCGGGGGATTTTGCTTATAGTCGTGACGACGGAATTATGGTCGTGCCGATAGGCTGTCTGGGACTTTGAGCGGTCAAGCTACGGATCCGCTTTCAAGGATGAGTATGTGCGAGCCGGTTCCGATCAACAGCCTCAGAAAAGCTTGATGATGCGAATGGAAAGCGGCATCTCGACGACGCCGTCGTGTGTGGTTTCGCTTCCGATGTCGACGCTGATAAGACGCCAACCGGCATCGCGCATTTCAAGCAGCGTAGCCTGTACGCCAAGCTCGGGGCAGGCAAAGACAATGTCGTTTAGGGCGTGTTCGGCCGACAGCGGCTGCATGGAGGTGCAGGTGAGCTGCTGTCGGTCGGAAGCTTCCATCAATGCGGAGATATTTTGGGACTGCGGCCGAGCGGGACTTTCGATGGTTTGCCCTTCGATGCCTTTGTCGACGGCGCAACCCGCAACGAGCGCCGCGGCAAAGACGGCCGCGGCGGCAAGGCGCAGTTTGGAAGTCTTGAGCAATGTGGTCATGGCTCTAAGTTTAGCGTCGACGCATCCTCAAAATCATGCCCGGCGGAAGGTTTGAGCTCACCGATTCAAAGCGTGAGTCGCTGTATGTCCCGCGAGGAGCACGCACCACGGTCGACTTGATGTTGGAGTCGTTGCTGCGGCGGCTTTGGCCCGCGCGCTTTTCATCGTTTGCTCGACGGTTGCCGTCCTGCGGCTTGCGGCGCGTCGAGCGGAAGTTTCCCGGCATCGACTGCGGCAAAAAGAGCGCCTGGTTTTCCGGCGCAAACGGATCGGCCGGTTCCCACGCCGCACGCGACGGACGACGGGAAGTGTTCTTGCCGGACTTGCCGACGGTGTTCTTCGGGGCACGACGATCGGCTTTGGCGCCTCGTTCGCTTTGGACGGGCTTGGCGCGACGCTCGGTCTGCTTCACAGCTTTGCTCTGCACAGCGGAAGTTGTCTCGGGACTCCGGCGAACGGATTTGCGGCGAATCTTCTTTTCAAAGCGTTCGTCGGGATTGTCCGAAATGCCCGCGGCCTCGGCTTCACGCTTGACGGCTTCGTGCACTTCCGTGGCAACGGCGGTTTGTGTACTCGAAGCTTTGCGCTGACGACGACGGGCTTCACGCATCTTTTCGAGTTCGCGCTTGCGTTCCTCGTCGCGCTTTTTGTTGTCGGCGACGATGTCGGCGGGAGGCTCGCCCTCGTAGCCTTCGGCTTTTCTGAGTTCGATTTTCTTTTTGAGAAGTTTTTCGATAGCCGAGAGCAGTTCGCGCTCGTCGTCGCTCACAAGACTTACGGCGTGCCCGGGGACACCCGCTCGGCCCGTGCGGCCGATGCGGTGCACATAGTCTTCGGCAACGTTCGGAAGCTCGTAGTTGACGACATGCGGCAACCCTTCGATGTCAAGTCCTCGCGCGGCGATGTCGGTTGCCACGAGCACGCGAATGGTTTTGTCCTTGAAGCCGGCCAGAGCTTTGGTGCGGGCCGACTGGCTCTTGTTGCCGTGAATGGCGGCGGCAACAATGCCGTCCTTTTCCAATTGGGAAGCCAGACGGTTTGCCGTGTGCTTCATGCGCGTAAACACAAGCACTTGTTCCCAGTTGTTGTCGACGATCAGATCGCGCAGCAATTCGCGCTTGCGTTTTTTGCCGATCGACCAAGCTTCCTGGGCAATCAGGGAGCTTTCCTTATTTTTTGCGATTTCAACGGAAACGGGATCGGTGAGGTAGGAGTCTGCAAGCGCACGGATTTGGGTCGAGAACGTTGCGGAAAACATCAATGTCTGACGCTTGACGGGGATGAGCTTCAAGACGCGCTTGATGTCGTGGATGAACCCCATGTCGAGCATGCGGTCGGCTTCGTCGAGCACTAGAAACTGCACTTCGGAGAGATCCACGTTCAATTGTCCGGCGTGATCAAGTAAACGCCCGGGCGTCGCCACGAGGAAGTCGCAGCCCCTGGCGAGCGCCTCGGTTTGCGGACGAATGTTGACGCCGCCGAAGATGAGAACGGTGTTGAGTGCGGTCTCGGCACAGTAAGCGCGGATGTTTTCGTCGATTTGGGCGGCAAGCTCGCGTGTGGGTGCGAGCACGAGCGCACGTACTTTTTTCGGTTCGCGCTTTTTCGGAGCGGCCAGCATCCGAGCGATGATCGGAAGCGCAAAAGCAGCGGTCTTGCCGGTGCCTGTTTGTGCGGCGGCCAGAACGTCGCGTCCGGCCAAAAGAGCCGGGATGGCCTGCTGCTGCACGGGAGTGGGAGAGGCATAACCCATGGCGGCGACAGCATTGACGACGGCCGCAGGCAGCCCGAGTTCGGAAAAAGGATTGGTCACGTTTGTACTTATTCTTGGTTCGGACAAGGCGTCGTCAATCGAATCGGCGTCTTGAACGGAAAATGATCGGCGTGCGGCTCAAGCCTTCGGTGCATTCGTTTTATGCACCAAGAACCGCGGAATTTACAGCTGTTCACGGCCGTTGGGACTCAAGGCTTCGGAGGCGGCCGTGTGCTTCGGGTCTTCAATGAGACCGACAAAGGCACGGATTGTAGCGGCCGCAGGACGTTTTGTGCGGAACCTATTTGCAACTTTCTGCAATTCACGCCGAAAGCATTCGGCTGTATCCTTGCGTCATGACAAGCTCGGAACCCACTTTTGAAAACGACTTCAGCCGCAAGATCATCCACATCGACATGGATGCGTTTTATGCGTCGGTCGAACAACGCGATCGACCGGAGCTGCGCGGAAAGCCCGTTGCGGTGGGACACGCCGACTCCCGTGGTGTGGTGGCCACGGCAAGCTACGAAGCCAGACGCTACGGCGTGCACAGCGCAATGCCGAGTTCGCGCGCCAAGATGCTTTGTCCGAACCTTATTTTCATCGAAGGCCGCATGTCCTACTACAAGGAAGTTGGCATGCAGGTGCGGGAGATCTTTCATCGCTACACCGATCTGGTCGAGCCGATTTCGATCGATGAGGCTTATCTTGACGTCACCGACAACAAGCAGGGGATCGTGTTGGGCGTGGATGTTGCCAAACGCATCAAAGCCGATATCCGAAACGAACTGCAGCTCATCGCGAGTGCCGGCGTCTCCTACAACAAGTTTCTCGCCAAGGTGGCTTCCGACTGGCGCAAGCCAGACGGTTTATGCACGATCCACCCCTCGCGCGCACAGCACTTTATCGAACAGCTTCCGATCAAGGCCTTCTGGGGCGTCGGGCCCGTTACCGAGGAGAAATTTCTCAAGATGGGCGTTCGTACGGGGGCGGATCTGATGCGTGTGCCCTTGTCCGAACTTGTGGCTCAGTTCGGGCAAGCGGGTGTGACCTACTATAAATTTGCCCGTGGAATTGACGAGCGCCCCGTGCAGCCCGAGCGCGTCAGAAAGAGCGTCGGGTGTGAAATGACCTACGAAGTCGACATTCCTGATAGAGCCTTTGTCGCCGAAGAGCTCAATGCGCTTGCCGATGATTTGGTCAAACGCCTTGCACGGAGTCATTTTGTCGGCACGACGCTTACGCTCAAGGTGCGTTTCTTCAACTTCAAGACTGTCACTAGAAGTCTTACGGCCGATAAGCCATTGACCGACAAAGCCGCAATAGCGGAGGCGGCTGCGGTGCTTTTGGCCGGCATCGACATTCCGCCCAGAGGCGTCAGACTGTTGGGGCTTACGGTGAGCTCGCCCGTGGAGGAAAGCGACGAGCGGCAGGGCGAGCTGTTTTAGAGGTTGCCGGTTCTTGGTGTTGTTTTGCGAGCGGAAGAACAGCGCTACGCCGACAGTTGTTGCCAGGCGATGAAACGACGATCCTCGGCACCGAATACCAAAGCGACTCGGATGAGATCTTTGCCGTGAGGTGCGTCGCCGTAACGCTTGGTCTGCATCTGTTCGACGGCGGTCTTCAGAAGCTTCGGCGCCTCGCTTTCTACCTTTGCGTATTTGATCTCAAAAACCCAGCGGCGGTGTCCGGCATCAACTTCCAAATCGCTTCTGCCCAAGGCTGAATGCTTTTCGGAAATGGCGGGTAGTCCTGCGCCGATCAAAAGCACAAGCAACAGGGCACGACAATGCGATTCGCTTGTTACCGGATAGTTTTGGTAGTCGATGGAGTTGAAGATCCAGTTGAAGTAGTCGACGACATCAGAGAGTGCACCTTCTGCAAGGACCTGTTCGAGCGTCGGTGCATCCGGCTTTTTGATGCGTTTTCCGTGGAAAAGCTCGCGGGAGTATAGCTGGGCCATTGAGACGGACACTTCTTTGTTGGGATAACCAAGTTGGATCCAGCCGTCGGAGGCTACCGCCTTGATGGTAAGGTACCCGGCTTGCGTCAACAGAACCCGGATGTCGATGGTGTCGAGATCGCTCGCGTTGGAAAGATCGCTCAAGGAAACCTCTTGGTTTTGAGCGTAGCTTGCAGGGTCGGCGAGTGAATGGTTGACGAGATACTTCATCAATACGCTCGGCTTGCCGCCGCTGGCATACCAGTAGTTGTTGAAGCCTTGAGTCGGAGCGGCTAGAAAACTCAGTACGGACCATGGACAAAAGACGTGCGAAGCAGCTTGCCGGTCAAAGCAAAAACCGTCGTAATTGATTTCCAACTGTCGAAGAATTTCGGCTTTGGAGAGATGCAGCTTCTCGGCTGCCTGTGCAATATGAGCGGCAAAATAGTGCTGAATTTCTTCTTTGGTGTAGCCGAGCAGTGAACCGTAATCGGAGTTCAGCGTGAGATCCGTGACATTGTTGAGTTCGGAAAAAATGCTCGTGCTGCTGAATTTCGTGATGCCCGTCATGAAGAGAAAACGCAGGCAATCATCGCAGCTTTTAATTGTCAGGTAAAACTCGCGCATGCTCATCAGAACGGCTTCGAAGAGCTTCGGCGTGTCCAGACATGCCGTCAGAGGGGCATCGTACTCGTCGATCAAAATGACAAGAGACCGAGACGGAAGTTTCTTGAGCCAACCGGAAAGTTCGGATAAAACATTGGTGCGGTCGGTCGGAGCAAAGCCTAGTTCGGCAAAACTGTCGGCAATCGACTCTTGAAATTTCTTCGAAAAATCTTCCGCACTTTTGAATGTCGAGATGAGCGAGAAATCAAGATGTGCTACGGAATAGGTCGTGTCGGTCCAAAGCTTGGAGATCGCCAGCCCGTCAAAGTCGCGCAGACCGAATTTGAAAAGCGACTCAAGAGTGGAAACCAGAAGTGACTTTCCGAAGCGGCGAGGGCGGGCGAGAAAAAATTTGCCATCCTCGCGAGCTAACTGATAAATGAATGCAGTTTTGTCGACATAGACCGAGTTGCTGGCTCTCAAAGCGGGAAAACCGGAGCGGCCGAGCGGCAAAAGTTGCAATTCGGAATTCAACATCTAAAACCCCACAGGTTCTGTACGGACAAGCTATTGCCTGAAAGGCGAATTGTACCCATGCGCTGTTTGCGCAGCACGTACGAGAAGGTTTCGCCGACGCGTTTGATTTGTGATTGTTTAATTACATGTTAGTCTTCGGTTCCGATCGGCACATGCTTGAACGCCACGGCATCGAAAAGTCCTTTGTCGGTGACCCGCAAGGCCGGGATCACGGCAAGCGCAAGTAAACTCACTGCCATGATCGGATGCACGTCCGCGGCTACGCCGAAGTCGCGATGAGCGGTTTCAACGAGTTCGATCTTCCGCTGAGCGGTACTTTGCCAGTCGGCTGCCGTCATAAGGCCCGCAATTTCTAGTTTCAAGGATTGCACGACGCGACCCGCGCGCACGAGCACGATTCCTCCGCCGACGGCTTCGATCGTCCCGACAGCTGCGAGCATGTCGGCGTCGTTGTCGCCTGCAACAATGATGTTGTGCGAGTCGTGCGAGATGGTAGTAGCAATGGCGCCGTTTAATTTTCTGCCCGCTGCCGTGAGTCCTTTGACAAGCGCAAGTCCCACGTTGCCGGTGGCGTGGTGCCGTTCGACAACGGCAACCTTAACGAGATCGGGGCAAGCGGCAACATCCACGAATCCGTCGTTGTCGATAACAACGGGCAGCACCAGCGATTCGGTGATCAGATCGCCCGGCCTGAGGCCGATTACGCGGGCTTGGCCTTCGGGACAGGAGATTGCAAATGCATCGTCTGCAAGCGGTTTGATGCGGACGCGGCCGGTGACGGAAGCGGGCAGCGGCTCTGCCGGCTTGGATTCGATTTCTTGGCTGCAGAGCCCTGCTCTGTAAACGGCTTTCACATCAAAGGTTCGGAGGTTTTCAAGAACGACAAGATCGGCCTCGTAGCCGGGAGCAACGGCCCCCTTGCCCGCAAGCCCGAAGTGTCGTGCGGGATTGATGGTGGCCATGCACAGGGCATCTTCAAGTCCGACGCCGCATTCGACGGCGCGTCGCAGCACGTTGTTGATATGACCTTTGCAGATCACGTCGTCGGGCGAGGCATCGTCCGTGCAAAGGCAGAACATCGAGCAGTTCTCGTGCGTGACGACGGGCGCCAAAGCTTTAACGTTTTGCCCGGCAGAACCTTCGCGCATGAAGACCGTCATGCCGCGGGAAATGCGATCGAGCGCTTCCGTTGCCGTACTGCATTCGTGATCGCTCGAGACACCTGCAGCGGCATAAGCCGAGAGCGCAGCCCCGCTCAACATCGGCGCATGGCCGTCGACGGCTTTGCCCGCTCGAGCGGCAAGGAGAATTTTCGCGAGCATGTCGTCTTCGCCCGCAAGCACCGCCGGGACGTTCATGACTTCGGCCAGACCCAGCACAGCGGGCTCGTTGATGAGTATCTGCAGTTCATCGGCGGTCAGCGTCGCGCCCGATGTTTCAAACGGTGTGGCGGGCACGCACGACGGAAGCATGAAGCGGATGTCGACTGCGGCATCTCGTGCATCCTCAATCATGAAGCGGATGCCTTCAAGGCCGCACACGTTGGCGATTTCGTGCGGATCGGCCACGATCGCGGTGGTGCCTTTGGACAAAATGAGGCGGGCAAATTCCCGCGGCCGCAGCATTGAGGACTCGATGTGCACATGCGCGTCGATAAAGCCCGGCACCAACGGTGCGTTGTTGAGATCGACTTCTTTGCAGCCTTTTGCTGCACTGTTTGTTCCGACGTCGACGATGACGCCCGAGTCAATCGCGATATCGGCGTGTTCCGTGAAGGACTTCGTGAAGACATTGAAGACGCAGGCGTTGCGAAGAACCAGATCGCAGGGCGTGCGGCCGAGCGCGCAGTCGATGCGGCGGCGCAGTTCGTCGGCGGAAAGTGTCGAGTTGTGCATGCTGAAAATCGTCCGAAAAAAGCCGAAGCGGCGAAAGAGTCGCTTCGGCTAAGTATGCACGACTTTACGGTCTTTGAAGTTGCTTCGCGCAGCCTTCGGGAGGTTGTTGTGGTCGGTGTCAGGCGTTGGAAAGAGCCGCCAGACGTTCGAGCGTTTTCATTGCTGCTCCCGAGTCGATCAGCTGCGAAGCAAGCTTCACGCCGTCGGCCATCGTGCCGGCCTTGCCGCCCAAATAGAGCGAAGCGCCCGCGTTAAGCAAAACTGCGTCGCGCTTCGGTCCCTTCAGTTCACCGGATAGGATGCCGCGCGAAATGGCCGCGTTTTCCTCGGGCATGCCGCCCTGCAGATCTTCTTTGGTGCAGCGCTGCATGCCGAAATCTTCCGGCGCGATCGTGCAGGTTCTGTACCAACCGTCCTTGAATTCGCAGACAAGCGTGGGGGCGCTCAGTGAAATTTCGTCGAGCTTGTCCATGCCGTAGACGACCATGCCGCGCTTGACGCCGAGACTCATCAGCACCTTCGCCAGAGGCTCGACCAGATAGTCCCCGTAAACGCCCAAAAGCTGAATCTTGGGACTTGCTGGATTGGTCAACGGACCGAGAATATTGAAGACCGTGCGAAAGCCGAGTTCTTTGCGGATGGCGCCCACGTATTTCATCGAAGCGTGATACTTCTGCGCAAAGAAAAAGCACATGCCGACTTCTTCAAGAAGCTTCACGCACATCTGCGGGTCCTGATCGATATTGATGCCGAGCGCTTCCAGACAGTCGGCCGAGCCGCATTTGGACGAAGCGGCGCGGTTGCCGTGCTTGGCAACCTTCATGCCGCCTGCGGCCGCAACCAGAGCCGAGGTGGAGGAAATATTGAAGCTTTGCGCGTTGTCGCCGCCTGTGCCGACAATTTCAAAGACGTCCCAAGGCGTTTGCACCTGCAGTGCATGCGCGCGCATGGCCGCTGCGCACCCGGAGATCTCGTCGATTGTTTCGGCTCGGGCGCTTTTGGTGGACATAGCTGCGAGAAAGGCGGCGTTTTGGGTTGCCGTTGTTGAACCGGACATGATCTGGTTCATGACGTCATAGGCTTCGTCGTAGGTCAGATCCTTCTTGTTGACGAGCTTTACGATGGCTTGCTTGATCATGATTTGTCTTCTTTCCAATGGCTGTTTGTTGCTTTAGTCGGCAAGAAGCGTCCCTTTCGCTGCGGCCTTCATGCTTTGCGTGAACTCGGAAAGCTTGCGGTGAAGCGCCTCGTCGTCATTGAGGTTTTCGTTGATGATGCGCACGTAGGCCGATCCGACGACCACACCGGCAACGCCGTGACGCATGGCATCGGCCACGTGCTCGGGCTTGCTGATGCCGAAGCCAAGAAGAGCGGGCGGAGCCCCCGCCTCGCGCATGACGTTCACGATGTGGCTCGGGGGCATGCAGGCGGCCCTTTCGGTACCGGTGACGCCGTTGCGCGACATCAGGTAGATGTAGCCTTCGCTGTGGCCTGAAATCTCGCGGATCTTTTCGTCGGCGGCGTTGGGCGGCACAAGGCTGATGAGCTGTACGTCATGATTTCTTGCGGCGCTGTCCCATTCGGATTCGGCGGCGCGCATCGTGCTCGGAATGTCGGGAATAAGCACGGCGTCGATGCCGGCTTCACGGCATTCTTCAAAGAAGTTGTCGAGTCCCGGTGCGTAGGCAAGATTGATGTAGATCATGAGGCTCAACGGCACATCGGGATGACGCCGGCGAAACTGCCTTGCAACGTCCATGCATTTGCGCGTGTTCGAGCCGCCGGCAAGCGCCCGTTTGGAACTGATGCAGATCACCGGGCCGTCGGCGCTCGGATCCGAAAAAGGAATGCCGAGTTCGAAGGCGTCGGCGCCCGCCTTTGTGAGCGTTTCCAAAATTTCAAGACTTTTTTCAGGGGTCGGGTCGCACAGATTGACGAAGGGAACTAGTGCGCCGTCTCCGGCTTTCTTGAGTTCGGCAAAAAGCGTGGCAAAACGATCGGTCATGGCTTTCAATCCTGTGATGAGTTCGGTTCTTCAAAGCGTTTCGGCGGTGCGGTAGGCCTCGCGGTTCATGCGGCCGTCGGTGAAAAGGCCGTTGCGTTCGAACCGATCGAGCACCTGATTGACGTCCTTGTCGCCGCGCCCGGAAAGGTTGCACAAGATCACCTGTTCTTTTTCCGGGTTCTCGCGGATCATGCGCAATGCGTAGGCCAGTGCGTGGCTGCTTTCAAGCGCCGGGATGATGCCTTCGTGCAGGCAAAGGTCACGGAAGGCAAGCAGCGCTTCTTTGTCGGTGGCGTTGACGTATTCGGCGCGCCCGATGCTTTTTAAATAAGCATGCTCGGGACCGACCGAGGGGAAGTCCAGCCCCGCCGAAATCGAATACGACTCCAGAATTTGGCCGTCGGGTGTCTGCATGTTGTAGGAGCGCGCTCCGAAGAAAATGCCTTCTTGACCGTGGCCGAGCGGCGCACCGTGCTCCCCGGTCTCGACGCCCTTGCCGCCGGGTTCGACGCCGATCAATCGCACGCCCGGTTCTTTGACGAAGTCGGTAAAGACGCCGATGGCGTTGGAGCCGCCGCCCACGCAGGCAACGACGGCGTCGGGCAGTCGATGCTCGACTTCAAAGAGCTGGCGCTTGGCTTCTTCGCCGATGATCTTTTGGTATTCGCGCACGAGCGTGGGGTAGGGATGTGGGCCCGCAGCAGTGCCGAGCATGTAGTGCGTGGTTTCGAAGTTGGCGGCCCAATCGCGCAGCGCTGCGTTGCAGGCTTCCTTCAAAGTGGCCGAGCCTTCGGTGACAGGGCAGACCTCTGCGCCCATCAGCTCCATGCGAAGCACGTTTGGCTTTTGGCGGGCGACGTCCTTGGCGCCCATGTAGACGCGGCACTCAAAGCCCATCAGCGCGCAGACGATGGCGGTGGCAACGCCGTGCTGGCCCGCGCCCGTTTCGGCAATGATGCGCTTTTTGCCCATGCGCTTGGCCAGCAGCGCCTGGCCCAACACCTGATTGGTTTTGTGTGCGCCGCCGTGCACGAGGTCTTCGCGCTTGAGGTATAGCCTTGCCTTGGTGCCTTTGGTGAGGTTGCGGCACAGCGTAATCGGAGTGGGGCGTCCCGCGTAGGTCGTCAGCAGATTGTCGAGTTCGGCGCGAAAACTCGGATCGTCTCGGGTTTCGAGGAAGGCGCGTTCGAGTTCGTCGAGTGCGGGAATGAGGAGTTCCGGAACAAATTGGCCGCCGAATTTGCCGAAAAACGGATTCATCAACATTTCAAAATTCCTCTCAAAGGAAGCAAAAACAAATCAAAACGGGAAAGCGGATGTCAAGGGCAGGAGCCTGCAATGGCAGCGTGCTGCTGCGGTTTTGTTGTTTTTGACGGTTCTCATTTCAGGTCCTTTCCTTTCGTTGGCCGCGGACCCGAGGTTGAGAGTTTTTTGAGGAGGATATGAAAAACCCGCCGACTCGGTTGTCCGCGGGTTTCGTTTCAAACTTCACATGTTGTGATGTGACAAAGCGCACCCGCCTTATGGAAGGTGCCACCACCAGAACCGGTTGGAAATCTTCGTCGTCAACATGATGTCGTTTGATTCTTCAGATCGTTGTTGAAGGAATCGAAGGCGCTGCGGCCCCGATCTGCGCTTACTTTACCTGCACTTTTTGCTGCGCGCAATAAGGCGTCCTGCTTAGGCGTTTGCGCGCAAAAAGTTGCGATCGAGTCGCCGCATCAGGCATGATGTGCGCCGTGTTTCAACAAAGCAGGACAAAGTCTTGCTTTACAACAAGGAAAAACAATGACCGAACCTCTGCAGATTACCGACATCGTGGTCGGCGACGGCGCCGAAGCCAAGACGGGCACCCGCATCAGCGTGCATTACACGGGCAAACTCACCGACGGCACGGTGTTTGATTCGAGCATTCCGCGCGGAGAGCCGATCGAATTTCCGCTCGGCCAGGGCATGGTGATTGCCGGCTGGGAGCAGGGCATCGAAGGCATGAAAGTGGGCGGCAAGCGCAAGCTTACGATTCCGTACAACCTCGCTTACGGCGCTCAGGGCTATCCGGGTGTGATTCCTCCGTACGCGACGCTTGTTTTCGACGTTGAGCTTACGAAGGTCGCAAAGATTTGACGGCTTGCGGGCATGCGGCCTGCGGCAAATTTTTGCAACGTTTTTTGTTGCCGCCGCGCGTTTTTCCGCAAGGCGAATCTCCGTAGAATCGAAGAAGGCTCCGAACGCCAAATTTCCTCTTGCTGTGTTTTGCAATAAGGAGGTTTCATGCAAACGAGACGAGTTCTTCTTGCTGCTGCCGCCGCATTAACCGTTTTGACTCTGTCCGGTTGTCCGCACCATCGTCGTCGTCCCGGACCGCCTCCGCCCGGAGGCCCCGGCAACGGTTCCGGTCCTCGTCCCGATGGTCTCGGCGGCGGGCCCGGTGGTCCCGGTCCGCAGCCCGGAGGTCCGGGGCCGAGACCTCCGCGTTATTAATTCGAAACTCCCGACTCGCCAAATCATCAACGATTGAGGTGCGCCGGGAGTTTTTCAATTTCAAGTTTGTCTAAAGCGGTTCGATCGGAACGACGTTGATAAAGCCCGGTTCGGTAACGCCCACATGAGTGCTGACGCGGTAGACCTCGGCAAGTGTCTCGGGTTTGAGCACTTCCTCGGGCGTCCCGCACATGCGCACGCGCCCTTCGTTGAGCATGATCAATT
>USBS01000051.1 GCA_900552915.1 uncultured Sutterella sp. | reverse complement strand
GCACGAGCCAGCCGATTAAACGAGTCGAATACGTCGCGCAGAACATCGCAAAGATGGTGAGCGCTTCCTGTGCGTTGGGAAAGGCCCAGATGTCAGCCGGCATGATGACCGTCCTCGATCGACGTGCTGCCGCTGTCCTGGTTGCCGGGCAGCAGCGCAGCCAGTGCTAGCCCTGTGAGTGTTCCGAGCAGTACGCACCAGTGTGAAGCGAGCCAGAAGCTCGCAACAGCCGAAACAGCAGCGCTTGCGGCAAGCGGCAGAGCGTTTTTAAAACCCGGCCACATCAGCACGATGAGCGTGATGAACGTGGCGGGAAAAGCCATTGAAAAGCCCCATTGGTTGAGGTCGCCCAAGGAACCGCCCAAGAAGGCGCCCAACGCCGTCGAGCAGGTCCAGGGAAGCCAAAAGCCCAGGCCTGTTCCGACGTGAAAAGCGTAGGAGAAACAATCCTCTTCGGGCGTGCCGGATGCTTTTTGTCGAGTGATCTCACGCATGCTGACGGCCCAGACTTCGTCGCACATCAAAAAGAAGACGAAGAGACTTTTGCCGAACGAAAGCTTCTTGGTGTAGAGCGACAGCGCCATGCCCATCACGATGTGGCGGCTGTTGATGAGCCATGTCGTAAAAGCGATGAGCAGCACCGGAGGCGTCGCTGTCCAAAGGGCAACTGCCGCAAATTCACTGCCGCCCGCGTAATTGAAAAACGACATGGCGGCAGCCGTGGGTACGCTCATGCCTTTGCTGGCAGCCTGAGCACCCAAAATGAAGCCGAGCGGAAAGAAGCCCAGCCAGAAAGGCAGAGCTGCATAGAAGCCGCGGCGAGCATTGGCAAAAGAAGTGTCGGTCATAACAAAAGCTCAAGTCGCAGAGACCGCCGGATGTCAGGCCGGCTGCTGAGTCGACTTGCGGCGCATATAAAGAAGCGGGTAGGGATTGCCTTGTTCGTCCAGCGGCGTGCGCTTGTAGGTTTCAAAACCCATGTGTTCGTAAAACCCGACAGCCTGAGGATTTTGCTCGTTGACGGTAACTTCGTCGACGTTTTGGTTTTCAACCGCATTTTCCAACAGTTTTCTGCCGATGCCCTGCCCGCGCAGCTCGGGAGCAACAAAGAGCATCTCGATGCGTTTTTCGGCTGTACCGATAAAGCCCAGGATCTTGCCCGAATCATCCACGGCCGCCGTAAGCGAGGGTACGCCGCGGAAAGCCTCGGGGACGTACTGTTTGATCATCAGGATTTCGTCGTTGCTGAGGAACTTGTGCGTGGCACGCACGCTGGCTTCCCAGAGGACAGTGAGTTCGTAAACCAGATCGGACGTACGGTCGGTGATGGCAATAAGCTTCATATGGTTTGGATGCTATATCAGTGAACAAGCCGCCATTGTACGGCCTAAGTATCATTTTCTTTAATTTGTCGGACCTCTTTGCTTTTCAGTCATGATCGTTTTTCTGCAGGGCGCCACGCACGCCGGAAAATCGTCACTCGCTCGTTCGCTTGCTAAAGCAACCGGAGCAGGCGTGCTTTCGATGGATCTTCTTAAGATGGGACTGATTCGATCCGGTGCCGCCGGATTTGCCGACTTGACGCCCGAAGACGACGTGGCTATTGAGAAACAACTTTGGCCGATTGTGCGGGAAATGGCATTTACGGCCGATGAAAACGGGCAACATCTTGTGATTGAAGGCGTCTATCTGCCGTTTGACGAAACGGCAGCCTTGGTCCGGCAGTTGGGGCCGTCGCGGGCAGCGTTGCTTGCCGTCGTGTTTACGGAGGCCTATCTGCGGAAGCACTATGAGCTTATCTGTCGGCATGCAGACAATGTCGAGGCACGTGTTCACCAGGAGATGCCGACACTGGAATCGCTCCTCAGAGAGCACGCCGAGGTGCGACGCAAAGCCATTGCTTGCGGCTGGACGCTTATCGAGATCGACAGTCCGCAGGCATGGACGAGCAAGATCGAACGACTCGAAGGTGTTGCTCCCGAAATTTTGAAAGCACTTTCCGTATAGCGGACTCGCCCGAAAAATAAGCCTACGGCGTATAGTTGGCGGCACGAGCCTATGTGTCCAACCGGAAAAGCAAAATCATGAGCGGCGATCTTTGGTTTTTTGCCTTTGTGGCGTTCGTAGCCTGCATCACGCCCGGCGCGGGTGTGCTCTACACCGTCACTGCCGCGTTTCGTCTGGGCAGAAAAGGTGCCTGGACGGCGCCGCTCGGAAACTGCACAGGCATCGTCATCATGTCGATCGTGTCGGCGACCGGTCTTGGCGCCGTCATTCAGGCTACCCCCATGCTTTTCTATGGTCTGCAGGGGATCGGTGCTTTGATGCTTGTTTGGTTCGGTTGGAAGAACTGGATTGCCAAGCCGCTTAACATCGCTGCTGCGGGCGGCAATCCCACGGTGGAAGACAAAGTGGCGTCGCACAATATTCGCTCGGCCTACGTCGGAGCAGCGCTGCTGCAAACGACCAACCCGATGCTGATCGTTTTTCTGCTTTCGCTGCTGCCGCAGTTCATCACGCCCGAGCACGACTACGTCACGCGCATGACGCAGTTGATCAGCATCTTTGCGGCTGTAGGGCTTGCGGTTCATCTGAGCTACGGGGTTCTCGCGGCAACCGCTTCACATTACCTGCAAAATAAAAAGTTCTCTTTCTGGGTGAACAAGGTAAGCGCTGTTCTTTTCTGGCTTTTGGCAATCGGCGTTCTCTGGTCGTTGCTCGCTAAATGACGGTTTGTCGATTGACTCGAAAAAACGGCCGCTTCCCGAAAGAAGCGGCCGTTTGCTCTTGAGCAGCTTTTCTTACGGCAATCAGCCGGCAAGCGCAATGCCGGCTGCGATGCGCTTCAAGACTTCGTCCTTGCCGAAGAGTTCCAGCGTCTTGTCGATCTGCGGTACCTTATCGGCGCAGCAAACCAGAACGCGCAGAGGATTGGCTACCGGGCCCATCTTGATGCCCTGTGCTTCCATGACGCTCTTGATGACACCGTAGATTTCGGGCGCCGTGAAGCTTTCGAGCTTTTCGATGCCTTCAACGAATGCATCGAGCGCCTTGCGGTTTTCTTCCGTCAGAACGGCCTTTGCGGTTTCCGCCGTCAGTTCGGCGGGCTTGAAGAAGAACATGGCCTGATCGGCGAGCGCTTCAAGCGTGGAGGCGCGGGTCTTCAAGAGCGCGCAGACGCCTGCGAGATCGGGGCCGCCTTCGACCTTGCCGCCGCGCTTTTCAATGCGGGGCTTGACGAGGTCTGCCAGACGCTTGTCGTCGGCTTCCTTCATGTACTGAGCGTTGAGCCACTCGAACTTCTTGAAGTCGATGCGGGCGGCAGCCTTCGAAACGCCGCGCAGTTCGAACACTTCGGCGAGTTCGTCGCGCGTGAACTTTTCCATGTTGCCGTGGCCCCAGCCCAGACGGGCGAGGTAGTTGAACACGGCTTCGGGCAGGAAGCCGCGGGCTTCGTATTCCATGACGGAAACCGAGCCGTGGCGCTTGGAAAGCTTCTGGCCGTCGGGACCGTTGATGAGCGGCAGATGCGCAAACACCGGCACTTCGGCGCCGAGCGCGTTGTAGAGATTGATCTGGCGCGGGGTGTTGTTGATGTGGTCCGCACCGCGGATCACATGACTCACCTTCATATCCCAGTCGTCGACCACAACCGCGAAGTTGTAGGTGGGAATGCCGTCGCGCATGATGATCAGATCGTCCAATTCCTTATTGGCGATCGTGATGCGGCCGTAGACGGCGTCGTCCCAGGTTACTTCGCCGTCGTCGGGATTGCGGAAGCGGATCACGGGCTTGACGCCTTCCGGAATAGGCTTGCCGACGCAGTTTTCGGGGCGCCAGCGGCCGTCGTAGCGAGGTTTGATGCCGGCGGCGCGCTGCGCCTCGCGCATGGCGTCGAGCTCTTCGGGCGTGGCATAGCACTTGTAGGCCAGCCCTTTGGCCATGAGTTCATCAACAACTTCGCGATAGCGTTCAAGACGATCCATCTGGTAGATGGGACCTTCGTCGTAGTCGAGGTTGAGCCACTTCATCGAGTCGAGAATGACTTGGGTGGCTTCATCCGTGGAGCGCTTCTGGTCGGTGTCTTCAATGCGAAGCAGGAATTTGCCGCCGAAGTGACGGGCCACGGCCCAGCAGTAGATAGCGGTGCGGGCGGTGCCCAGATGCATCATGCCCGTGGGAGACGGAGCGATGCGGGTACGAATTTCTTTCATTTCGCTTTTGTCTTTATGAGTCATTGCGCATGCGGCGCAGACAGTGCAGATCATCCGGCTCGGGCAATGTGTCTTGCGACAATCGCCGGCCTTGGAAAACACGACATTTTAACCGAGCCTTCTGAGGCCTGCCTGACGATTTGCAGAGCCTGGCCCGATTTGCGCAGCCCGGGTTTGCCGCACGAAAAAGCCGCCAGACCCGGTGCGGGACGTTAGGCGGCTATGCGGCAAAAAATCAAGCGGATCGGTTAGAACACCGGCACCACGCCGCCCTTGTAGTTGTCGAGCATGTACTGCTTGACCTTGGGACTCGTCAGTGCTTTTACGAGCGCCTGCACGGCGGGACTCTTTTCATCGCCGAGACGGCAGGCGACCACCACGGCATAGGGGCTGTCTTTGTTTTCCAGATAGATCGAGTCTTTGATGGGGTTGAGTCCGACGCCCAGAGCGTAGTTGGAGTTGACGATGGCAACGTCAACGTCGTCGAGAGTGCGCGGCACCTGGGCGGCCTCCACTTCGGTAAAGCGCAGACGCTTGGGGTTGTCGGCGATGTCCAAAGGCGTGGCGGTGGCGCCGGCGCCGTCCTTCAATTTGATGAGGCCTGCGGCCTGCAAAAGCAATAGCGCACGGCCGCCGTTTGCTGGGTCATTCGGAATCGAAATGCGGGCGCCTTTTTCGAGGTCGTTTAAGGACTTCACGCGCTTGGAGTAGGCCGCCATCGGGAGAATGTGAATCGGCGCAACCGAAGCGATCTTTAAGCCGCGGCTTTTGACCGCATCGTCCAAAAAGGGCTTGTGCTGGTAGTAGTTGGCCGTGACTTCGCCCGCATCAAGCGCAATGTTGGGGCTAACGAAGTCGGAAAATTCCACAACCTTGAGGTCAAAGCCGGCCGCCTTCAGATCCGGCGCCACCAGCCGCAGAATGTCGCCGTGCGGCACGGGGGTTGCGGCAACGGTGAGTTCGGCTGCAGTGAGGCTTCCGGCCAGAAGCGAAAGCAAGGCTGCGGTCAGAATCTGCTTTTTCAATTGAATTTCTCCCAGAGTGTTTTTGTCGAGTCCGAGCAATATAACCTGAGAGAGGTGCCGCGCGCCTAGGTGGTTTGATCTAAAAAGCAGAGATTTTGCTGTCTTTTTGAGGTATTACCATTCTCGAGAGAAAAAACCGACGCGGCCTGAAAACAGGACGCGTCGGTTGATTTAGAGACGAAGCTCAGCTGGCGGTTTAGCAGCGCTTGGCGAGCTCTTCGGCCTTGCCCACGTAGGTGGCCGGCGTAAGTTCCATCAGGCGTTCCTTAGCTTCGGCCGGGATTTCGAGCGTGGCGATGAATTCGCGCATCACTTCGGCCGTCATGTGCCCCTTGCCGCGGGTGAGAGCCTTCAGCTTTTCGTAGGGCTTCGGAACACCGTAACGGCGCATCACAGTCTGCACGGCTTCGGCAAGCACTTCCCAAGCGCGGTTGATGTCGTCGGCCACAACCTGCTCGTTGAGTTCCAGCTTGCCCAGGCCGCGTTCGAGAGCGGCGTAGGCCACAAAGCTGTAGCCGAAGGCCACGCCGAGGTTGCGCAGCACGGTCGAGTCGGTGAGGTCGCGCTGCCAGCGGCTGATCGGCAGTTTGCCCGCGAGGTGACCGAAGAGCGCATTGGCGATGCCCAGATTGCCTTCGGAATTTTCAAAGTCGATCGGATTGACCTTGTGCGGCATCGTGGAGCTGCCGACTTCGCCTTCCTTCAACTTCTGCTTGAAGAAGCCCATCGAGATGTAGCCCCAAACGTCGCGGTCGAAGTCGATCAGAACCGTGTTGGCGCGCTCGATTTCATGGAAGAGCTCGGCCATGTAGTCGTGCGGTTCGATCTGAATCGTGTGCGTGTTGAACGTAACGCCCAGGCGCTCTTCGATCACGCGCTTGCTGTGGGCTTCCCAGTCGTAGTCGGGATAAGCGATCAGATGCGCATTGAAGTTGCCCACGGCGCCGTTCATCTTGGCGTAGAACTTAACGGCTTCGATGGCTTCGATGATGCGCGTCAGACGAACGGCAACGTTGGCCATTTCCTTGCCGACGGTGGTGGGACTGGCAGTCTGGCCGTGAGTGCGGGAGAGCATCGGAACGGCAGCCCAGCGGTGCGCGAATTCACGGATGTGGTCGCGAATGGCTGTGAGACGCTCGACGAGCGCCTTGCGGCCTGCGGTGAGCATCAGCGCGTGGCTCGTGTTGTTGATGTCTTCGCTCGTGCAGGCAAAGTGCACGAATTCGCTCGCCTTGGCGAGTTCTTCGTCGTGCGCGACCTTTTCCTTGATCCAGTATTCCACGGCCTTGACGTCGTGGTTGGTGCGCGCTTCAATGGTCTTGATTTCTTCGCAGTCGCTTTCCGTGAAGTTGTCCGCGAGACCGCGCAGGAAGGCCTGTCCGTGAGCGCTGATCGGGGCGAGTTCGGCAAAACCGGCTTCGGAAAGCGCAATCAGCCATTCGACTTCGACGCGCACGCGCGCATTCATGAAAGCCGATTCGGAGAAGATGCCGCGAAGGGCTTCGCACTGGCGGGCGTAGCGGCCGTCAAGGGGGCTCAGGGCGGTAAGAGAGGAAAGTGTCTGCATATGTGTTTCTTAAAAGAAATGAGCGCAAACGGAATGCGCTCGGCGTTTCTGATCAATCCTGATATTTTAGCTTGTCGAGCAGGCTCTCATCGGTCTTTTTGTGCAAATGGCCTTTACTCGGATTTGCCTTGTCTTAACGTTTCTTTGCGAAGCCTCGGCGTAAAGTTCACCTTAAGAAGAGGAACGCAAAAACGAGTGGAAAAACGCTCGAAATGCCGCCTCAGGAAACACAACACTTCGACACGGGAGTGCTCGAAGCCCGTAAAAAACAGAGCAAGCGCTCATTCCCAACTAGAGGTGAGAATATGACGACCAAGACGACATTTGCAGTAGCAGCATTCGCAGTTATTGCCGGATTTGCCGGCACGGCTCTTGCAGCCGACACGGCTCCTTGCGCACAGCAGATGGCAGACGACTACGCGGAACTGGCTCAGGGCATGAAGCTTTCGGGCCCCGCCAAAGACGCCTTCAACAAGTACGTCGCAAGCCGTCAGCAGATTGCGTCCAAGCACTTCGCCTGGCACGAAGCCAACGGCGGCAAGCGTCCGGCCACGCGCACCGAAGCCATGGATCTGCGTGCCGAGCACATGAAGGTTCGCGCCGACATGCTCAAGCAGATTTCCGCCGCACGCGCCGAACTTGACAAGGCTCTGACGCCCGAGCAGAAGGCGATCATGGATGAGTATGAACCCGGCTACGGCATGGGTCCGGGCTACGGTCGCGGCATGGGTCCCCGCGGCGGCATGTACGGTCCGCGTCATCACTACCGCGGCGATTGGGGCTACGGTCCCGGTTGCGGCATGATGGGTCCGGGTTGCGCGGGCGGTCCCGGCAGCGTTTACGGGATGGGACCGAGAGCCGGCGACGGCTGGGGCTGGCACGGCCCGCGTCACGGCTACCGCCACTACGGTTATGGCCCGGGCTGCCGTTGGTAACGGCTTCAACGGATAGAATCCTCTCATAGAGGATTAAACCGAACCCGCACCTCTTGCTGCAGACTCTGCAGCCGGGGCGCGGGTTTTTTGTACATGGGAAGCCTGAATGACGAGAAGGTTCGAAACCGAGAGCCTTTTTGACGATGCGCCCCCGGCGGGCGGCCCCGTGTTGGCGCAGCCGCCGGATAAGAAACTTGTTCGCACGGCGCAGAAGCTGCCGCGCAACATTTACCTAGGGACGTCCAGCTGGAACTTTCCGGGCTGGCGCGGCATCGTTTGGTCGCGAGCTTCCGGTTTGACGGAACTCGCGCAGCAGGGGCTTTCGGCCTACGCGAAGCACCCGATCTTTCGCACGACCGGTATCGATCGAGCGTTTTACCGACCGCTTCCCGCGTCGGCTTATACGTCTTTTGCCGCTCAGGTGCCCGACGACTTTCGGTTTCTTGTTAAGGCTCCGCAAATTGTCTGCGACAGCGTCCTGCGCGACCGCATGGGGCGTCCCATTCATGCCAATCCCGATTACCTCAACGCCGATCGAGCGATCGAAGACTTCGTGCTTCCGGCGATGGAAGGCTTGGGAACAAAGGCAGGTGTCTTAGTCTTTGAAATGCCGAGTATTCCGAGGCACGCAATGATCGAGCGGCAGGCTCAGTATGCCGCCATCGAAACGATGGCCGACTTCTTTTCTCAGATCAAGTCCAGGATGCCCTCTCAGGCGGTGGCGCTTGCTGTGGAAATGCGAACGCGCGTGCTTTTGACGCCGCGCTGGGTGAAGGCCATGGCAAGCACGGGCGTGCGTCCTGTGATTTCCCTTCATCCGGCTATGCCGAGCATCATGCGGCAGACAGACATGCTGCGGCTTTTTGATGCACCAGGCGTGGATACGGGCCCCTGGCAAGCCGCCGGCGACATCGTGGTGCGTTGGTCGCTCGCTGCGAACGGCACCTATGCGGGCCTTAAGCGCGACTGGGCGCCGTTTGATCGGATTCGGCAGGAAGACATCGTGTCACGCGAAGGCATCGTGTGGCTTTTGAAACTAGCCAAAGCTTCCGGCGTACGCGCTTTTGTGGTCGCCAACAACAAGGCCGAGGGGTGCGCGCCGCTTACGATGCGCGCAATTGCCGAAAGCCTCACCGAAATCTGACGCAATCGGCCTCAAATCGCCCAGAGTGAATGAACGGTGCAGCCGTTCGTCAGGGCGTAGCTTTTTTGCGAAAGACAAACCACGGCGCCGTGCCCGATGTCTTCGGGCAGGTCCTGTAGCACCTTGAAGTTTTTGATCGCAGCAGGAGTCGGATGGTCGGACGATTTGAATTCGACCGGGTGCAGCTTGCCGTCGGCGCGGATGAGCAGATCGATTTTCTCTCTGGTCTTTGAGTCCCGGTAGAAGAAGAACTCTGCGCGAGAGCCGTTGTGCACCCAGCTTTTGAGGATTTCCATTAGGGCAAACGTTTCAAAAAAGGCACCCGCTTCGCGGCTTGTTCGGAGCTGTTCGGGACTTGAAAAACCGCAAAGATAAGCGGCGAGGCCCGTGTCGGTGAAGTACACCTTGGGCGACTTCACGAGCTGCTTGCGTATGTTGGCGAGATAGGGGCGCAGAAGATAAATGATGCCGGAGGCTTCGGCTACCGAAAGCCACTTTTTGACGGTGGGTTCGGAGACGCCTGCGGCTTGCGCGAGCGTGCCGATGCGCAGCTCCTGCCCGGTAAGCGAGGCAAGCGCCGAGATGAAAGTGTGGAATTCCGCAAGCTTCTCAATGTCGAGCGTTCGATGGATGTCCTGATCCAGGTAGGTTTCCAATAGCGCACGAAAGAAGAACTCTCGAGCGCGGGGAGACGCTTCGGCCACTTCCGGCCAAGCACCCTGCCAGATGGTATGCCAGGCCTCATCGGAGGAAGGAATCGGGAGGAGCTCGCGCGTAACCACCGTCGGCACGTACGGCTTTTGCTGCAATCCCAGTCCGATGCGCTCATAGATGCTCAACGTCATGAGTTCCAGCGGGATCAAACGTCCGACGAGCGACTCGGTAACGCCTTTCATCAGCGCAAATTTTTGCGAGCCGGTGGCCCAGATTTGTCCTTTGTCCGGACGGGAATCGACTTCCGCCTTCATCTGCAGAAAAAGGTTCGGCGCTCGCTGGACTTCGTCGAGCAACAGCGGCGTCGGATGACGTTCAAAGAAGATGCCGGCGGCTTGCTTTGCCTCCCTCAGCAGATCGTCGTTGTCAAGCGCTAGGCGGGCTCGATTGTTTTCGGCGAGATGCGCAAGCGTGGTGCTTTTGCCGGTCTGACGCATGCCGGTAAGCAGAACCACTTTGAAGAGCTTCGAAGTTTCTCGAATGACCGATTCGATTGTGCGCGGAAGGTAGGTTTGTTCGGCGGACATGGCGAAGGGATAGAGCGACAAAATCTTTGGTTTTGATTTTATCAGAACTCGACTTCTGATTTTATCCGAACTCTTTGCGAAGGCTCGTTATTTCGCCAATCCGATGCGCTTAAGCCAGCGTCCTACGCTCGCAATATCGCGTACGCCGCCCCAACCGTAGACGCCAAGACCCGGTAATACCGTGGCGGATTTGAGTGCACGCTCCAAAATTTCCTGGCTGTCGCCTAAGCCCGAACCGCCGTGTGTTGTCCAATGCGCGACCGTTTTTCCGGAAAAGTCCTGCGATTCGAGGAATGTGCGCACCGGCATGGGCATGGTTCCGCTCCAGATGGCGTGTCCGATGACAATGATGTCGTAGTTCCGAACGTCGGGCATCGGTTTAATGGCCGGACGCGCGTTTGCACTTTTCTCGGCTTTGGCGACTTCGGTGGTTTTTTCGTACACCGTCGGATACGGTTCGACGCGTTCGATGCGGGCGATGTCGCCTCCGAGGATTCGGTGCACTTCCTTGGCGACCGTTTCGGAACTGCCGGCCCAAGAAAAATAAACGACAAGGATTCGTTTGCCTGCGGACACAGGTTTATCCGCGGCGCGTACTGCCGCCGAGCGGAGGGCGCAGAAGGCCGAAAGCGTTTGCAGGCAGGTACGGCGAGAAAAGAGAGCTTTGTCCATGATTCCGACATCCAGAAAGCACGAACCGACCGATGCCGGCTCTTATCCGGAAGTTTGCGATGTACCGGCTCGTTTTTGGGTGTCAAGCGGCAACTTTGGGAATTCCGGGCAAAGCTTGCGGACTCAGTCCCAAACGGAGAGCGGGGCAGTTCCCGCTTCGGGCTCAAACGCCACGCCTTCGGCGGGCGTTCCGATCGTGATCCAGGCAACGAGCTTTTCCGTCGGATCCTTGCAGAAAGCGGCCTGCAGATTTTCGTCCTTCAGAACAGACCCCGAAAGCGTAATGGCAGCAAAGCCCTGCGCCTTAAGCGCCAACAGGAATTGTTCCAGCGCAGCGCCCGCCGAGATGAGCGACTCACGAGTTTCGGCATCCGATTCCCCCGCGGTGTTGACGACAAACGCTACGATTTGGGGACCCTTGTGCGCCTTGCTTGCGGCACGATCCTGTTTTTCGGCGTCAGCGCCTTGTGCGGCGGAGGCGGCACGGAAAAGATCGGCCAAGCGGGAGCGCTTGTCTTCCGGCACCAATACGAAGCGACAGGGGAATACGTCGCCGTGCACGGGGGCGCGCAAAGCGGCGCGAGCGGCAAGCGTCAGTTCTTCACGTGTGGGAGCGGGAGCCGTCAGGTGTTTTGGCTTGAGGCTGCGGCGCGTAAGCAAAGCATTCAAAAGAGCGACGGACATAGAGGTTCTTCCCAAAATCTAAAAACTTTTGGGATTTTAGAACCGTTGAAGCGTCGTGAGTTCGGACGATAGAAGTAGTACGTGCTCCGTCAGACGGAGAGTTCTTCAATTTCTTGAGCGTCCGGCTGTAGGCGCAGAAGCGTTGTGCCGTGTTCCTCCGCCCCCGAAACAAAGTAGCGGCAAATGGGGCTCTGAAGTGTGTCGGGGCTGAGAAGATCGAGTGCCGCAAGACGCGAGCGAGTCACTTTGGCCACGGGCTTTCCCGGTTCCATCATTTCGACTTCGGGGCCCATGATGTCGGCGATGGCGTCGGCCAAAAACGGGTAGTGCGTGCAGCCGAGCACCAGTCGGTCGGCGCCTGCGGCTTTGATCGGTTCAAGATATTTCTTCAGTAGCTCGCGGGTGGCAGGATTGTTGAATTCACCGCGTTCCACGCATTCCATCAGACCGGGAGCGGCTACGGTGACGACTTTGACGTTACCCGCAAAACGCTTCAAAAGCGACAGATAGCGTGTGCTTTCGGTGGTTCGACGGGTAGCCAGTACGCCGATCACGCCTGTTTGCGTGCGTGCGGCAGCAGGCTTTACGGCCGGCTCAATGCCGATGATCGGCAGCGTAAGCTCTCGCCTGAGAATGTCAGCAGCGGCGGCTGTTGCCGTGTTGCAGGCAAGAACTACCGCCTTGGCGCGGTTTTCAATGAGAAAACGAACAATGGCCCGACAGCGCTCGACGATGTAGCTCTCGGGTTTGTCGCCCCAGGGAGCGTGCGCGCAGTCGGCGCAGTAGAGGAACTGCTCGCAGGGCAGTTCTTCTCGGAGAGCCTTCAAAACCGAAAGACCTCCGAGGCCGGAATCGAGAACGCCGATCGGGTCGTGCGCGGAGCTCATTGGGTGACTTAGCCGAGTTGGTTCTTTTCGGCAGCGGCGCGGCCGAGACGATCGTTGACGGCGGCCCAAGCGGGATCCGTCGGGGGCGCCTGCACGAGAATGCGCTTGGCACCG
>USBS01000050.1 GCA_900552915.1 uncultured Sutterella sp. | reverse complement strand
GGTCTCGTTTCTCCGGCTCGCATCCTTGCCGAATCGGCTCCCGCCGTTGCCGCTCAGGAAAAGCTCAAGAGCTACTTCAAGAAGCGTGAAGACGAGCTCAACCGCGACATCCGCGATTTCCGCACCCGTGCTCAGAAGTTTGAAAAGGACAGCCCCGTGATGACCGAAAGCGAACGCCTCAAGCAGCGCCAGTCGCTTGCTGAAAGCGAACGCGACATCGCCCGCCGTCAGCGCGCTCTCGTGGAAGAACGCAACCAGCGTGCCAACGAAGAAAGCCAGATCATTCTGCAGCGCGCCAACCGCATCATTCAGGACATCGCCAAGAAGCAGAAGTTCGACCTGATCATTCAGGACGCCATCTGGGTGAGCCCGAAGGTTGACATCACCGAGCAGGTGATCAAGGAACTCAACAAGCCCGCCAAGTAAAAGCGGTCTTGCAAGCGGCCGCAGCTTTTGCTATGCGGCCGCGCGAACATATCAATCAAAGCCGCGCCGACCGTTGCCGTCGTTAGCGCGGCTTTCGCTTAGAAAGGAATTGCGCCATGTTCCGAATCGATGCCCTGATCCGCGAAATCGAAACGCTTTCGGGCGGAAAACTCCCGAGTACGCCTCTGTGCGGCGCCGAAACAATGACCGTGCGCACGTTTGCGCCCTTAAACCATGCTGCTCCCGATACGGTGGCCTTTCTTGCGCAGAGCAAGTACCGTGATCAGGCCTTGGCTTCGCAGGCCGGTGTGCTGGTGATTTCGCAGGCCGACAGTGAAGCGATGTACGGCGAAGCAGGTCCTGCGCGTCCCGTGGTGATCACCAAAAATCCCTACGCTTGGTTTGCCTATGCGCTGCAGATCATGACGCGTCGACCGCTGCCTGCGGGCGGCGTGCGTGAAGGGGCGCATGTGGATCCGACCGCCAAAATTGCCGCTACGGCCGTCATTGAAGCGGGTGCTACTGTTGCCGCGGGAGCCGTCATCGGCGAGGGAACACGCGTTTATCCGGGCGCTTACGTGGGCGAAGGAACGGTCGTGGGCAACAACACGATTCTTTACGCCAATGTCACGGTCTATCACGGATGCCGCATCGGCAACCGCTGCATTCTGCATTCGGGCTGCGTGATCGGCGCCGACGGCTTTGGCTTTGCGCCTCTGGACGGCGAATGGGTGAAGATTCCGCAGATCGGC
The DNA here is from genome assembly GCA_900552915.1 of uncultured Sutterella sp. GTDB lineage: Bacteria > Pseudomonadota > Gammaproteobacteria > Burkholderiales > Burkholderiaceae_F > Duodenibacillus. Next base: position 11,731 of record USBS01000050.1, on the reverse strand, counting down.
GGCGTGACAATTGAAGACGACGTCGAAATCGGCGCCAACACAACAATCGATCGCGGAGCTCTGGAAAACACGCTCGTGCGCCGCGGCAGCAAGCTCGACAATCAGATTCACAACTGCCGCGTGGGCGAATGCACCGCGATGGCGGCTTGCACAGGCGTGGCGGGGTCGACTCACATCGGCAGCCACTGCATCATCGGCGGCGCCGCCAACATCAACGGCCACATCGACATTCCCGACGGCGTCAGCGTGGGTCCCGCCACGTCGCTGATGAGCTGGCACAAGGACGAAAAGGTGATGACTGGCTTTTTCCCGGCCATGGGACACCGCGACTTCGAGCGTACGGCCGTGCTGGTGATGAATTTGCCCAAGATGCGCAAACAGATTAAGGATCTGGAAACGCGTCTGGCGGCGCTTCAGCCGAAAAGCTGATGACTGCGCCCGAACTTGACGATTAAAATTTTCGAACCAGCGGCAGACCTTAAGGTCGCCGCAACCGATTCTTTTTCAACGCTTTATCGAACTATGCGTGCTTCGCCCGAAAAAGGCGGATGCCGTTACCCCGATGCCTGACAAGACGAAAACCATTCATGACATCATGCGGATTCTGCCGCACCGTTTTCCGTTTCTTTTGATCGATCGCGTGCTTGAAATCAGCGACGATTTGACCACGTGCAAGGTTCTCAAGAACGTCACGGCAAACGAGCCGCAGTTTACGGGCCACTTCCCGGAATATCCCGTGATGCCCGGCGTGCTCATCATCGAAGCGATGGCGCAGGCTTGCGCCGTGCTCGGCATTGCGCGTCTTACGGAAGAAGAACGCGCCGAAAAGGCTCTCTTTTTCTTTGCCGGCATCGACGAAGCCCGCTTTAAGCGCGTCGTGCAGCCCGGCGATCAGCTCATTTTCGAGTGCAAGTTTGTGAAAGCTCGCGCCGGAATCGGTTGGTACGAAGCTCGTGCATTGGTTGACGGCCAGGTCGCTTGCGAAGCCAAGCTGATGTGTGCTCGCCGCAAGGCCGAATAAATCGATTCTGCGAAAAGGCGGTTTGCATTGCCGGACGCACGGTCCGGTGCACAAGGAAAGCATTCCGAGTGCGCTATGATTCGTGCGACGGCGTGAAACGCTTTTCACGCGCACAGAATTCACAGCAGGCTCTTTTGAGCCTTGCCAAATTGAGGGGCCCTGCATCGGCCCTGCGAAAGGATTCCACTCATGGCCAAAGTCCATCATTCGAGCATCATCGATATTCGCGCCGAACTTGACGATGACGTCGAAGTCGGCCCGTTCTGCATGGTGGGCCCGCACGTACGCATCGGCGCCGGGACCGTACTCGAAAGCCATGTGGTCGTCAAAGGGCTCACGACAATCGGCCGCAACAACCGCTTTTTCCAAGGGGCGGCTGTGGGCTGCGAACCCCAGGACAAGAAGTACAAGGGCGAAGAAACCTACCTTGAAATCGGCGACGACAACATTGTTCGCGAAAACTGCACGCTTTCTACGGGTACGGTGCAGGATCACGCCATCACCCGCATCGGCAGCCGCAATCTTCTGATGGCCAATGTTCATGTCGCGCACGACTGCGTGCTCGGCAACGACATCATCATTGCCAACAATGTGGCGCTTGCGGGCCACGTGCACGTCGACGATTTTGCCGTGATCGGCGGCCAGACGGGCGTGCATCAGTTTGTGCACATCGGTGAGCGATCAATGACGGGCGGCGTTTCGGGCCTTACGCACGATTTGCCTCCGTATGTGATCTGCTCGGGCAATCCCGCAAAAGCCTTCGGCCTTAATCTTGTGGGTCTGCGTCGTGCAGGCTATTCGAGCGACACGATCGGGCGCATCAAGAATCTCTACAAGGCGCTTTACGCCGAAGGACGAGTTCTGTCAGAGGCCGTTGTCGACATGCAGGCGCAGATCGACGCCGCTCCCGAAGAAGTGCGTCCGATTCTGCAGACCATGGTCGACTTTGTGAGCAAGAACACCCGCGGCATCGTGCGTCCGTAATTCCGTACGCCATCGCCGAGAAGCCCGTTTGGAAAAGAGAGTCCTGCGGGCTTTTCTTTTTCTATAGAATCATTCGGAATCTTTGACACCCAGAGGCATCAATGACCGAACTCGACAGTTCCGTTACCGAAACGAAACCCCTAACCTATAGCGACGGTGCCGCTTGGCTGGCCGGCGAAGCAAGCGGGGACTTTCTCGCCAGTCTGGTGCTGCCCGAAGTTGCCCGACGCATGGGGGGAGCCCCTCAGTTCGGCGTCGGCGGCAGCAAGATGATCGCGGCGGGGCTGGAGAGTTGGTATCCGGCAGACCGTCTGTCCGTGCGCGGGTATGTCGAGGTTTTAAAGAAACTTCCGGGCATCCTGATGCTGCGTCGCGCCATGATTAAGCGCGTAAGCGACGTCTGCCCGCGCGTTTTCATCGGCGTGGATGCCCCTGACTTCAACCTCGGTGTGGAAGCCAAGCTAAAAAGCCTTGGTATCCGTACCGTGCACTTCGTCTCGCCCTCGATCTGGGCCTGGCGTCCCGAGCGCATCAACAAGATTCGTGCGGCAGTGGACCGCATGCTCTTGGTGTTTCCCTTCGAAGAAGAAATTTATCGACGCGAAAATGTGCCGGCGACCTATATCGGGCATCCGTTGGCGGGCATCATTCCTATGACGCCTGACACCGAAGGCGCAAGAAAACGTTTGGGAATCGAAGCCAACGGCGAACCCGTCTTTGCCGTGCTTCCCGGTTCCCGCAAGGACGAAATCTTCGGCTGCGGCCCGGTCTTTTTCGAAGCCTGTGAGCGGGTGATCGAGCGCATCGGCGCGGGACGTTTTGTGGTGCCGGCCATTGACGCGCAGGCCCGTGAATGGATTGCGTCGGTTGCAACGCGCAATCGTCTTTTGAGTGAACGCTTGACCGTGGTGACGGGACAGTCGCACGCGGTTCTTGAAGCATCCGACGCGGTGCTTGTCGCCTCCGGTACGGCTGCGCTTGAAGCCGCACTCTACAAAAAGCCGATGGTGGTGGGATATGCGATGCCCGCGATCTCCGCACTCATCATGAAGGACAAAGGACTGATTCCGTACGTGAGTCTGCCCAATATTCTTGCAGGCCGCGCCATTGTGCCCGAATTTCTGCACTACTTCTGCACGTCCGACGCCATTGCCTGCAGCCTCATCGATCAGCTGAAGGACAGCCGCCGCAAGACGCTCGAAGATCTCTTTGCCGCCATGCACGAGTCGCTGCTGCGTCCGACGGCGGACCTGGCTGCCGAAGCTATTATGCAGACAGCGGGAGCGGCCGGCTGATGAGTTCCAAAACCATTCCGATTCAGGCCGAAGAGGCGCCTGCGTCCACGATGCGCCTTCCGGTGCCCATTTCGGGGCCCATTCGCCTTGAAAATGGACACCTCATCGATGAACGTGGACGGCCGCTGCGCGACTTACGCATTTCGCTAACCGATCACTGCAATTTCCGCTGCCGCTACTGCATGCCCAAGGAAAAGTTCGATTCCAAGCATCAGTTTCTCGCGCACACGGAGCTTTTGACGTTTGAGGAAATCAAGCGTTTGGTTCGGATTTTTCTCGGTTTCGGCGTAAAGAAAATTCGTCTCACCGGAGGCGAACCGCTTCTGCGCAAGCATGTCTGCAGTCTCATTGCCGACATCAAGAGCATGCGCACGAGCGAAGGCAAAAGTCCCGACGTGGCGATGACCACCAACGGAACGCTTCTAAAGCGCATGGCCGCCGATCTGAAAGCCGCGGGTCTCGATCGCGTCACGGTGTCGCTCGATGCGCTTGACGAGGCGCTTTTCCAGTCGATCAACGATGTGGGATTTCCGGCGGCCAAGGTGATCGAATCCATCGAGGCGGCGCAAGCTCTCGGCATCCCCGTCAAAATCAACACGGTCGTCAAGCGCGGCATGAACGAGGGAGAAATCATTCCGATTCTCGAGCGCTTCCGCGGCACCGGCGTCATCGTGCGATTCATCGAGTATATGGACGCTGGTACGGCCAACGGCTGGCGCATGGACGATGTGGTGCCTTCGTCGGAACTCGTCGAGAAAATCAATGCCGTCTGGCCGATTGAACCCGTCAATCCGAACTACACGGGTGAGACGGCAAGCCGCTGGCGCTATAAGGACGGCGCAGGCGAAATCGGCTTCATCAGTTCCGTGACGCAGGCGTTTTGCAAAGACTGCTCGCGTGTGCGCCTCTCGATTGAAGGCAGCCTCGTGCTGTGCCTTTTTGCCGATCGAGGGTACGACTTGAGAACGATGCTGCGAGGCGGGGCCACCGATGAGGAAATCGCGCAGGCCATTGCCCGCATCTGGAGCGCGCGCCGCGATCACTATTCCGAAATTCGACTGTCGGAAACGGGCAAGCGCAGCCAGAGCCGAATCGAAATGCAGTACATCGGAGGGTAGCGCAGTTCGTGTGCCTAGGCTGATTTTTCAGCATTTAGGCGACATTAAGAGTGCCGAAATTTTGCCGATTGGTGACCATAACACGATTGGTGACCATAACCTCGCAACCGCATTGAGTCGCTAAACTACGGACGTATTTTTTGAAAGGATTTTCTATGAACCGTCGTCGTCTTTTGATTGCATTGACCGGTGCCGGCGCTGCCTTACTTGCCGGCTGCTCTTCTGCACCCAAGGAGGAGGATCTGGTCGGCCGCTACTCGATCGATCCGTCCGACCCGTATGCCCAGCTCAAGCAATACAGAAGTTCGGTAAACATGCTTTCGGCGCGGCTCACGGTTTCGTACCAAAATCTTTTCACCATTGTCGAGCTCTATAAGGAAGGTCCTCGCGGCAAAGAGATCATGGATAAGAGCCTCGACGAGATCAAACTCCTGCACAAGGAACTCAATAAGTATCTGCAGAAGGCTCCCCAAGTGCGCTCGACGATTCCCGCCGACAACGCCAAGTTGCTTACTGCCTACGACAACTACGTCAAGGCGCTAGCGGGCGTGGCTGCGATCGACTACGGCGACATCAGCCAGGAACGCATCGATGCCCTCGTGCAGGCGGGCTCGGCTATGGAGCCGCTTATCCCTTGAGATTAGGCTCAGATTCGAATTCGGGACTGCCTGCAAATCGCACGACTGATGCGTTGTTATGATGCAGAGTGCGTGGATCTTTCGAGTATTTACTATCTTTTTCGAAGACGTTGCAATTTTGAGGATTTGCCTTCATGTTTAACGTCCGTAAAGCTACGCAAGTCGCCGCCTATCTGATCTGGAAGAGAGGCGGGACAATGTCGTACCTGAAGCTGATGAAGCTAATGTACCTGGCGGAGAAGGACTCTCTGTTGCGCAATGAGGAATTTTTGACAGGCTCGAAGTTGGTTTCCATGCCTCGCGGACCTGTACTGTCGTCCGTCTACGATTTGTTTTTCGGCGGCAACGAATACTGGGATCAATGGATCTACAACTCAGGGCACTACAACCTTTCCCTGTGTGCACGTGACGTCGACGAAAATGATCCGCTCGAAACCTTTGACGAACTGTCTTTGTCGGACCAGAAGGTTCTTGACGAGGTCTTCGAACGTTACGGCCGAATGAATCGGTGGGATCTCGTCCGTATTCTGCACGATCCTGAATTTTGTCCAGAGTGGAAAGATCCCATGGGATCCTCTCTGCCGATCAGGATGGAATCGATGTTCCTGAAGAACGGGAAAACGACGGACGAAACAAAACAGATTCTTCGGAAGCTCGAAGAGGTTGATGATTTGGCTCGAGTGACCGCCAAGCTGTTATGAGCAATTTCGTTCGGGAGAAAGAGGTGCGATTTTGTCTATAGCCGGCAAGATCGATCATCTTCATGTTCTTTGCACCAGGCAGTTCTTTGATCCAACTCGAGGAAGGATGTCCGTCGTTGGTGTAAACGTCAGTTCCATCAAGGAAGGCTGTATTTATGACAGCACCTGCGTTTTGCAGGAAGGCGATCATCCGTTCATAAAACACTCAAGCTACGTTCGCTATCAAGACGCTGTCGCCATGGGAGTCGATTCGATTCTTGCGGGAATTGAGACGGGTGAGATTACGGTGCTGCAGGAATTTTCGTCAACGGTTTTTCAGCGGGTGTTGGACGGTTTCGGGAAGTCAGAAAAAACGCCGAGGAAGATTTTGAAGATTCTCCGACACCTAGAGCAGATTGAAGGAAATCGCGCAGCTCCACGTGAGACATAAGCAAGGCGAAGCCTGATATAAGTTGGTGAGTGGATGTGGGTATCCGTCAGGAGTAGACCCGATGCAAAACCGCCGGCGCTACGGTTGACGCATGCGCCGGCGGCAAAAAGTAGTAAAGGCTGAAGTCTTACGTGAAGAGATAGGGAAGGGCGTATAGCAGCACCGCGATTACGCACGCTGCCCCTACGATCACCTTCCAGACGAGATACTCGCGATCCATGGCGGCGATTTCCGCAGGATCCTTGGGCAGGTCGAGTGCTCCGGTTTCGGCCAGCGTCGGTGTTCGCGATCCGCCGGTGCTTTCATTGCGGGTGCAGAAGTAGTAGATCACGAGCCCCAGCACGCACCAGACGACGCCCGTGATGAAGGCATTAGTGTCAAGCTGCGTCATCATGTACAGATAAATGACGGCGGAAACGGGGGCTCCCACGGCAACAAAGGGTGCCTTGTAGGTACGCTGCAGCTCGGGGTGCGTGCGACGCAGAGCCCACGCCGCAAGAATACCGATCACGTAATAGAGAAGGTCCGCAAAAAGCGAAAGCGAGGCAATGTAGATGAGCGAATCCGTGGCAATCAAAGCAATCGTCAGCGCGCCGAGCGTGATGATCGCGACGTGCGGCGTCTGAAAGCGGCTTGTTTTGGCAAAGACGCGGGGCATCACGCCGTCGCGGGCCATCGTAAAGAGATAGCGCGGGATCGTGGCGATGGCTGCGTTCATCGTGGAGAAGTCGCCGCCGAAAGCAACGCCGGCAGCCAAGAGCGCCAGCGGCAGCCCGAGAATGCCGGCCGCTTTCATGGCGTCGGCGTAGGGCGCCTGAGCGGAGGCTAGCGAGGCAAGGCTTTCAACCGGAGTGATCGCCACCAGGAACCACTGAAAGAGAGCGTTGACGGCAAACACGACAAAGGGCGCCAGAAAGAGCGCACGCGGGATGTTGATGCGCGGATATTTGATTTCTTCGCCCATGGCCACGCACGCTTCAAATCCGGCAAAGCACCACCAGATCATGCAGACGCTGGCAGCAAAGCTCATTTGTCCTTTGCGATGAATTCCGGCGACTTTACAAAATTCGGCAGTTCAATATTCGGGATCATTGTCAGGAACCAAATAGCAGCAACGCCCCAGAAAAAGAACATAAAACCGTTTTGCAGGCGTCCGGCAATCTTTACGCCGCAGACGTTGGCGACGATGAAGGCTGCGGTCACCGTTACGGCAATGGCGACGTCCGAAAAGGGAAGGGTGTAGCCGAAGGCGGCAAACAGAGTTTTGAAGTAGTAGCTGAAAGCCAGCGCTTCGCCGCCTGTGACCGCCACCAGAGAAATGATGAAGTTCCAGCCGGCCAGAACGCCTGCGGCGCGCCCGATGCCCACGGAGGCAAACTGATAGGTGCCGCCCGCGTAGGGAAGCGCCGCGCCCATTTCGGCATAAAGAAGAGCCGGATAGACGCTGATGAGAAGCGCTACGATCGTAGCAAAGATCACCGAAGGGCCCATTGTGCCCACAATGTTGGAGCCTACGGTAAAGAGACCGACGCCGATCACGGATCCGGCCGTGATGGTGACCGCTTCGCGCATGCCGAAGCTGCGCTTGAGTGCGGGCGAACTGTTGGCTTCGCTCATAAAAAATCTCCCTTGTTTGTTTTTGGACGACCGTCGTTTCTTCTTTTTGGATGCGGTTGTTGTGGTCTCGGAGGCCGCAGGTTCAATTATTGGCTCAAATTAAGCGGAATGGGAGCGACAACTCGGGCAATTTAGTATCTCCTGAGGCTTGTTTGCAGCGATAAACTCGCACTCATGAGTCGGCGAAACGTCGCCTCGTACAACAAAGACAAAAACAGGAGATCACACGATGCAAAGCATTTTGCCCTGGCTGGGAGTCGTCATCTTATTTTTGACGGGCTGGGCCGTCGTCAAAAAATATCAGGTCAACATGGTGCTGTTGTTGGGCGGTTTGGCGCTCAACATCCTGGCCGTTGCGGGCGGACTCACTACGTTTTTGCCCAAAAACGCAGCGCCTACGGGCTTTATCGGGTTCGATTTCATGGAGCTCCTGCGCGCGATTTCGCGCACGCAGATTGCGGGGGTGGGCTTCATCATTCTGGTCTCGGGCGGCTTTGCGGAGTACATGAAAGCGATTGGAGCGTCCGATCGCTTCGTGACGGTCTGTGCCAAGCCTTTGGCGTTCATTAAGAACCCATATCTGATTCTTGCAGCGGTGTTCATTTTCGGGCACTGCTTGGGCCTCATCATCACGTCGGCTGCAGGTCTGGCGATGTTGATGGTTGTGACGGTCTATCCGCTCATCATTCGCGTGGGCTGCTCAAGCCTAGCGGCAGCAGCGGTTGTGGCGAGCGTCTTGGCAATCGGCTACGCACCTGCTTCGGGTGTTGCTGTGATGGCGGCCGAACTTGTTCACCTCGACCCGATTCAGTACTTGGTGCAGTATCAGCTGCCGATGGCCGTTGCTCATGTTGTGGTTCAGTATTGGTTCGACAAGCACGACGGGGTCAAGGGCGAAACGCTCGATCTCGCCGAACTCGAAGAAAAGCGCAAGGCGTTGGAAAACGTACCGGCCGTTTATGCGCTGCTGCCGATCATCCCGATCGTACTTCTCATCATCTTCAACAAGATGGTGTACGCCAGCGTCACGCTCAATGTGGCTACGGCCATGTTCATCGCCTGGGTGATTTCTTTCTTTGTGGATCTTGTCGTGCGTCGCGACGTCAAGACCTCCTTTGAGCTGAGTTATGCAATGTTCAAAGGCATGGGCAGCATTCTTACGAGCACCGTCGGCCTTATCTTCGTGGCGGCGTTCTTTGCCACGGGCCTTCAGAACATCGGCATCGTCAGCATGTTGATCGAAGGCGCCAAGCACATCGGCCTGGGCGAAACCGGAACGGGTGTGTTCCTGTCGGCCGTGATCGGCGTGGTGACGGTTCTCACCGGGTCGGGTGTCGCTGCCTTCACGAGTCTGGCTCACATCATTCCGGACGTGGCTGCGCATCTAAACAGCGACGGCATCTCGATCATGATGATGATGCATACAGCCAGCGAAATGCTGCGCGCGATGTCTCCTGTGGCGGGCGTCGTAATTATCGTGGCCGGTTTTGCTAAGGTCAATCCGCTCACGATGATCAAGCGCACGGCAATTCCGTGCCTTGTCGGCTACGTGGTGATGTTGATCACCGTCGCGGTGATGTTTTAGGATTTAGATCCATTCGGGCCGGCCTCAGGTGCCGGCTCTTTTCTGCGAGCTAAAAATGACGATTGAATTGACCGGAAAAACATCTGGAACGGTGCGCTCCCACAACGAAGCCACGCTGGCAGCTGTTTGGGAGCAGGCTCTTTTGGTGCTGCCGCAGGGAGTCGAGGGCGGCCGCATGCTTGAGACAACGCCCGCAAAAGTGGCCGAAGCGCCTTTCAGCGGCCGCTGTCCGACGCTTCTTTTTGCGCACGGCAGCTCCGGCATCAACCCTGCGATACGCGAGTTTGCGCACTTTATTGCGCAGGAAACCGGCTGGGCCGTCGGGGTGCCCGACTCGATGCAGACCAAGGATCGACTCGTTTATACCTCGCCCGTAGCGCGAAGCGACTACGAAGCCGTGCATGCGATGCGCAGCGACGAGCTCGTCTACGCTGCGCGAAAGCTTTTTGATGCACCCTGGTTTTCGGGTGTTTACGCCGTGGCAGGCACAAGCGAAGGGGGCGTTGCCGCCGCCCGCTTCGATTCGACCGGTCTAGCAGTTCGGGAAAAGGCCAAGCTTATTTTCTCTTGGTCGTGCGAAGCCAACTATCATGTCGAAGAGCCGCATTCGGTGTTGCCCGACGATCTGCCGGTTTTGAACGTTATGAGCCTCACAGACAAGTTCTTCAGCTCTGCCAATTCGTATCTGGACAACGACTCGGCTTTCGGTTACGCACGCGAAGCGCTAGCAAACAATCCCAACGCGTCGATTGTGTTAATTCCGCAGGCTCCGCATACGCTTTTGAATCTGCCGCAGACGCGCGCAGCTGCTGTCGAAATTCTCGAGCGCGTCGGATAAGGAGAAACGCATGTTCAAACTTGCATTGGCTCGCCCCGAGGAGGCACGGGCCTGCTATGCGCTCATTGAAGAGGGACGCGCTTTCCAGAAACAGCAAGGTTTCGTGCAGTGGACGGATGCGTATCCGCTACTTGACGACATTTGCTGCGACATCGAGAAAAACATCGGTTACGCGCTCAAAAGCGAAGAGGGCGTGATTGCGGGCTACATTTGCGTCGATTTTTCCGGAGAGCCGGCCTACGACGCGATCAAAGGCAAGTGGCGGTCGAAAGAACCGAGCGGCGTACTGCACCGCATGGCAATCAGCGGAAAGTTCCGCGGCTGCGGATTGGGCTCGATTGTGCTTTCCGAATGCGAGCGGGTTTGTCTTGAGCACGGCATTTTCTACATTCGCGCCGATACCAGTCCTGAAAACAAGCGCATGCAGCACGTCTTTGAAAAGAACGGCTACCAACGCTGCGGCTTTGTCGAGATTCGAGGCAACGACAAGATTGCCTACGACAAACTTCTCAAATAGCTGTCTTTGCAGTACGGCTCAAACGAAAAAGCGAACGCAGCAGCGTTCGCTTTTTCGTGCGCCGAAGGTCAAAAGGAGGAAAGACCTTCGGATTCTGGAGGAAGTTACTTCACGAGACCGAACTTCCACTGAGACGTGCCGTAGGCGTTGTAGACGTTCTTGTAGCCGGACTCGATGAGCTGCTTGGAGGCATTTTCGGCTCGCACGCCGGACTTGCACTGAACGAGAACCTTGTCGTTCTTATTGGGAACGGCCTTGAGCGTCATGCCGGGCTTAAAGGTGGAAAGCGGGACGTTCACGGCGCCCTTCACGTGGCCCTCGGCAAATTCTTCGGGATCACGCACGTCGATGAGCACCACGCCTTCTTCCATCATCTTCTTGGCAACATCGGGCGTCACCTTGTGATAGGACGGATGTACGAAGGTAAGCGGCTTGGCGGGCTGCGGATCGACCGGTTCGAGCTGGGCGGCGGAAACGCTGACGGACAGGAACGCCGCCATGGCAGCAGCAAGACCGAATTTAATGAAATTCATAGCTTTCTCCTAAATAATCGATGCTGCAACCAAGGCTTACAGCAACCCCGACATTGTGCGATCGAACTAGTTGGGCAGTCAATACGAGTTTTGTTGATGAGGGTAGCCGAAGTTACCCAGAAATTACTTAGTAACGCCGAGAATCGGGGGGTTGAAGTGAATGCGTGATGCTGCTGACGGTTTGTTAGCCAACCATTTGGAATCACTGTGGAAGGGCTTGCGAACCGTTCTCGGTAGATGTCCCTAGTCCAATGGGCCAACGACGGTTGATCGATAGGATTATTGAATGTCCGGCAGGCCTCGCTATACGATAAACGTCAAGCAGGTAGCGGCCGCCTTAAGCGAGCCCAAGCCTGAGAAATGTTTTTGTTGTGAGGTTATTTGAAATGTCTGTTTATATCAAAGAGCGTTACGGTCTGTTGATTGACGGTCAGTGGGTGGATGCCGAAAACGG
>USBS01000049.1 GCA_900552915.1 uncultured Sutterella sp. | reverse complement strand
GGAGAGCATCTTGGCCGTCACGGCGCCGTAACGCAGAATGGTGGGCTTTTCACTCGTGAGGTTCACAATCGTGGATTCGACGCCCACCTCGCATTCGCCGCCGTCGAGGATGAAGTCGAGCTTACCTTCGGGCTTGACGCCGAGATCGTCGGCGACATGTTGTGCGGTGGTGGGAGAAATGCGCCCGAACGTGTTAGCCGAAGGCGCTGTCACCGCCTTGTGGTTTTCACCCGCAAAGCGCTTTAAAAGCGCACGCATCACGGGGTGAGACGGGCAGCGGATCGCTACCGTGTCCTGACCTCCTGTGACCGCATCGTTGACGCGATCGCTTTTTTTGAAGACAAGCGTGAGCGGCCCCGGCCAGAATGCGTCGGTGAGAAGCTTTGCGCAGGGAGGAATTTCGCCAGCCCATGCCGAAAGCGCCTCAAAGCCCGTCACGTGCACGATGAGCGGATGGTTGGCCGGACGCCCTTTGGCCGTGAAGGTGCTTCTTACGGCCGTCGGGTTGTCGGCGTCGGCGGCAAGCCCGTAGACGGTTTCCGTCGGAACGGCTACCAGGCCTCCGTCAGACAAAATCTGCGCGGCTTTTTCGATGTCGGCAAGCGTCTTTTCCGAAAGCATCGTATCGGTGGTCATCGGCAGCCTCGATTACATCGGTTCGGGCAGGCCCAAAACCGCCGCGGCGCGTTTGGCGCGGGAAAGCGCTTCTTCCTGTGTGGGAGCCACAACGGTGACGTGCCCCATCTTGCGTGCGTGGCGTGCTTCGGCTTTGCCGTAGAGATGCAGCTTGACGCCTTCGATTTTGAGAAGTTCCGCCCAGTCGGGTTCCTTGCGGTTGTCGTTTTCGTCAAACCATAGGTCGCCCAGAAGGTTGAGCATCACGCCGTGACAGAGCGCCGAGGTGTCGCCCAAGGGCAGTCCCGCCATGGCGCGAACCTGCTGTTCGAACTGACTCGTGACGGCTGCTTCGATTGTGACGTGGCCGGAATTGTGCGGGCGCGGCGCCATTTCGTTGGCCGACACGGAGCCGTCGGTGAGCACGAAGAATTCGATGCAGAGCACGCCCTTGTACTGCAGCGTTTCGGCAATGCGGGCTGCGTATTCGCGCACCTTGCGGCTTACTTCGTCGGTGACGCGCGCCGGGAATACGGTCGTTGCAAGAATGCCGTTGCGGTGTACGTTTTCAAAGAGGGGATAGGTGACGGTTTCTCCGGTCAAAGAGCGAACTACGATCACCGACACTTCCTTTGCAAGCGAAAGCTTTTTTTCGAGGATGCAGACGCGGTTTCCGAGCTCGGCAAAGGCAGCCTTCGTCTCGGCGATGTTGTTGACGCTGCGCTGGCCCTTGCCGTCGTAACCCATGCGGGCGGTCTTGAGAATCGCCGGGAAAAGAGACGCGTCAGCCTGGTCGGCATCTTCGGCCGACAAAAGCCCCATGTGCGGCGCCACGGGTACGCCCGCCACGCTTTCCAAGAACGTCTTTTCGTCGATACGGTCCTGCGCGATGGCAACGGCCTGCGCGGCCGGTGCCGTGACGCAGGCGCCGTCGGCAGCAAGCGCGGAGAGCACTTCGGCGGGGACGTTTTCGAATTCGGTCGTCACCGCTGCGGTGGTCTGGCGCAGCTCTTCGATCGCCTTTTTATCGGTGTAGGCGGCGTCAATGTGATAGGCGCTGACTTCGCTTGCGGGACAGTCGCCCTTTTCCAGGACTTTGACCTTGTATCCCATGCTGGCGGCAGCCTGGGCAAACATGCGGCCGAGTTGGCCGCCGCCGAGAAGACCGAGAACGGAACCGGGCGGAAGAGGGAATTTGGCTTGCATACGATCGTGGCGGAAAGTTTCTTTGAGTTTTGTTTTTTAGACGGCCGGAAGCGTCATGCTGCGCGCCTTGGCGTTCTGAGCCTTGCGGAAGGCTTGAAGTTTGGCGTAGAGCGCTTCGTCGGTAACGGCAAGAATGCTCACGGCGTAAAGAGCGGCGTTTGCGGCACCCGCTTCACCGATGGCAAACGTTGCCACGGGCACGCCCTTGGGCATCTGCACGATGGAAAGAAGGCTGTCTTCGCCGCGCAGGTACTTCGACGGAACGGGCACGCCCAGAACCGGCACCACGCACTTGGCAGCGAGCATGCCGGGCAGGTGCGCAGCACCGCCGGCGCCCGCGATGATGCACTTGATGCCGCGTTCCTTGGCGGTTTCGGCGTACTCGAACATTTCGTCGGGCATGCGATGCGCGCTTACGACGCGCGCTTCATAAGGAACGCCCATGTCTTTGAGAATCAAGGCGGCATTTTGCATCACGGCCCAGTCGGAGTCCGAGCCCATCACGATGCCCACAACGGGCTTAACGGCATTGTTTTCAGTCATGACAAATTGGAAGCGATAAAAAAGCAAAGGTGCGCTCAGGCTCACTGCAGCCCGGGCGCACGCTTGCGAAACACAAGAAAGGAAACGAAACCTATCTGTGTCCCTGGTGGTTATTCAACGTCTTTGCCGGCAAGCTTGACCAGAGCCTCGCGGTACTTGGCGGCCGTCTTTTCGATGATTTCGGCGGGCGGCACCGGTGCGGGCGGGGTCTTGTCCCACGGCTGGGTTTCGAGCCAGTCGCGGATGAACTGCTTGTCGTAGGAAGGAGGCGACATGCCGACTTCGTAGCTTTCGGCAGGCCAGAAGCGCGAGCTGTCGGGCGTGAGCACTTCGGCCATCAGGCAAACCTGACCGTTTTCATCCAAACCGAATTCAAACTTCGTGTCGGCAATGATGATGCCGCGGGTAGCGGCGTAATCGGCAGCCTTCTTGTAGAGAGAAATCGTCAAATCGCGGATCTGCGTGGCGACCGATTCGTCGTAGAGTTCCACGACCCTTTCAAAGCTGATGTTTTCGTCGTGCGTGCCGACTTCGGCCTTGGCTGCGGGCGTAAAGATCGGTTCGGGAAGCTTCTGGGCCTGTTTCAAGCCTTCGGGCAGCTTCACGCCGCAGACGCTGCCGGTGGCCTGGTAGTCCTTCCAGCCGCCGCCGATGATGTAGCCGCGGGCAACGCATTCGATCAGAATCGGCTTCAAGCGCTTCACAACCATCGCGCGGCCGCGCACCTGTTCGCGTTCGTCTTCGGCGACAACCGTCTCGGGGTCGATGCCGGTGAGCTGCGTGGGCATGCCCTCGGCCAGCTTATCAAACCAGAAATTGGTGAGAGCCGTCAGCACTTTGCCTTTCTTGGGGATCGGCACGGAAAGAATCACGTCGAAAGCGCTGATGCGGTCGGTGGCAATCATCAAAAGCTTGTCTTCACCCACGGCGTAGCATTCGCGGACCTTGCCGCGGTACACCAGAGGAAGGCTCTTGATGGAGGTTTGCATGATATCGGGCATGTCCGATTGTCTCCGTCAAGGAAAAAAGAAATCGACGCACAACTCCCCGCGGACTTGGAGCAGGGCTCAAGGTCCGGTAAGAAGCCATGCTGTAGACGCTTAATTGTAAGCGCATTGCGCCGGAGTCGCTTGAAAAGATGCGGCCGAATTTTCAGTCTTTCGGTTTTTCCGGAAAAAGACGCGCCAGGAGCTTCACGAGCGTACCCACAAGTATGGCCGAAATTAAGGTGCCTTCGCGAATGCCGATGATGCTGTCCAAAACAAACCAGCCGAGACAGGCGGCCGAGGCAACCAGAAAGCAGTCGAAAAAGACCTTGACGGTGCCGAAGGCTTTGCGGCAGACAACGGAAATCGCCAGAACCGCGCCTTCGCCGGGCTGCACGAGCGTTTTGGAGCGAACCTGCAAAAGGATGCCGATGGCAAGCGACAGGTTGCCGGCTAGGCTCATCACGAGGCCTTCAAGCCAGGTTGAAGGCGTCATAAACCGCGCAAGCAGTATGCTTGCATCAATGAATACGCTGAAGACAAATACGGCGGGCAGCTGCAGGATGTTCCATTTGGGCATGGCGCTGCGCAGCAGGACAACCTCGAGAATGTAGAAAAACAGATTGACGAGAAAAGTCGTAGTGCCGAACGAAAGGCCGGTGATGGCGGTGATGGTCCATGGGACGGAACTGATCGGCGTGGTGCCGAGGCCGGAAGTTGTGGTCAGCGCAATGCCGAAGGACGCAAAGGCGGTGCCGACCAAGAGCATCAGGATGCGAAACGGAAGATTTTTTCTTGCCGCAGGAGCAGCAGAAGTGGAATTTTTGTCGTTCAAAGTAGCCTCACGGAATGCGCGGGTATTGTACTGCGCAGGATAATCAATTTAGTCGGAATAAACCGACTCAGTTTTGTCCGACTATAATGGTCGGAACATTCCGACTATTTCTTGCAATTCAAAATGGCTTTCTATGGACGCGAGCACGAGCTCAAGCAGTTTCAGGATTTTTTCCAGCGAACCGACCCAAACCTAGCCGTCGTATTCGGGCGTCGGCGCATCGGCAAAAGCGAACTTATAAAAGAGGCGGTTCGTCATTCGGGACTTCGCAGCATTTATCTTGAATGCCGTCAGACGTCAGAAGCCGAACATGTCGAGCTCTTGGCCGAACTCGGGGCACGGCTTCTGGGACTTCCTGGTCTGGCCGCCGACAAACTCGAGCGGATTTTGGACCTGCTGGCTCAACACGCCGAATCGGAATCGTTGATCGTTGTGCTCGACGAGTATCCGTACCTCAGAGATCTTGTAAAAGGCTGCGACAGCATCCTGCAGGGATACGTGGACCGATGGAAAGGAAAGTCTCGCATCAAGCTTATTCTCTGCGGCTCCTACATCGACGTGATGAAGGGTGTGTTGGAGTACAAAAGTCCGCTCTACGGGCGTGCCGCTGTGGCGCTGCAGCTCGAGCCCATGGACTATTTCGAAGCTTCGCTCTTCTATCCGAACGCAACGCTTGACGATAAGGTGCGTTTTTTCAGCATCTTCGGCGGTATCCCTTATTACAACGCGCTGATCGATCCGACGCTGAGCGTACGCGAGAACATCCTGAAGCTTTTGTCGTTCAAAGCTTTTTTCCTAACGAACGAAGTGGACATGTTTCTGCGTTCTGAACTAGCTAAGATCAACAACGCCAATTTGGTGCTTACGGCCGTTGCGTTGGGAGCAAAAAAGTTCTCTGACATTCTTGCGCAGACCCGAATCGAGAAAAGTCCCACGCTTGCCGACACGCTCGAGCATCTTACCGGCATGGGCATTCTGGTTAAGACGGCACCCATCAATGACGAAGGCAACAAACGGCGCATACAGTACCGCATCGCCGACCCTCTGGTGGACTTTTACTTCCGATACGTTTTCCGCAACGCCTCCGTGCTTCAGGTCATGACCGAAGCAGACTTCTATGAGAGTTTTGTTGCGGCGGATTTCGAGGAACAGTTCGTGTCGAAGGCTTTTGAGGAGATTTGTCGGCAGTACCTAATTCGCCGAAACAAGGCGGGACTCAATCAGCCTGCTTTTTTCCGAATCGGCCGCTACTACTACGATCTTCCTCGAGAAAGGCGAAACGGAGAATTCGACATTGTCACCGAAGATGCACTGGGCTATGTGTTCTACGAAGCAAAGTTTCGCAGTCATCCCATGACTAAACGCCAAATCGAAGAGGAGATCGCACAGGTTAAGGCTTCTCCATTGGCGACGGAGCGCTTCGGCTTTTTCTCGCGTTCGGGTTTCGCTGAGGAAGCGGGTTCGTCGGAAATCGTCCGACTGTTTACGCTTGCCGACATCTACGCCGACCTTATAGGCACCGGCGTCTGATCAAAATTCCGTAGGACATATCCAATAACGGATTTGGGTTAGGTCAGTTCTCCTGCAAAAACGGACGCAGCCGACCGCTGCTGCGCCATTTGTCGCGCCATTTGTTCGATACATTCCTAAACGCTCGGACGCAGCTGCTCGCAAAAACATCAGCAACAACAAAAGGAACCGCCCTCGGATTCCGATTGACGGCGCTGCTGCTTTCGAGAAAAAACAAAACCTCGAACAAAAGGGTAGGTTCTTTTGGGTTTTCGGTACAGCGGCAGATGTGTTTTGTTCGGACAAAGTATGCCTCCTGAAACGCGGCGGCATTGTACTGCGCATAGACGCAAAATCAGTCGAAATAACCGGCTAAAGCGCTTGTTCCGGTCGAGTTGTGAGGTTCTTAACCGGGCTTTTTCTTGCGTTGATGGGACAGATTCGTTCGCAGACCGATGAATTTTTTCAGCCAGAACTCCACTGCGGCACAAAAAGGAGTCAGTTTGCCGTTTGCGTCAGGCAGTCCTACCTGCTTAAGCCGTTTTTGGGCGGCGGCAATTGTTAGAGAAGAGGAGTTTTTGTTTCGAAGCTGCTGTTGCGACAACTTGCGTGAAGCCGGCAGTCCGAGTGCACTCAAAATTGCGCTTTTGCGCAGACTGCACAAACGCCGTGCGTTGAGATTCAAAACATCAATTGTCTTGACCGCGAGCGGCGTGCGTCCTGCAATTTCTCCGTTGGACTTGTATGCAAATGCGTTCGTGACCTCTGCTGCGACCAACGGTGAGCAGATTGTTTCGGTTGAGTCTTCTTTGCGAACGGCTCCGAATTCGTCACCAGATTCAAAGGTGCCGGGAGACCGTTCCTTGGGCCAGCATGCAAGCATGTTGGCGTAGTCGACCGACTTTTCGTCGAAATGCGATTGAGGCGCAAAGTGCTCGATGTGGCAGGTATCGAGCTCAATGCGCTGCATCGTGTATGCGTCAAGGTATCCCTGCTCAAGAAGCAGAGAACGGCGAATTGAATCTTTGACTTCTGTGGGAAGGTTTTTGTATGTGCAGTCGTCCGGATTGGTTCGAATCCAGACTTTCAGAGACAGGGGAGTCGCCGATTTGTTAATAAAGCGCATCGGGCTACTCCTCGGAACTTATGTCATCCAAGGTATTTACAAATGTTTCAAGGCTGACCGTTTCTTCCGTATCGCCTCGCGTGAGTTTTTGAATTTCCGCGATTGTCTTGCGAGCGTCCTGGAACTTCTCGGCATCCAAATAAGCGTAGGCCCGGTCAACCAGTTGAGAAATGTCTGTTGACATGTCTGCAGTGCCCATCAAATCGCGCAGGATTTCGTCTGAAGACAACCCAAAGCTTTGCAGAGGTCTGGAGATGTGGCCTCGGGAAAGCAAAAGCACTTGATCGGGCGCAACTTCGCCCAGGATTTGCGGTGAATGCGTAGTGACAATGAATTGGACTTTCGGGAAAGTTTCCTGAAGCGATCTGATGATTCTGCGCTGCCAGGCGGGATGCAGATGCAGGTCCAATTCGTCGATCAAAACAAGACCCTGGGTTTCCTCAAGAACCCGGGCGCCAAGTTGCGGGTTGAGGACACAGATGCGGCGAGCAATATCTGCAATCAGACAGATGAAGGATTTTTCTCCTTCGCTGAGATTTTCAAAGGCTGTTTTGTTGATTCTGCCGTCGCGCTTGAATTCGACAAAGATGCTTCTTTGCTTGACATCAAAAGAGATGCCGGCGAATTCGTTAGGCAGAGCTTTTTCCAGAGCTCGGTTCAGTATGCCAAGTTCGTCATGATCCAAATCTTCGGCAGTTTTATGCTCTACAGCAATGGACTGCAGCCTTTCAAAGGTTCTGGTTACGATCCAGGCGACGAATGATTTGACATCGGCAGAAGCATCCAATGCGGATGCATAACCGGACACCCTCGGTTCTTTAGCTGTTGCAGCGGCAACGGCCGAAACGTCTTTAGGCTGATTCCAGCTTCTTGCTGCCCAATAGCAGGCCAGCAGGGGGAGATTTTCTTCCCAGGTCTTTACTGACGGCGAAACTCTTGATTTAGGGATCTTTTTTTCTACTTCTAAGTTGATGCAGGCATTTGCTTCATACTCTTGTGAGTTGTTGATAAAAATGCCCTTGACGTAGCAGGGAAGCTGCTCTTCGAAACGGAAGCCGTTTTCGTATTTTTCGTTAGATTTACGAATGAAATCTGAGGCTAAACGCAGTTCGGGACACGAGAACCGGCTGGCTTGATGCCATATCTGACTGGCAGCAATCGAGATCGCCTTAAGAAGCGAAGTTTTGCCTGCACCGTTGATGCCGGCAATGACATTCACTCCGGAAGAAAAGTTTGCTTCAAGCGATTCGAACCCGCAGAAATTTTGGACTGTAATTGTCTTCAGCAGCATGTTGGCCAATTCCTTAATCCTCTCGGCGTAATAAAGCCGTCCAGGACATTTTAGTTTTCCGATTCTACCTTGATGATGCGGTGCAGGTTCTGAGAAATTTAGTCGGAACAAACCGACTAACTCATGCAGCGCAAACGACATACATGGGAGCAATTGTCATCGTCTGATCAAAATTCCGTAGGACATATCCAATAACGGATTTGGGTTAGGTCAGTTCTCCTGCAAAAACGGACGCAGCCGACCGCTGCTGCGCCATTTGTCGCGCCATTTGTTCGATACATTCCTAAACGCTCGGACGCAGCTGCTCGCAAAAACATCAGCAAAAACAAAAGGAACCGCCCTCGGATTCCGATTGACGGCGCTGCTGCTTCGAGACAAAACAAAACTTCGAACAAACGGGAGAAATTCATGGCAAGTTCGCAAGCCATGCGGCAGGAGGCCGCCGCAAAAGGCCTGTATCGCCCGGAAGCGGAACACGACGCCTGCGGCGTTGGATTTGTTGCCGATATCAAGGGGCGCGTGTCGCATAAGACGATCGAAGACGCGCTTTTGATTCTTCACAATTTGGATCACCGCGGAGCCGTGGGAGCCGATCCGTTGTGCGGCGACGGGGCGGGCATCATGATTCAGATACCGGACGCGTTCTACCGCGCAGAAATGGCCGCTCAGGGCGTTGCGCTGCCGGCTCCGGGCGACTATGGCGTCGGGATGATCTTTCTGCCGCGCGAGCCCGCTTCCCGCGAGGCGTGCGAGCAGGAGCTCGAGCGCATGGTCAAAAAGGAAGGACAGGTGGTGCTCGGTTGGCGAGACGTCCCGATCGACTCAAGCATGGAAATGAGCCCGACCGTACGCGCAAGCGAACCTGTCATCCGTCAGATCTTCATCGGGCGCGGGCCCGACGTGATGGTTCAGGATGCACTCGAGCGCAAGCTGTATGTGATCCGCAAGAGCGCCTCGCACCGCATTCAAGCCTTAAAGCTTAAGCACGGAGCGGAATATTTCGTCCCATCGATGAGCACCCGCACCGTGATCTACAAGGGACTGCTGCTTGCCGATCAAGTGGGACGCTATTACCTGGATTTGCAAAATCCGGCCTGCAAAACCGCGATTGCCGTCGTGCACCAGCGCTTTTCGACCAATACGTTCCCGGCCTGGGCGCTTGCGCACCCTTATCGCTACATCGCGCACAACGGCGAAATCAACACCGTCAAAGGAAACTACAACTGGATTCGCGCCCGCGAAAACGTCTGGAAATCTGCGGTGCTCGGAGACGACGTAAAAAAGCTGGTGCCGCTTATCTACGAGGGGCAGTCGGATACGGCAAGCCTCGACAACGCCGTCGAGCTTTTGGTGATGGCCGGCTATTCGCTGCCGCAGGCCATGATGATGCTGGTGCCGGAAGCCTGGGAGAAGTCCGCGACGATGGACGCCGACCGACAAGCTTTCTACGCCTATTACGCTCCCATGATGGAGGCTTGGGACGGTCCGGCGGCGCTCGTCTTTACGAACGGCGTTCAAATCGGAGCAATGCTAGATCGAAACGGACTGCGCCCTGCGCGCTACATCGAAACCGACGACGATACGGTGGTGCTTGCTTCCGAGGCGGGCGTTGTGCCGATTCCGGAAAGCCGCATTCGCCGCAAGTGGCGTCTTGAGCCGGGAAAGATGCTTTTGATCGACACCGTGCAGGGACGCATCGTGTCCGACGAAGAAATCAAGAATCAGGTTGCGCTCGATAAGCCCTACCGCGAATGGGTGGAGCGACTCAATCTGCGGCTTGCCGATTTGGGGCAAGAAGACGCTCAAGAAACGCCGATTCCGATTTCCGACGAACGTCTGAGCGAGCTGCAGCGTATTTACGGGATGACGCAGGAAGACGTCGATGTCGTTTTGATGCCGATGGCGGTAAAGGGAATGGAGCCCACGGGCTCCATGGGAAACGACGCGGCGCTGCCGGTGCTCTCCAAAAAGACGAAGTCGTTTTTCTCGTACTTCAAGCAGCTCTTTGCACAGGTCACGAACCCGCCGATCGATCCGATCCGCGAGGAACTTGTGACGAGCCTGGTGAGCTTCATCGGTCCCAAGCCCAATCTGCTTGATGTGAACAACGTCAATCCGCCCAGACGACTGGAAATTCTGCAGCCGGTGCTCGTTGAAAACGATATGGCGAAGCTGCGCTCGATCGACAAGCACACGGCAGGAAAATTCCGCAGCTTCGAAATCGACATCACGTATCCGGCCGCTTGGGGGAGCAAAGGCGTGGAAGCGCATCTGGCAAGTCTTTGCGCGCAGGCGGTCGACGCGATCGGCGAGGGCTACAACATTCTGATTCTGAGCGACGAAAAAGCGGGACGCGAGCGCGTGGCCGTGCTGGTGCTGCTTGCCGTGAGCGCCTTGCATCAGCATCTCATCAAAGAAGGACTGCGCACCAATGCGGGCCTTGTGGTCAATTCCGGCGCCGTTTTCGAAACACACGATTTTGCGCTCTTGATGGGATACGGGGCCGAAGCCGTCTGTCCGTACCTGAGTCTTGTGCTGGTTCGCAGGGTTGCGCCTTTGGCCGGACTTTCGCCCGAAGAGGCCGTAGCAAACTATGTCAAGGCGATCGGCAAGGGCTTAAAGAAGGTCATGGCCAAGATGGGCATCTGCACCCTCATGAGCTACCGCGGCGCACGGATATTCGAAGCAATCGGCCTAAAGAGCGATTTCGTCGATCGGTACTTTCACGGCACGCCCTCCAAAATAGAAGGAATCGGACTTTTCGAGGTCATGCAGGAATCGGTCGATCGGCATGCGCAAGCGTATGCACGCCGGGCGCCGGGCCGAGAGCAGCTTGCCTCGGGCGGCGAATACGCGTGGCGAGCCGACGGTGAAGAGCACATGTGGACGCCCGAAGCGATCGTTAAGCTGCAGCGCGCCGCTCGGCAGAAAAATTACCAAACCTACAAGGAATACGCCTCGATCATCAACGATCAGAGCCGTCGGCAGATGACGTTGAGAGGCTTGCTGCGCTTTCGCAGCGAAGCCTGTACGCCCGTGCCGATCGAAGAGGTGGAGCCTGCCAAAGAAATCGTCAAGCGTTTTGCTACGGGCGCCATGAGCATGGGCTCGATTTCGGCCGAGGCGCACGCCACGCTTGCCGTGGCCATGAACCGCATCGGCGCCAAGAGCAACACGGGTGAGGGCGGCGAAGATCCGCGGCGCTACGAAGCCGAACTGAAAACCGGAAAGTCTTCGGTTAAAGACGGCATGACGGTTGCCGATATTCTCGGAGGCGACCGCATCGTGGCCGAAATCAAGCTCGAAGAAGGCGACAGTCTGCGCTCGAAAATCAAGCAGGTGGCAAGCGGCCGCTTCGGCGTGACCGAGCAGTATCTTGCGAGCGCCGATCAGATTCAGATCAAGATGGCGCAAGGCGCAAAGCCGGGCGAAGGCGGTCAGCTGCCCGGACACAAAGTGACCGAATACATCGCCGAACTGCGCTATTCGGTGCCCGGTGTCGGACTGATTTCCCCGCCGCCGCATCACGACATCTATTCGATTGAGGATCTCGCGCAGCTGATTCATGATCTCAAGTGCGCCAACGACAAAGCCGATATTTCGGTGAAGCTCGTGAGCGAATCGGGCGTCGGCACGGTTGCCGCGGGAGTGGCTAAGGCCAAGGCCGATCACATCGTGATTTCGGGGCACGACGGCGGCACGGGCGCAAGTCCCGTTTCGTCCGTCAAGCACGCGGGCAGCTGCTGGGAGATGGGGCTTGCGGAAACCCAGCAGACGCTTGTGGTGAACAAACTGCGCGAGCGCGTTGTGCTGCAGGTCGACGGCCAGATCAAGACCGGGCGCGACGTGGTAATCGGGGCCATGCTCGGCGCTGACGAATTCGGGTTTGCGACGGCGCCGCTTGTGGTCGAAGGGTGCCTCATGATGCGGCAGTGCCACCTCAACACCTGTCCGGTGGGCATTGCCACGCAGGATCCGCAACTGCGAAAGCGCTTCAAAGGCAAACCCTCGCATGTCGTCAACTACTTTTTCTTCGTAGCCGAAGAAGTGCGCGAAATCATGGCCGAGCTCGGCATTCGCCGCTTTGAGGATCTGATCGGCAGAAGCGATCTGCTCGAAGAGCGATCCGACATCGACAACCGGAAGGCGCAGGGCGTGGATCTCTCGCGCGTTCTTTTCCGTCCCGAAACGGATGCAGAGCGTCTGCGGCACGGTACCGCGCAAAACCACGAGCTTGAAAAGAGTCTGGATGCCGAAATCCTTGCGGCTTTGCAGGAAGATCTCGCCGCGGGCCGCAGGGTGTCGAAAACCTATGCGATCCGAAACGTCAACCGTACGGTCGGAACGCAGATTGCACATGCAATTGTTGACAAGTACGGCGCGGCGGGATTGCCCGAAGACACCGTTCACCTCCACTTCAAAGGAACGGCCGGACAGTCGTTCGGAGCTTTTGCCGTGCCGGGCATGACGCTTGAGCTTGAAGGCGAAGCCAACGACTATGTCGGCAAGGGCCTTTCGGGCGGTCGAATCATTGTGCGGCCCGACGCGGACTTTCATGCCGCCGGCGAAGACAACATCATCGCCGGCAATACGACGCTTTACGGTGCAACGAGCGGTGAAGCCTACTTCAGCGGCGTTGCGGGCGAGCGCTTTGCCGTGCGTCTGTCGGGGGCAAGCGCCGTTGTCGAAGGAACGGGCGATCACGGCTGCGAATACATGACCGGAGGCACCGTCGTGGTGCTCGGGCGAACGGGACGCAACTTTGCGTCGGGCATGTCCGGGGGCGTTGCCTACGTGTTCGATGCCGACGGCGACTTCGAGTCGCACTGCAACACGTCGATGGTGGTGCTGGAGCGCGTCGTCGGCCGCGCCGAGCAAAAGCGCATGAGCGACGCACGCACCTGGCACATGGGGCAAACCGACGAAGATCTTTTGAAGGGCCTCATCGAACGACACGCCCGCTACACCGGGTCGGCGCGCGCCGCCGAACTGCTGGCGCACTGGCCGAGCTCGCGCGCCCGCTTCGTGAAGGTGATGCCGCTGCAGTACCGCGATGCCTTGTTGGCCAAGGCCGCTTGAGGGGGGGGGCACATCTAACCACTTTTGTCAAGCTCTTAACGTAGGTTAGCAACCA
>USBS01000048.1 GCA_900552915.1 uncultured Sutterella sp. | reverse complement strand
ACTGATGGCGTTTTTCACAATCACCTGCATGTCCGTAAGCTCGAGCACCGGCTGCTGCTGCTTGGCGTAGGAGCGAACGCGATTGACGATTTCGCTGGCGCGCGTGCCCTGCATAACGATCTCTTCAAGCGCTTCGGTAAACACCTTCGGGTCGACCGCACCGCGCTTTAAGCGTCGCAGCAGACCGTTGGCAAAGTTCGTGATGGCCCCGAGCGGCTGCTTAAGTTCATGCGCAATCATGGTCGACATCTGCCCGACGATGCCCGTTCGCTCCAGGTGCGCAATATGATCTCGACTGGCTGCGGCTTCGGCCTCAATGCGCTTGCGGTCTTCGAGCGCCTTATTGAGAAGCGCCGTACGACGCCGCACCAGAACCGATAGCGAACCCGCATAGAAAAGAATCAAAAACAAAACCCCGAGCGTAATGGTGACGCCCGCAGACTGTTCGCGAATGAAGGTCGACAGACGGAAGGCCTGCAGATGCTCGTAGGGGCCGACCTTCAGAGCGTAGTAGAGATCGTGTACGGGACGCACGGAAGCCACGGGGCCCCAGTCGACGCCCGTTGAAGCCCCCGTCATGCGCTGCAGTGCAGACATCACGGCGCGGCTAAAGCCCGGATCGATGCCTGCCAAGGCCGACACAATGAAGCTTGGGTAAAGATCGCCCGAATGGCGGCAGACGGAATACTCGCTGTCGTTGAGATCCAAAAATCCGTAGTCGGATTCATTAATCACGCCGCGGCGCGTCAGCGACTCGAAAGCACATGTCGGCAATACCGCCACATCGACCTTTTCCTGCTGAAGCGCCCTCAGAATATTGGCTGCATCGGTACCGTAAAAGCGTGTATTTTCACCGATAACATCGATGTTGAGTCCTTTTTTCTGGAATTCCCTCAAGGCAATGAGCCAACCGCCGAAACTTGTCGGGTACGCAGCTGCGATGCGTCGGTTGCGGACATCCTGGAGGTTTTTGATCTCGGGGCTTGAAGCGCGCTTAACAAAAAGCACGCCGTCGGCGTAGGACGGGTCGGCCGTAAAGACCGGCCAAAGACTCGACAGACCGATCAGCTGATTGGTCATCTCAAAGCGAATAAAGCTTCCGGCATCCGTAATCGCCATGTCGACGGCTCCGGCGTTGACCGCTTCGACCAAAACCGTGCTTTCAAGAATCACAAACTGCAGATTTTGTTCGCCCAGGCTGCTTGCCAGGTGCATTCGCGTTTGCTCCCAGGGGCCGCCGTCGAGATAGTTGGAGAACTCAAGCTGCACGCCGATGCGTGCCGGGCGAGACAATTCGTACCCTTTTACCTGACCATTCTGATCGTGCTTGGGTTTCACGACCAGGGGCACTTCGGGGCGAGCCGGCACCGCAAGCTGCATGGCTCGATCCGAGCCGTTCATCGCGTGGTTGCCCTCCGGTACAAGCGAATAGGAGGCCGCAGCCGTAGCAAGCGACAAAGCACCCGCCGCGCAGGTCAAAACAGTCAGCAAAGCGCGTCCGAGACTCATGAATGCACCCTGAGCCAAATTAGATGCCGGGCATCAGAAGGTCGCTTTCGGTGCGGCGCACATCCAGTACGCCCACGATTTCGTAGGTACTCACAAGCCCCTCTTCGCGCCGATGCAGCGTTTTCACGCGCACATTGGCAATCAGGACATCACCGGGCTGCAGTTCGAAAATGCCGCTGTCGATGCGCGAGAGAAACTCCTTGTCGCACATCACAGCCTGAATGTGCTGCAAGCCGTTATCAAAGAACCAGGCCTGCGAATTACGAAACACGGGCGACTGAAGCGTCAACGCCATCGTGCGCACTTTTTCAACCAAAAGAACCTCTTCGACTTCGGCAAGTGCAAATGCGTTGATGTGACCGGCTTGAAGTGCAAAAACCACTTCGCCCGAATCGCGTTCCGAGACGGTCAATTCGGCAATTCCGCTGTCGGCCAAGGCATTGACAAGCGCCTGCAGACCTTCGCGCACGCGGCGATTCTTGAAGAGCTCATAGGTCGTCTTGGAAACGACGCAGCGCTGCTCATAACCGACGTCAACATCCACATGCTTGCCCGTAAGGTAAACCTTGAGCGGAGCGCGGCCCCCCAGGCGCAACAGCAAATTCACGAGCCCGTCGCACCAGCCCTCGGGCAACATCGCCTCTTCCTCGGGCGTACGAGCGATCTTCACGAACCCCAACGCTTCAAGCACCACTTGGGGCTGCGGCTGCGCGTAAAACGCTTGGCCCGCAAGCGCCGCGCACTGCGCCTTGCCCGCATCCACGCGGAAACCCAGATCGACTTCAAAGTCTCCCGTGCCTTCACCGGCGCGAACATCGATTTCGGGCTCCACCACCCGACCGAAAAGCACTTTGGAAGCTTCGGTAAGAAGCGTGTCCACGCCGATCACGGCATGCGCAACGGCCGGGTTGGCAGACGTAGCCTCACGATGAGGAAGTCCGCGAAATTCAAGATTGAAAACGGCTAGCGTCACTTCTTATTCTCCAATTGCCTGCGGCCGCCGAAATACGAAGGCCAAACGAAATTACTGCGCATTTTTGCGCCGTTTAGCTTATGCGGCAAGCGCAGGAACCTATAATTCGACGAGCGGTGCTCAACATAACTTTTTTGAGTACCGATCGAAAGCCCAAGAAGAATACCAATCTCACCCGAATTTT
Organism: uncultured Sutterella sp.; assembly: GCA_900552915.1. Classification (GTDB taxonomy): domain Bacteria; phylum Pseudomonadota; class Gammaproteobacteria; order Burkholderiales; family Burkholderiaceae_F; genus Duodenibacillus. The sequence goes on along the minus strand of USBS01000048.1, from coordinate 10,623 downwards.
TCGCATGCCGCCCGCCTCTTCCGTTGATTTGGACAGCCGCCTCGATGAGGTTTTGCCTCCTAAACTCGCTCGCCGCACAGTGCCGGCGCTCACGGAGCTTGATGTTGTCACGGCCGAAGACCTCTACGAATGCGTAGCCAACCTCGGCAGCAATTGGTTTCGCGGCTTTCAGGGCATCAAAAAAGAGGACGCCGTCGAGCTTGTCGACTGGCTAAGCGAATATGAAGACGTCCTCGGAGAAGTCACCGAGCGTTTTTGGCCTGCGGGCTGTGCTCCCGCAGACATAATCAAAGACTCGGCCTTGCCCGAGATGTCGGGGGCGGACGCTCCTCTCCCCGCAACAATCGAGTCGCTTCTGTCGGACACCGACCCGATCGTCTCTGTTCTTCCGGCCGAACTTTCGGGTACCGCAGGAACCAACCGCGGCTACGCCGACAATTCGCTTGCCGTCGACGACGACCTTTCTGCCGTGCGTTTGTGGCTGCAGGCCCGCGCAGTCAACCCCAATACGCTTTCGCAATACCGCAAGGAAGCGGAGCGGTTTCTTTTATGGTGCACGATGGAACGCGGCAAGGCATTGAGTTCGATTACAGCTGCCGACGCGTCGCTCTATCCGAAGTGGCTCGAGGAACTCGGCAGACTCGAGCCCTTCGTTTGGCAAACACGCTGGAAGCTGCCTCAGCACACCTGGATCGGCCCCAAGAACGCTCCCCGACTTTCGTCTCAGTGGCGCCCCTTCAACGGTCCGCTTTCGGTATCAAGTCGCAAAACGTCGATGACGGTCATTCGCATCCTCTTCGGTTTTTTAACGAAGACCGGGTATCTTCGCGCCAATCCGTTTGACCAGATCAGCTCCAAGGTCCGCTACTTGCCCGGCGAAGGCGCTCCGAAGGCCTTTGCCGATCGATCGCTTACGCCACGGCAATGGGAAGCCGTACTCGAGCATCTTGAACATATGCCCGAAGGCGAAGCAAAGCTGCGAATCCGCATCGTGCTCGCTTTAGGCAAAGGACTCGGCATGCGTGCTTCCGAGATGATTCATGCTCGCGCCGACTGGATCGCCGTGCGCCGCATCGGCGACGAAGACCTCACGGTAATGGAAATTGTCGGCAAGGGCGATAAAGTGCGTCGCCTGCCTTTGGCAGAGCAAACGCTTGACGACATCAACGCCTACTTTGCCTGCCGGGGACTGCCTCCTGCCGCTCTAGCCGCCCCCTCCACTCCGCTTCTCGCGTCAGTGCGCCGCAAAGCAAATGCTCCTGCTTCAGCCGACGGCATTTCGCGCTCGGGGCTCTATCGCGTTTTGTGCGACTTCTTTGAAGCTGCCGCTGCCGAAGTCGAGGAGCGCTCCGCGTCGGACGCAGCCAAACTCCGAGCCGGGTCAACCCACTGGCTTCGTCACACTTTCGCTACGACAGCCCTCAAGACCATGGACATCAACCTTGTGCAAAACGCCATGGGACACGCCTCGATCGGCACCACGAGCCGTTACCTGACGCCCGAAGAGGCGCAGATCGCAGAAGCGATGAAAAAAATGCAGCCGTTGTAACGAGCGGCTTTCGGTTACGCACGCAGCAACACACCGAGATCGGTCGCCTCATTGCGTCTGACCGGATTTTCGTAGGCATCTCGAAACACACGCATGCAATCGTCCGGATGCACGACGCTGAGGCGACTGTTGGGATACGTCTTCCGGAAAAAGTCGGCATGCCGCGTCGTACGAACTTTCGCCGAGTACTTGCACTCAAACGCCTCGATATTGCCGTCACGGACTTCCAGAAAATCGATTTCCTTCGGACTAGCACCGGTTGTACGCCAAAAGTAGGTTTTAGTGCCATCCCGAAACGTGTCGTGCAGCTTCTGCCGTTCCATAAAAAAGAAGTTTTCCCACAGCGCACCAGCGTCGGACCGCTGGGCCATCGGCGAAAAATCTCCGATCAACGCATTGCGCACGCCATTGTCGAAGAAATAGATTTTTTTGCCTTTCTTCATCTCATTGTCGAGATTGCGGGAATACGACGGACAAACGCGAATGAGCGAACAGGCCTGGAGTCTTTCGATGTAGTCCTCAACGGTATTTCGGCTCAAGCTCAATTCTTGTCCCAGTCTGTCGTAGGAAATTTCCGAACCAAGGTTGCGTGCCAACTTCTCAAGAAGCCTTCTCACCACACCCGTGTGTTTTATCTGCTGCGTTTCGTAAAAGTCCCTGAGCAAATATCCCGCACAGTAGTCTTCCAGATACTCGGCGGCAGACTCGGGATACAGACAGACCATCGGCATCATGCCGTTTACCAGGAACGTGTCCATGAAGCTGTTCACGGTTCCCCATGTCAGCTTCTGAGCAAGTTCATGCAGTGAAAACGGCCACATTTGCCTCGAGACAACTCGGCCGAGCGCAGACTCCTTCACCGTCGCCAAATAAAACGCCGACGAACTGGTTAGAAAAATACGACAAGGCGTTTCCAGCCTTTCGTTCTCGTCAACCAAAATCTTTACGATCGTTCCGATGTCCGAGAGTTTGTGTGCCTCATCAATCACCAGGAACGGCGCCTGAGTCAGCGCATTCCTAACATCTCCGGCATTCCGAAAGGTAAGCGCCTGTTCAGCCCCATCCATGTCACCGTTAATCCACCGGCAGCCCGAATTCCCGACAATTTGCCGGATAAGTGTCGTTTTGCCGATGCGGCGGGGACCGAACAGAAGAACGGCTCTGGGCGTCACGTCGTTTTCAATTTCTGCTCGAATTGTCCGAGTAAGAAGTGAACTTTGGTTGTGAGTCATTTGTATTACAAGACAATAAATCTTCAATTGACTGAAGAATTTTACTGTAAAAACGTTCACTTCATTGACGAATTTTTCATTTCCCACTAGTCGAATTTTGAATATTTTTTTCTAATCAGTCAGCTATAAAACATAACAGAGAAGCGTAAATATAAAAATTTTTCAGTTCATTGAAAATTTTTTTAGAAAAACTCTTCGACCTACTGAAGAATTTTTAAGTGAAGCTCGAAAAAAACTGCGCCCAACGGGAGCGCAGCGTGAACTAAAGCGGCGAGAACAGAACGTCCTATTTCGCCTTTTTCATGAGATCGGCCAGACCCGCAAACGGATTGACTCGTTCGGGTATTTCTTCGTCTTCCCGACTCTGCAGAAGCTCGCGATCGGGTTCGCAGTCCTCGTGCGCGGGGAAAAGATCAAGCGACAGAATGAGCTCTTCTTCGACCCAGTGCGCCGTATCGAACTTGGTTGAGCCCACAACCACTTCATCCTCGCCGTCCTCTTCGATGGGAAGGCTGTTGGCTTCATCCTCGGTCTTAGTAAAGAGGAAAGGGACTTCCTTGTCGATCACAATTTCGAGTTCCTTGCCGCAACGAGCGCACTCGGTGACAAGCTTCGCTTCAATCTTGAGCAAGGCGCTTGCCAAACGGCGGCGCTGGCCCGTGCCCACAGCCTTCCAATGCACATCGGCCTGCGGCGCGTCGCCTTCGAGCATTTCCTTGAGATTCGGAAGATCCTCGATCGTCAGATGTCCTTCTTCCTCGGTCTTGGCTCGAGAAAGTTCAAAAATGTCGATGTATTTCATGGCCTCAAAAATGAAAGAAACTCGGGCGCCCGATAAAATGCGCCGCATGACAGCGAATCTTAACCTTATTCTTGCCTCCACCTCGCGCTATCGCCGCGAGCTCCTTGAACGTCTCGGCTATCCCTTCGAAACGAAGGCTTCGAGCGTCGACGAAACGCCGCTCGAAGGCGAAACGCCCGAGCAGCTTGCGTTGCGTCTGGCCATTGCCAAAGCGCGGGCCGTCGCCCAAGAGAACCCCGGCAGCGTCGTGATCGGATCCGATCAGGTCTGCGCGCTCGGGAATCAACCGCTCGGCAAACCGCACAACTTCGAAGGCGCTGTGCGTCAGCTCACCGCCATGCAGGGACAAACACTCGTCTTTCACACCGCCGTATGCGTGATCGGCACCGACGGCAGCGAACAGACGTGCGTCAGCGACACGCGCATTCAGATGCGCCGCCTGTCGCAAAAAGCAATCGAAGACTACGTACGCCGGGAAGAGCCCTACGATTGCGCAGGCAGCGCCAAGATCGAAAAGCTCGGCATTGCGCTTATGCAGTCGGTTTCCTCCGACGACCCCACGAGCCTCATCGGGCTGCCCCTTATGCGCGTCACCACGATGCTCATGAATGCGGGCATTGAAGTTGTCGAAGGCCTCGGAGAATAATTGTGACAGGCGGTCGTCTTCTTTTGATTCCGGTTCCGATCGCCGAGGGCGATCCGGCCGACACGCTTCCGGCTGCAACGATTGAAGCGGCGCGGTCCTGCACGCGTTTTCTTGCTGAAAACGCCAAAAGCGCCCGAGCTTTCCTAAAGGCCGTCGCTCATCCGCAGCCGATTGCCGAACTTGAAATCATCGAGATCGGACACGAACCCGACCCTGCCCGCTTTTCCGAGTGGCTGGCCCCCGTTGCGGCCGGTACCGATACGGCCATTGTCTCCGAATCGGGCTGTCCCGCCGTAGCCGACCCCGGTGCCGGACTCGTCAAGGCCGCACAGGCGCTCGGAATCGAAGTCGTCCCCTTCGTGGGCCCCTCCTCGATCCTTCTCACGCTGATGGCTAGCGGCATGAACGGACAGCGCTTCCGTTTTCTCGGCTACCTTCCCGTGCATGAAGCCGAACGCCGCACCGCAATCCTTGCGCTTGAAAAAGAAAGCCGATCCACGGGCGAAACAGAACTTTTCATCGAAACGCCCTACCGCAACAACCGACTCCTGCAGGCGCTCGCGGAAACGCTATCACCCGAAACTCGCATCACGGCCGCAACCGATGTCACGGGCGCAGCGCAGTGCATTGAGACGCATTCGGCACGCGACTGGCTCAAAAAGGGCTTTGAATTGCCGAAATTGCCCACCGTTTTCGCCGTTCAGGCCAACCGCATCAAAGCATCGGCTCCTGCAGGCATTAAAAAGCCGCATCCGCAGACCAACCACCGTCCGCTCGGCGAACGGCATGCTTCCAGGAAGCGCTGAAAAGAACTCAGAGAAAGCGGCTTAGGCCCAACACGCGAGCCAGTTCCGCAACGGTCGGTACATAGGCGACAGCCGGATACGCTTTCAATTCCTCAGGACGAGCCGCCCCCCAAGTGACGGCCACGGCGTCGCACCCCGCGTTTTGCGCAAGCTGCAGGTCGTGAATCGAGTCGCCGATCATCACCATGTCGTGCACATCAACGCCCGTTTCGTCGGACAGTTTTTCGAGCATCGCCGGATTGGGCTTCGGGAAACTCTCATCGGCCGTAACGGTTGCTTCGAAGTACTTTTCCAATCCCGTGCGGTTAAATACTCGGATCAGTCCCTGACGGGATTTACCGGTAGCCACCGCCAGACGCAGCCCCTCGCCGGTCATTCCGGCAAAAAGCGTCTCCAACCCTTGCATCACGTCGACCTGCGCTTCGCGCTGTAGATACCAATTGCGGTACGCGCTGAGAAACGCGTCGATATCCTCGTAGCGAAATTCCGGCAGCACCTTGGCAAAAGACTCGACAAAGGGAAGCCCGATCGTTTCGCGGCAGGCGTCAAGATCGGGCGCCCGGTAGCCCATCGCCACACATGCTTGCTGCATGCCCTGCGCAATGAGGCCGGTTGTATCCATAACTGTGCCGTCCCAATCGAAAACGTAAAGTTGATATGTCTTGACGGTCATGGGCATTGCTTTCGGGCGTTCAGAGAGTCGATCAATTTCTGAAGAGATTTTTCAAGCGGCGCCACCACCAACATCGGCTCGCGCGTCACGGGATGCGTAAAACGCAGCTTTTCGGCATGCAAAAACATGCGGGCAAACGGAACGCCAAGAAGCCCCTTTTTCACCGATTCGTTAAAGGTATAGTCGCCATACTTGGCGTCGCCCACAAGCGGATGTCCTTTGCTTGCCGCATGCACGCGAATCTGATGTGTGCGGCCGGTTTTGAGTTCCGCTTCGAGATAAGACACATCCCCGTAACGCTTGATAAGCGTAAAAATCGTGTGCGCCTTCAGGCCGTTTTCTTCGTCAATGCGCACGCGCCTCTCGCCGCTCGGCAACGTGTATTTTGTGAGCGGTGCACGCACATGCTCGCGCTGATTGACCCAGTCGCCCTGCACGAGCAGTCGGTAGCGTTTTTCGATGCCGCCTTCTCGCTGCATTTCGTGGAGCCGCACAAGCGCCTTGCGGGTTTTGCAGACAATAAGGACGCCCGAGGTGTCGCGGTCGAGCCGATGCGCAAGCTCCAGAAAAGAACATTCCGGGCGAGAGGCCCGCAGCCGTTCGATCAGTCCGTAGGCAACGCCCGAACCGCCGTGACAGGCAAGTCCTGCAGGCTTATTGACGATGATGAGATCACGATCTTCGTGAAGAATCGGCAGTTCGGTGTCGGCAAGAGGCTTGACGGCAGGCGTCGAGGAGACCTCAAGCACTGCGGTGCGAACAGGCGGAATGCGGATTTCGTCACCGATCGCCAGTTTGGTCTGGCACTCGGCGCGCTTTCGGTTGATGCGCACTTCACCGTTGCGCACGATGCGGTAGACGTGACTTTTGGGCACCCCCTTGAGTATGCGCAGCAGGAAGTTATCAAGACGCTGTCCGTCGCTGCGTTCGGAAACGCGCACGTAATTAACACGCCCGAAATCGGTCACATCGGACTCGTCGAGCACCTGAACGGTGCGCACGGCGATTGTTGCCTGATCGGCCATTTTTTCTGTCATTCTCTGCAAGCGGACTCGCGCAATAAAAGTTATACTTGCGCCTTGCGCGTGCAGATGTCAGTGCAGGGCACTTTCTGCGCCGCAGATACGAAGGCACTCATGTTTTCAGTCGCGCTATTTTAAGGCCGAAAGCGGGTGTTTTCGATGCGTTTGAAGTATGTTGAATCGTATTTCAAGCGTTTTCAAGCCTCCGACCGGCATTTGCGGGTCGAAGGTAGGTACTGATTTTTTAATGTGCTTTTGAACCGCAGGCTTGCGCCGCAGCCGTGCGTGCCGAATTCATAAAAGTCAGTCGAGCCGCCCCGCCCCGGCGAGCTGCACGTCAGCAAAGACACCGGGGAAGGATCGCCGATAATCGGGTGCGGGCTCCTGACAGTGCATGAACCGGACAGCGCCGCTCGAAGCTGCCGCTTCAAAAGCTCGGGCAGAGAGCGTCTCGTCGAATCGGGACGTCTGCCGACATGCGAAGTTCTTTGAGAAGACTTCAAACGAGTAAGGATTTTTTGGTCGTGCGCTGCGAGCTTTATGTTCGATTGATGCTCTCGCTCGTTGCTCCGCTTTTCGGAGCATGCGAGGCTATTCTTGCGCGCCGTACCGCCAAAGGACCGACCGGTTTTGTGAGGGATCGAGCTGTCGCCGAAGGCTCAGCCGAAGCGAAAGGAGCGGCTCTCAGCTCCGCCCGCGTGCTCTCCCCATCGCGTCCGACTGCTCAGCGCAGCGGACCGACACAATCCGTGCGTCCCCGCCTCTTCTGTCCGCCGCACTGCTCGGACCCCGCCGACGGGTTCCGAGGCCTTTTGTCGTACGCGCTTTAAAGAAGAAATCGAAAGCGCGGTGCGCTTTCATCCCGTCCTCTCGTTTCAAGTTGTCCAAGACCCAAGCATGACGGCACGCGCCCGTCATTGCGGCGTCCGCGTCAGAGTCGCCGCAGGGAACGGAGTGTAAAAATTGAAACGCATGCTATTTAACGCGACCCACGCCGAGGAAACTCGCGTGGCGATCGTCGACGGCCAGAAGCTGATCGACATCGACATTGAAGTCGCCGGCCGCGAACAGCGCAAGTCCAATATCTATAAGGGTGTCATTACCCGTATCGAACCTTCGCTTGAAGCGTGCTTCGTCAACTACGGCGAGGAACGCCACGGCTTCCTGCCCTTTAAGGAAGTCTCCCGCTCCTATTTCAAGGAAGGCGTGGATGTGCGCACCGCGACCATCCGCGAAGCTCTCACCGAAGGTCAGGAACTGATCGTTCAGGTTGAAAAGGAAGAGCGCGGCAACAAAGGTGCGGCACTTACCACCTTCATCAGTCTTGCGGGCCGCTATCTCGTTTTGATGCCCAACAACCCGCGCGGAGGCGGTGTCTCCCGCCGCATCGAAGGCGAAGAACGCCAGGAACTGCGCGAAGCAATGGATCAGCTTGATTTGCCGAGCGGCATGAGTACTATCGCCCGCACCGCCGGCATCGGCCGCACCGTCGAAGAGCTGCAGTGGGACTTGAACTACCTTCTGAAGCTCTGGAGCGCCATCAGCGAAGCCGCCGTTGCACAGTACGAGTACACGGAAAACGATCGCGGCCGCAGCGTCACGCACTACACGACCGAGGCCGTACGTGACGGCAAGCCGCTGCGCCGCGCCAATCCGGCCCCCTTCCTCATTGTTGAGGAAAGCAATCTGGTGATCCGTGCGATCCGCGACTACTTCCAGCCCGACATCGGAGAACTTCTGGTCGACACCGACGACATCTACGATCAGGCTCGTCAGTTCATGGCGCACGTGATGCCCGACATGGTCAACCGCGTCAAGCGCTACCGTGAAGAAACGCCGCTTTTCTCCCGCTTTCAGATCGAACATCAGATCGAAACGGCCTACTCGCGCACTGTGCCGCTGCCTTCGGGCGGCGCCATCGTGATCGATCACACCGAAGCGCTCGTGGCCGTCGACGTCAACTCTGCCCGCGCCACCCGCGGCGCCGACATCGAGGAAACGGCGTTGCGCACCAACATCGAAGCGGCCGACGAAGTCGCCCGCCAGATGCGTCTGCGCGACTTGGGCGGCCTGATCGTGATCGACTTCATCGATATGGCCGAACCCAAGAACCAGCGCCAGATCGAACAGCGACTCAAGGAAGCCATCCGTCCGGACCGCGCCCGCGTGCAGATCGGCCGCATCAGCCGCTTCGGCCTGATGGAGCTTTCGCGTCAGCGTCTGCGTCCGTCGCTCTCCGAAGGCAACCACGTCACCTGCCCGCGCTGCAACGGCGTAGGCGTCATCCGCGACACCGAAAGCTGCGCCATTCAGGTGCTGCGCATCCTGCAGGAGGAAGCCGCCAAGGAAGGCACCGGCGCCCTGCACGCTCAGGTGCCGGTGGATGTGGCCACCTATGTCCTCAATGAAAAGCGCGGCGAAATCGCCAAGATCGAACAGCGCTTCCGCGTGCCGGTGGTGCTTATCCCGAACATTTCGCTCGAAACGCCGCACTACCACATCGAACGCCTGCGCCTTGACGACGAACGCCTCGACGACGATCTCGCAAGCTACAAGCGCGCCGAAGATCTCTCGCCTGTAGCCGACGATCCCTATGCGCTGAAGTCCGCCCGCGAAAAGGAAGAACAGCAGCGTCCGAAGCAGGTTCCGGTAATCAAGAACGTACTGCCGCGCGATGTAGCGCCCGTGCACACGCCGCGTGAGGAAACGAAGCCCGCCGCCAAGCCCGAAGTCAAGGAAGAAAAAGGGTTCTTTGCAAAACTCTTCGGATTCCTTTTCGGTTCTTCCGAGGATAAGAAGCCGGAAGAAGAAGCCAAGGACGCCGCTCGCGGCGATCGTAAGCGCAAGCCGCGCCGCTCCGGCAAGGGCAAGGAAATCAAGGAATTCAAGGAGCGCGAACGTCAGGCTCGCGAGGAAAAGAGTCCGCGCGACCGCAGCAAGGCCCGCAGCGAACAGCGCCGCGCCAAGCGCGATCAGCTGAAGAATCAGCCGACGCTCGAGGAAGTGCAGACGACTGAAACGCCCGTTGCGGCTGCCGCCGAAGAAGCCAAGACCGAGGAACGCCGCCCGCGCCGTCAGCGTCGTCCGCGCCGTGAAGAACCGGTTGAAGCCGCAGCCCAGACGGCTGCTCCCGTCGAGGAACAGATTGTTCCCGTCGAAGCTGCCCCTGTGACCGAAGAAGAGAAACCGGCCGAACCCGTTCAGACCCCGACATCGGACGAGACGACCGTTGAGCAGGCTCCTGCTGCAGTCGAGGCCGAAGAAGCAAAGCCTCGCCGCAGCCGCAAGCCGCGTCAGCCTCGCACGGAAACCGTCGAGCCGATCGAATCTTCGATCGAAGCAATTCGTGCGGGTGCCGTCAACGCCGAAGTGCCTCCGGTTCCCGAGTCCGTGCTTGAGATGCAGGAAGAAATTCTGCGCGTCGAACAGGAAGAAAAAGCCGACTCGCCCGAAGGTGACGAAACGATGGTGATCGAAAGCGAAAGCCGCCGCCGTCGTCCGCGCCGTCGTCGTCGTCCGACGAAAAACCTCGATACGGTTTCGCTCATCGAAGGCGATAGCGCCGAGGCAGCTGCTCCCGTTCAGACGGAAGCCGCCGCAGCCGCGCCGACGCAATCGCCTGTGGAGTCGGTCCAATCCGTCGAAGAAACGACGAAGGTCGACGAAGCGGCTCCGGTTGAAGTGCAGCCGGCTCAGCCTGTTTCCGAACAAAACGAGCCGGCCGCAGAAGCTGCCGCTGAGGTCGAAACGCCGGTCGCCGAAGAAGCCGTCGAACCGGTCGTTGAGACTAAGGTTGTTGCCGATATCGCTCAGGGACTGGCGGAAAATCTCGCCAATGCCGGTCTTGAGCAGGTCGAAACGAACCCTGCGCTTGTGACGCCTCTATCTTACGA
>USBS01000047.1 GCA_900552915.1 uncultured Sutterella sp. | reverse complement strand
GGCTTGGGCGTATCGTCGGGACCGTTCATGATCATGACGCTCTGGCCGGCCTTGATCGTGCCGCGGTGCACGCGGCCGATGCCGATCTTGCCAACAAAGCTCGAGTAGTCGAGCGAGCAGATCTGCAGCTGCAGCGGGGCTTCGGCGTTGTCTTCACGCACAGGAACGTACTTGATGACAGCGTCGAACACGGCGCGCATGTTGCCGATTTTCTTCAATTCTTCGACGTCGTCGGTCAGACCTGCGTAGCCGTTCAGGGCGGACGCATAAATCACCGGGAAGTCGAGCTGATCTTCGGTGGCGCCGAGCTTATCGAACAGGTCGAACGTGGCGTTGATCACCCAGTCGGGGCGAGCGCCCGGACGGTCGATCTTATTGATCACGACGATGGGCTTGAGACCGGCGGCAAGGGCCTTGCGGGTCACGAAGCGCGTCTGCGGCATCGGGCCTTCGACCGCGTCGACGAGCAGCAGCACGCCGTCGACCATCGAGAGCACGCGCTCGACTTCACCGCCGAAGTCGGCATGCCCCGGGTTGTCGATGATGTTGATGTGAATGCCTTCGTATTCGACGGCGCAGTTCTTCGCGAGAATCGTGATGCCGCGTTCCTTTTCGATCGCGTTGCTGTCCATCACGCGTTCGTCAACCACCTGGTTGCTGCGGAACGTTCCTGCGCACTGCAAAAGTTTGTCCACCATCGTGGTCTTGCCGTGGTCGACGTGCGCGATGATGGCAATGTTGCGGATTGCTCTAGTCATTTTTTACTATTCCCCGTTCGTTTCGAGGGTTGTTGTTTCGAATCTGATCAGTCGGTGAGGATGAAGCGTTCCTCGCGCATCCACCTTCACCGTTCCCAAAAGTTCTCCTGCCGAACCGTAGGCGCGAAGCAGTTCCCCGCGTCGCGCATCCTTGATCGGCAGTCGCTGTCCGTTGCGAAGACGCACCGTCTGCACCTCGTCGAGATGCACGGCGTCCAGGCTTTGCAGCAGAAAGTCCGCACCCTTCATGAGCGCACGGCGTTCCTGCACGCTTTTGTTCTTGTCGTCGATAACCGCAAAAGGGATCGCGTCGGCAATCTTGAGGTTTCCGACTTCGGTTCGCCGCAAGCTCTCAAGATGCGCAAAGCAGTTAAGTTTACGACCAATATCGTCGGCGAGCACACGAATGTAAGTTCCTTTACTCACGTGCACGTCGATTTTTGCGGTCTGGCCGTCAAATTCCAGCAGCTCGAGCCGATGCACCGTCACCTTGCGAGGGTGCCGCTCGACTTCGATGCCGCGGCGCGCCAGCTCATAGAGGTTCTTGCCGTCGCGCTTGATGGCCGAATACATGGGAGGCATCTGCTCGATTTCGCCCGTAAATTCGGGGAGCAGTGCTTCGAAATCCTCGCGTGTCGGACGCACGTCGGACGTCTCGAGCACTTCGCCCGTTTTGTCCATCGTGTCGGTGGCCGAACCGAAGCGCAGCACCGCTTCGTAGCGCTTGTCGGCGTGCAGCAGATCGGCCGAGTACTTGGTGGCGTTTCCGAAAGCAAGCGGCAGCAGTCCCGTGGCAAACGGATCGAGCGTGCCGGTGTGGCCCGCCTTCTGTGCATTGATGAGCCTGCGCGAGAGCTGCAGCGCCCAGTTCGAGCTCATGCCCTCGGGCTTATCGAGCAGCAGCACCCCGTCGACCGCGTCGCCTTTCTTGCCCATTACGCTTCGTCCTTGTCGTCGGCTGCGCTCTCCGAAGAGCGCGTCTGGCGCATCGCTTCGTTGATGACGCGATCCATCTCAAAGCCGCGCTCCACGCTCGTGTCGTGCACGAAGTGAAGCGTGGGCACCGTGTGAATGCGCAGTTTCTTGAAGATCTTGCTGCGCAGCATGCCTGCGGCGGCGGCAAGTCCCTGCTCGCACTGAGCGGGATCCGAGCCGATCACCGTAAAGAACACGCGGGCGTGCGCATAGTCGGGCGTGATTTCGCAGCCGGTGATCGTCACCAGACCCACGCGGGGGTCACGGACCTCGAGCGGAATGATTTCCGCCAGATCGCGGGCGATCTGCTCGGCGACACGTTGGCCGCGGCCGGGCTTGGCTTTCTGCATAAAACGTTCGTCCTTTTCGTCTGAAGTTTCACAAACGCCGCCGACATTGCTGCCGGAGGCGTCTGCGGTTTGTGTTGTGCGTCAAAGGCAAAGCTCCTCTTTAAAGGAACTTCGCCTTTCGTTGATTTAGAGCGTGCGGGCGACTTCCGTCACTTCGAAAATTTCGAGCTGGTCGTTCACCTTGATGTCGTCGTAGCCCTTGAGGCTCAGACCGCATTCGCTGCCGGCCTGAACTTCGCGCACGTCGTCCTTGAAGTGCTTGAGGCTCGCGAGCTCGCCCGTCCAGATGACGACGTTGTCGCGCAGCAAACGCGCGCTGGCGTTGCGGCGCACCACGCCTTCGAGCACACGGCAGCCGGCGATGAGGCCCACCTTCGGCACGCGGATGACCTGGCGGATTTCGAGCAGGCCGAGCGCGGTTTCCTTCTTCTCGGGCGAGAGCATGCCGCTCATGGCCGCACGCACTTCGTCGACCGCGTCGTAAATGATGTTGTAGTAGCGGATGTCGACGGATTCCTGTTCGGCAAGCTTGCGTGCCTGCTGATCGGCGCGCACGTTGAAGCCGATGATGACGGCCTTGGAAGCCGTCGCAAGGTTGACGTCGGTTTCCGTGATGCCGCCCACAGCGCTGTGCACGACCGAAACGCGCACTTCGTCCGTGGAAAGCTTCGTGAGCGCATGCACCAGAGCTTCGGTCGAACCCTGCACGTCGGCCTTGATGATCAAGGGCAGCGTCTTCACTTCACCCTGGCCCACATCGGCAAACATGTTTTCAAGCTTCTGAGCCTGCTGGCGAGCAAGCTTCACTTCGCGGTACTTGCCTTGACGGAAGAGCGCGACTTCGCGAGCCTTGCGTTCGTCGGGCACGACGATCAATTCGTCGCCGGCGGAAGGAACATCCGACAAGCCCTGAATCTCGACCGGAATCGAGGGACCGGCGGACTGAACCTGGCTGCCCATTTCGTTGATCATGGCGCGCACGCGGCCGAAGCACTGACCGGCGAGAACGATGTCGCCCTTTTGCAGCATACCGGACTGAACCAGAATGGAAGCCACGGGACCGCGACCCTTGTCCAAACGGCTTTCGATCACGATGCCCTTGGCGGGACCCTTGTCGGGAGCCTTCAGCTCAAGCATTTCGGCCTGCAGCAGCACGTTTTCGAGAAGTTCGTCCACTCCCTTGCCGGTCTTGGCCGACACCGGGCAGAACGGAACATCGCCGCCGTACTCTTCGGGGAGCACGTCGTTTTGCACAAGTTCGCCCTTGACGCGTTCAATGTTGGCTTCGGGCTTGTCGATCTTGTTGATCGCCACCACGAGCGGAACACCGGCGGCGCGAGCGTGCGCAATGGCTTCCTTGGTCTGCGGCATCACGCCGTCGTCGGCCGCCACCACCAGAATCACGATGTCGGTTGACTGAGCGCCGCGGGCACGCATAGCCGTAAAGGCTTCGTGGCCCGGGGTGTCGAGGAACGTGACGATGCCGCGAGGCGTCTTCACGTGATAGGCACCGATGTGCTGAGTGATGCCGCCCGCTTCGCCCGCAGCAACCTTGGCGCGGCGGATGTAGTCCAGAAGCGACGTCTTGCCGTGGTCGACGTGACCCATGATCGTGACAACGGGAGGTCTCGGCACTTCCGGATACTGCTCGAGGGTGCTTTCGAATTCGCCCAGAAGCGATTCCGGATCGTCGGCCTTGGCGGCGATCGCCTTGTGCCCCATTTCCTCGACGATGATCATCGCCGTTTCCTGATCGAGCATCTGGTTGATCGTCACCATCTGGCCCATCTTCATGAGGGTCTTGATGACTTCGGTCGCCTTCACGCTCATCTTGTGCGCAAGATCGGCCACCGAGATCGTTTCCGGAACGGTCACTTCACGCACCACGGGTTCCGTCGGCATCTGAACCTGACGCTGTTCGTGCTTATGGTTCTTGCGGCCGCGGCTGTGCCAGCCCGTTTCCTCGCTGTCGACGGCACCGCGCGTCTTCATGCCGCCGCGGCGGCTCGAGCGGTCCTCGTCGGCCCAGCGGTCGTTCTTGGCCGCGCCCTTATTGCGGCCCTTGCCGGCGGATTTGCCTTCGCCGCGGTCTTCCTTGGCGGGCTTTTCGTTCTTAGCAGGCTTTTCGGCCTTTGCGGATGCGGGCTTGGCCGGCTTGGCAGCCGCAGCCTTCTTGGCTTCGTCGGCGCGGTCGTTCTTGTCGCCGCGATCGACCTTGGCCTTCAAAACGGTCTTGGGCTTGGCAAGCATCGCACGGATGGCATCGGCCTCTTCCTGTGCCTTGCGGCGGGCTTCCAGACGGCGAGCTTCCGCTTCGGCCTTTTCGCGGGCAGCCTTTTCGGCCGCAGCTTTCTCGGCTGCCGCTTTTTCAGCTGCAGCTTTTTCGGCAGCGGCTTTTTCTGCTGCCGCCTTCTTGGCAGCCTCTTCGGCCTTCTGCGCCTGTTCCTTCTTAGCGGCTTCCGCTTCGGCAGCAGCCTTTGCGGCGGCTTCCTGCTCGGCCTTCTTAGCGGCTTCTTCCGCAGCCGCCTTCTCGGCCGCGGCCTTTTCTTCGGCCGCCTTGCGGGCCGCTTCTTCTTCAGCAGCCTTCTTGGCGGCTTCTTCGGCCTCACGCTTGGCTGCCTCGCGGGCTTCGGCTTCCTGCTTTTCCTTGAGTTCGCGATCGAGCTGAGCCTTGGCCTGCGCTTCGATTTCGGCGCGCATAGCTTCTGCGGCGCGGTTCTTCACAAAGACGCGGCGACGGCGCACTTCGACTTCGATCGTGCGGGCTCCGCCCTGACCGTCGTTCTGGCGAATCGTCGTCGTTTCGCGGCGCGTCACGGTGATCTTACGCGGCGCAGCCGAACGTTCCTCGCGCATGCTGTTCAGAAGCTGCCGCTTGTCGGACTCACTGATTTCATCGTCGGCGCTGTTGACCTGAACGCCAGCGGCCTTGAGCTGGGACAGAAGCGTATCGGCGGAAACCTTCAGTTCGCGGGCAAATTCAATAACGGTGTTGTTTGCCATGTGTCTTTTTCTCCTGCCGCGCCTGCGAGCCCTTCATCGATTCCCTCAGTCGTCGGGAATCTTTTCTTAGGCTCGTTGAAGGCGGCGGCTGTATTGGTTCGGTTCGTCCAGACTTCCGTCTTATTCTTCGGTCCAGCGGGCGCGGGCCGCCATGATGAGCGCCTTGGCTTCATCTTCGGCGATGCCGCCCTTTTGCATCAGCTCTTCGGTGTCGAGATCGGCGAGATCGTCGGCCGTCTTGACGCCTTCGCTCACCAGACGGCTGGCGAGGTCGTGATCCATGCCGTCGAGTTCGAGAAGCGACGCATCAGCCTGACGCAGGTTTTCTTCGCGCTTGAGAGCACGCGCAAGCAGCACGCGGCGGCTGCGGTCGCGCAGATCCGCAACGGTGGCTTCGTCGAAGATGCCGAGCTCGACGATTTCCTGCTCGGGAACGTAGGCGAGTTCCTCGAGACTGTAGATGCCGTCCTGAACGAGCGCCATAGCGTCGTCCTGAGTCATGCCGAGTTCGGTCATGAATTCTTCGCAGGCCGCACGGTCTTCCTCTTCCTGCTTGGCGGTGGCTTCTTCAGCGGTCATGATGTTGATCTGCCAGCCGGTGAGTTCGCTTGCCAGACGCACGTTCTGGCCGCCCTTGCCAATGGCAATCGCCAGGTTGTCGGCGTCGACCGTCACGTCCATGCTGCGGGCTTCTTCGTCGGCCACGACCTTGGAAACCTTGGCGGGCTTCAGAGCTTCAACGATGTACTGCACGGGGTTTTCGTCCCAGCGCACGACGTCGATGCGTTCGCCGGCAAGTTCATTCGTGACGGCCGTCACGCGCGAGCCGCGGATGCCGATGCAGGTGCCCACGGGTTCGACGCGCTTGTCGTGGCTCATGACGGCGATCTTGGCGCGCGAGCCCGGATCGCGGGCCGTTGCCTTGATTTCGACGGTGCCTTCTTCGATTTCCGGCACTTCGAGCTCAAAGAGCTTCTTGATAAATTCGTTGCAGGAGCGCGACAGGATCACCTGCTTGCCCTTGTTCGTTTCGTCGACGCGCAGCACGTAAGCGCGAACGCGATCGGAGTTGCGCAGGTTTTCGCGCGGAATCATTTCGCTCTTGGGCAGACGAGCTTCCAGACGGCCCACTTCAATGATCGCGCCTTCCTTGTCGGAACGCTTGACCTGACCAGAGACGACCTTTTCGTCGCGGGCAAGGAACTCATTGAGAATCTGTTCGCGTTCGGCATCGCGCAGACGCTGCAGAATCACCTGCTTGGCGTCCTGGGCAAAGCGGCGGCCGCTGGTGTTGATGTTTTCAATGGGCTTTTCGATATAGTCGCCCACAGCCAGTTCGGGATAGTCGTCGTGAATGTCCGAGAACATTTCTTCGCGATCGGGCTGCTGCAGACCCTGATCGTCGCTCACGATCACCCAGCGGCGCACGGCGCTCCAGTCGCCCGTGGCGGGATCGACGCGCACGAGCACATCGGCGTCCTCGCCGGGGAACTGAGCCTTCTTGACGGCGCTTGCGAGCGCAATTTCGAGAACGCCGAAGACGGCGGACTTTTCAACGTTCTTTTCGCGGGCAAGGACGTCGACCATTTCGAGCATTTCGCGGCTCATTACTGTTTCCCCTTAAAGTCAAGTTCTGCAATCAAATTGGCGCGGTCGACATCGTTGATGCCGAACGAAACGCGCACCGGTTCGGCCTTGGCCTTCTTGGCCTTGCCCGCCTGGCGGGACTTCACGGCCTGACTCGGCGTGCGCGCAATGTTAAGTTCTTCAAACGAGAAGGAAATCACTTCATTTCCTGCATCCCCCTCGATGCCGAGGATGATGCCGTCGAGCTTGCGGCGGCCCGCCTCGGGGAACCCCTCGGCCTTCAGGGGCTCGTAGAGTTCCACGTGCGCCGGACGGCCGATGAAGCGGCGCCATTCGGCTGCGCGCTTTAAGGGACGCTCCACGCCGGGGCTCGAAACTTCGAGGCGTTCATAGTCAATGCCTTCGACGGTGAAAAGATGCGTGATCTGATCGCTCACGGCTTCGCAATCGTCCACACCGACGCCGCCCTCGGCGTCGCTGTCGATCGTGATGCGCATGAGGCCGCGGGGCAGACGCTCGTAGTCTACGAATTCGTAGCCCAAACCCTGCACCGTTTCTTCAACGATTCGCGTGATTTCAGCAGTTGATTTCTGCATGTATCCGTTTGTAGAAAAAATCCAAAAAAAAAATGGGCGCAATGCCCATCCCTAACCCCACCCAACGTGGGTGCCCGACGCCGACGGCCCCTTCGGCCCCTCCGCGCACGGACATGTCTAGCGATGGCCCACGAACGGAAGATTCGCAGAATCGACCACTTCGAAGGCGCGTCGCGGATTATAAAGATTTCCCGTTTAATTTCAAGGCTTATGCCTAAAAAAACGAGACCGACAAAGATCGTTTCGTTTCAGCCGTTTATCTCGGCCGGCCGAAAGGCCGTTCGAGGCCCGCTCTCGGGCCTCTTCCGGCCTTTGTTTTCGCGGCTTACCGACGTTTGGCGAACCCCTTGCCCTTGCCGAACTTTCCGCCCTTTTTAAAGGGCGAAGGCATGGCAGAGGAGTCGTTGGCGCGCGCCAAAGCGCGTCCGTAAGCCCCCTGCGCGGCACCGAGACTGCCGCTGGCGATGTAGTTGACCGTGCTCATCATCGGATCGGGAATGCGCTCGGGCTTGCGGTTGAAGTTCTTTGCGCCCGCCCTTGCGAGCCGGTCCTTTCTTGGGAGGAAGCTTTTTGCCGACAGAGGGCTTGCCCTTGCCTTCAACGCTCGCAAGCTGCGCCATCCAGGCCTGCACCCAGTCGGGCTTGAGTTCACGCGTCGCGCCGCGCTCGAGATCCGCGGGCAGCCGTACCGCTCCGTAGCGCACGCGAATCAAGCGGCTGACCGTGAGTCCGACGGCGGCAAACATGCGGCGCACTTCACGGTTGCGCCCTTCGCTGATGCGCACCAAATACCAACGGTTGAGATTGTCGCCGCCCTTTTCTTCAAGCATCGAAAAGCGTGCGGGACCGTCTTCGAGTTCGACGCCGGTGGTAAGCAGTTCCTTGGCTTCGTCGGTCATGACGCCTGCGGCGCGCACGGCGTATTCGCGCTCGATTTCATAGCGCGGGTGCATAAGTCGATTGGCAAGTTCTCCGCTCGTTGTAAAGAGCAGCAGCCCTTCGGTATTGAAGTCCAAACGTCCCACGGCAATCCAGCGGGCGCCCGAAATTTTCGGAAGGTTTTCAAAAACGCTCGGACGGCCCTGCGGGTCGCGCATGCTCACGATCTGACCGGCGGGCTTGTGATAAACCAGCACGCGGGGAGCCTTAGGCTGCTTGCTTTGCGCCATGCGCTTGACGACGCGGCCGTTTAGGCGAACGATGTCGCCGGGCATGACGCGCTGCCCCAGATAGGCCGGTTCGGAATTCACCGAGATGCGGCCTTCGACAATGAGCTGCTCCATATCGCGGCGGCTGCCGAGTCCGAGGTCGGCAAGCACCTTGTGGAGTTTTTCGCTTTGCTTGACGAGTTCGTTTTTCTTGGCGGCTTTGCCCTGTGCAAGCACCTTGGGATCGAAAATCTGAGCCGAGCACAGCTCCGCGTCAATAGCGGGCGCGTCCTCGGGCACCGGTGCGCCCTCATCTTCGGACTCAACGGCTTGACGGCGATCCGTACGACGGAACTTGCCCTTCATTTCGCGGCGCTTCTGGCGGCGCACGCTGGCTTCAAGCGGAGCGTCGATCATCACGTCGTCCGGATATGCCGACGCGATCTCTGCGGGGATTTCGTCGGGAATCACAATCGGAACGTCGATGTCGACGGGCACATCGTAGGCGGGCTCGCTCTTGACGGGTTCTTCGGCTTCGGTCTTGAGCTTGCGGCTGCGCACGACGCGCCTGGGCTTTACCGGTTCGGGTTCCTGCGCGGCCGCCTCGGGCGTTGCCTCGAGGGAAACGACCTCTTCGACCTTCTTGCGTCGGGTGTAGGTGCGACGTTTAGGAGCAGGCGCTTGAGCTTCGACTTCGGCTGCGCTAGCTTCAACGACAGCCGCTACTTCGGACTCTTGGCCTTCAACCTTCTTGCGGCGCGTGTACGTGCGGCGCTTGGGCTTGTCTTGAACGGATTCCTCCGCAGCGTTCGACTCGACGGGCGCTTCGGCAGGCACCTCCTCGGTTGTCTTAGCCCTGCGGGTGCGCACTACACGCTTTTTCGAGGGCGCCTCTTCGGCAACCGCCTCAGCCTTTACCGTACGGCGGCGCACCACACGCTTTTTCACCTCGGTTTGTTGTCCGTCGGCCTCATTCATGCTCTCTACAGATGTTTTGGGCATAGCTCTAAACTTTCTCGTCGCTGTTTTTGTCTTCGGCTGCAGCCTCTTCGGGCGCATCCTTGCCTTCTTCGGCGGCCTCGTCGCCGAAAACCAATTCAAATTCCTTGCTCTGCGGCATGTCGCCCGAAAGGGGCGGCAGATCCGACAGGGACTTCAGTCCCAAATCGTCCAGAAACTGCTGCGTGGTCGCAAACAGCGCCGGTCGTCCGGGCGATTCTCGATGTCCGACAATTTCGATCCACCCTCTTTCCTGCAGCTGACGCACAACGTTGGGGTTGACCGCCACTCCGCGAATGTCTTCAATATCGCCTCGCGTCGCAGGCTGCCGATACGCAATAATTGCAAGCGTCTCCATCACGGCGCGCGAATACTTGGGCATTTTCTGCTCGCTCATGCGAAGCAGGTATTCACCCACATCGGGAGACGTTACAAAGCCCCAGCCGCCGGCAGATTCCGCCAACCGCAGGCCGCGCGTTTTCCAGTGCTCGGACAAGCCGTTTAGGGCTTCGAGCAGCTCGGTCTGCGTGAGCCTTCCGGCAAAAAGCCGCGAAAGATCCTCCAGCGTCAACGGCTGGGGACTTGTCAGAAGCGCCGCTTCAATGACAAAGCTCGGTTGCAAAGTGTCTGCCACGGTGTATTCGTTTGCTCGGTTGCGCGTTGTTCGAGCCGATTCCGGGCGCATGTCGGGCACACGCATGCCCGCCCCGCGAACACACGCATTGCGGACGCAATCGATCGGCTTTCGAATTCAACGCTTTCGGAAATTCATTCGGGCTCTGCAGGGGACGACAGAAAAGTCGGGACCTCAAGACAAAGCCGTAAACATCGCCGCAGATTGCTTGCAACTCATCACTGCGGGCGATGCGCAAAGGCGCACGCATCCTTCAAGGCATTTCGGTCGGGTTGTGCCGATGCCGGGCGCCGTTTCATCTTTATGCGCTATCTTACTCGAAACCGGCATTCGTTCGCTAGCGCTCGGCCGTCGTCCGTTCAGACGATTTGAACTTCGGCATCGAACCGTCGCCCAATTTTTCGGACAACGGTCGACCCCAACGACCGGTTACATTGGTTTTCGCTTTAAAATCAGCCAGTTACGAGTCGCGCGGACAAAAATAAAGCTTCCTGCAACGGGAAGCTTCATTTTTCAGAGTGGTGCGCCAGGCAGGATTCGAACCCACGACCCCCTGGTTCGTAGCCAGGTACTCTATCCAACTGAGCTACTGGCGCACATCTCAAATTTTTACGCCTCGTTTTTTACGAAGCGGGGCGCATTGTATCGCCTGGTTTGAACGAATGCAAGAGCAGAGGTAAAAAATTCTCGCCCTAACTTTCGTTTGTCTTTAGGCAGCTTCGAAAGCTCCATCGCTGCGCGGGTCGGAAGCGCCTGTCACGGTGCCGTCGACAGCCAAACTCACGGCACCGGCATGCCCCATGGTATCACTGAAGACCTCGGACAAAACTTCAACATCGTGCCCCATTGCCTTGAGTTTTTCGACAACTTCGGGCGCAAACCGAGGTTCAAGGCGCAGTTTGGCGGTTTCGTCGCCCCAGGTTCTGCCGATGAGCCAGCGCGGCTCTCGGATGGCCCGATCGAGCGGCATGCCTGAAAGATGTCTCAAAATCACCGCGGCCTGCGTTTGCGGTTGGCCTTCACCGCCCATCGTGCCGTAGGCAATCGTGCGCCCGTCGCCGAGCACGGCAAGCGCCGGATTGAGCGTATGAAAGGGCAACGCCCCGGGCCGCAGACAGTTGGGGCTGCTTGAGTCAAACGTAAAAGCGCAACCGCGGTTTTGCATCGTTATGCCCGTGTCTTCGAGCACAACGCCACTGCCGTATTCCCAGTAAATGCTCTGAATGCAGCTCACCACGGTTCCTTCGTTATCGGCGGCTCCGAACCACACCGTGTCGCCTTCAGCCTCTTTTTGACCGAACGGTCGAGCACTTGCGGAATCAAACGACTTAAAAAGCGTAGTGAGCGACTCGTCGCTTAAAAACGCCTGCGTCGAAACGGTCATCGCACGCGGGTCTCCCACATGGCGATTTCTCCACTCAAACGCAAGCTTGGCCGCTTCGACTGCCGAGTGAACAAACCCGACCGGATCCGAAGGATCGGCCCCGGCGCGTTCCATAAGCCCGAGAATCGCAAGCGAAGCCGCACCCTGTGTGGGTTCAGGCAGGTTGTAGAAGTCACACCCGAAGGCCTTAAGATGAAGCGGTTCGACCTGCTGAGCCCGAGCTGCGGCAAAGTCGGATTCGGACAGCGGGCTGCCCAAAGCACGCAGTTCGGCGCAGATGCGCTCGGCTGTTTCACCCTCATAAAAATCGGCGAGCCCCCTTTCGGCCAGCATCTGCAGCGTGCGGGCCAAGGCCGGCTGCTTTAAAACATCTCCCCTGCAGGGAGCAGTTCCGTCTTCCTTTAGAAACACTCGCGCAAAACCCGGACAATTCTTGAGACCGGCAAGTGAGGCTGCCGTCGTTCGAGCTTGGCTCGCCGACACGGGAAAACCGTCGCGGGCCCAGGCAATTGCATCGGCAAGAATGGTTTTGAGAGGCAAGCGACCCTTTGCATCTCTGAGATTGAGCAACGCCTCCCAGCCGCGAATCGTCCCGGGCACGGTAAGCGTCGCAAGAGGCCCCCTTGAGGGAACGGACTTATAACCACGGGCAAGATAAAACGCCGTATCGGCGACAGCTGCCGCCTGACCGCAGGCACGGATCGCAACGGGCTTTTCTCCTCTTCTTCTAATCAGCCAGAAACTGTCGCCTCCGATCGAATTCATGTGCGGATAAACAACAGCGAGCGCTGCCGCCGTCGCTACGGCAGCCTCGAGCGCCGTACCGCCGCATCGGAGAATTCGGGCGCCGGCCTGCGCGGCCAGACGATTCGGAGCGCTTACGCCGGCCCGTGCCGAAAAATTGTCCTGCGTCATAACAAAAATAAACCGCGGTCCGAGTTCACTGATTTCGAAACCGCGGCTTGTTTCACAAGAGTTGAACCGAAGAATTACTTCTTGGCGGCCGTCTTACGCGTCGTAGTCTTGGCAACCGTCTTCTTGGCGGCAGGCTTCTTCGCGGGAGCGGCCTTTTCCTCTGCCTTCTTGGCAGGAGCCTTGGCAGCAGCCTTTGCGGTCGTCTTCTTAGCCGCGGGCTTCTTGGCGGGTTCAGCCTTTTCCTCGGCCTTCTTGGCGGGAGCCTTTACAGCAGCCTTTGCGGTCGTCTTCTTGGCGACGGGCTTCTTGGCGGGTTCTGCCTTTTCCTCGACCTTCTCGGCAGGGGCCTTAGCGGGGGCCGCCTTCGCTGTCGTCTTCTTGGCGGCAGGCTTCTTGGCGGGCTCTGCCTTTACCTCGGCCTTCTTGACGGGGGCCTTAGCAGCAGCCTTCGCGGTCGTCTCCTTGGCAGGAGCCGCCTTTACTTCGGCAGCGGCCTCAGTTTTTTTAGCAGGCGTCTTCTTCGCGGCAGCCTTCTTGGGTTCGGGCTTCTTTTCGGCCGGAACTTCAAGTTTCACACCGAGCAGGACGGCAAGCTTCACGGATTCCTTGAGCATTTCGGTGCTCGAATCGATCAGATCCTGGAACTCCTGCTGCGAGATCGTCGGAGCATTGCCGCCGAGCTTATCGGACACTTCCTGCATCGCTGCAGCCAGACGTGCATGAGCCGTCAGGAACGTTTTGAGAATCTGTTCATTCGTTGCGGTAGCCATCGTGATTGCTCCTTATGTGGCTTGGAATCGTTACCCGCTCCGGCAGCAGCCGATGTCGGCTCGGACGACGCTTCAGATTTGTAGTGAGCCGGTCAAGTTCCTCGAAACCTGCCTGCAATTGTTTGATTGTAAGAGTTTTTTCGCTCTTCTACCGATTTAATCGGCAACATGTTAGCGCAACGCTATTCTGACACTCCATAAGTGAGGATTCTGACATCGTCAGC
>USBS01000046.1 GCA_900552915.1 uncultured Sutterella sp. | reverse complement strand
TCGGCGAAGTGAACGAGCGAGCCGCGGCGGGCGAACGCGTGCTTGTGACGACGCTCACGAAGCGCATGGCCGAGGAACTCACGGAGTTTTTGCGCGAACACAATGTGCGAGTGCGTTATCTGCATTCGGACATCGATACGGTTGAGCGCGTGGAAATCATTCGCGATTTGCGTGCGGGCGTATTTGACGTGCTCGTTGGCATCAATCTGCTGCGCGAAGGCCTCGACATTCCGGAAGTGTCGCTTGTGGCGATTCTCGACGCGGATAAGGAAGGATTCCTGCGCTCGACGCGTTCGCTCATTCAGACGATCGGACGCGCGGCCCGCAACATCAAGGGCAAGGCGATTCTTTACGCCGATACGATGACCGACTCCATGCGTCAGGCCATTGACGAAACCGAGCGCCGTCGCGAAAAGCAGAAAAAGTACAACCTCGAGCACGGCATTACGCCGAGAAGCGTGGTGAAGGAGGTGCGCGAAATCATCGACGGCGTCTATCGGCCCGACGCGTCCGCTCAGGACGAAGGCAAGCTCAAGGGGCTCGACATCAAGGACGACAAGGCTTTGGCCCGCGAGATCAAGGACACCGAAAAGAAGATGCTCGCCTGCGCGCGCGATTTGGATTTCGAACAGGCGGCCGTGCTGCGCGACAGACTCGAAGCGCTCAAACGGCTGGCCTTCGGCACCGACGGCAGAACGAATGCCGAAGGATAATAGTGTCCATTATGCTGAACGCTTTTGATTGATTTGACAAAAGTGTCCAGTATGATGGACGAAGCGGTTTTTGAGCGCGAAGTGTCGGCTTTTGCGGGCATCAAGGAACCTTTCCCGCAGTATGTCCTGACGCTTGATCGAATCGGAGTCAACGAAACGGTGCGCGGCATCAAAGTTCTCAATCTGGTCGACTGGCTGCTCAAAGCGCCTGCGGCCGGTTAGCGGCAAGAAGCTTTTCGGCCAGATCCGGCAGCTCCGGAACACGCGAGGGCAGTGCCAAAGCACCCCATTGATCAACCGCTCGACCGCTTCCTGTGTAGCCCCAAGTGGCGGCGATAAAGCCGACGCCTGCGTTGGCGGCAGCCTGAGCGTCGCGGGCGTCGTCACCCACGTAGAGCGTTTCTCGTGTCGTAAAGCCGAGCTCGGACATGGCATAAAGCAGTGTGTCGGGAGCGGGCTTGGGTGCTCCGAATGTTTGCCCGGAAAGGATGATGCCGGCGCCCGATGCGATCCCTTTGGCTTCGCACAGTGGGCGCGCAAGCTCGATCACTTTGTTGGTGACGATGCCCCAGGTCAAGCCGCGGCGCGTGAGCTCGGCGAGCATTTCGGGAACGCCATCAAAGAGCGTGCTGTAGGGCACCATGATTTCGGCGTAGTTTTCAAGAAATTCGGCTTTCGTCGATTCAAAGCTCTCGGCACTCTTCGGCATGCGCAGTCCAGCCCAAATAAGACCGGCCGCACCGCTGCCGCAGTGCTCTCTTAAAGCTTCGTAAGGGAGCGGAGCAAGCCCGCGGCGGGTGCGCAAAACGTTGGCCGAGTGGGCAAGCCCCGGGGCACTGTCGGCCAGGGTTCCGTCCAAATCGAATAAAACAAGTCCGCGCACGATTTCAGCTCCTTTTTTCGGCAGCAAGGCAAAAAACGCCCCGCACAACGCAAAGATTGTACGGGGCGGATCAGTCGTGATTCAAATCACGATGCTTTTAGGATTTCTTCCCGAAGCCCGTGACGTGCAGTGCGCGCAGAATATTCTGCGGGCCCTTCACCGAAGCCGGATCCTCTTTCTTGGTCTGAGGCTTGTCAGACTCGGAGGCATCGGACTTGGCGCGGTCGCACAAGTCGTTGAGCTCGTGCTGCAGCACCGCGACGATGCTGTAGCGGTTTACAAGCTCGCGTGCAAACTGCAGGAAGTTGAGGTAAAGCTCACAGCCGCGCATCGAGATGTTTTCCGTTGCAATCGAGGAGAGCAGGTTTTCCTGCATGCGGTCGATTTCAAGGATGATGTCGTTGCCGTTGAGGCGGACGACTTCAAGCGAATGGCGCCCCTTGCCGCCGCGGCCGAGCTTTTGCAGATCGGCGGCGAGCTGGATGAGGTTTGCCTTGAGTTCGCCCTTGTAGACGCGGTGACGGTTGGCAATGTGATCCTTCACGGTCGTCGTGAGCTTTTGCAGGTTGCTGCCCACCACGCGCATGCCGGTGTAGGCGCGGTAGTAGCAGTAGCGGGCGTCTCGATCGAGCTTCGTGTCGGACTTGCGCTGCTGAGCCATGTCGTAGTAGACGCTGCGCTCTTTGCTGAGCATGTCGAAGAAGTCGGTCGATTCGCTCTTAAGCTTTCTCAGAGCCGATTCGTTGTCGTTCAAGAAGGCCTTGACCGTGGCTTCGTAAAGATCCACGCTGCGCTGCAGGTGCGCGCCGACCGATTCGTTGATCACGTCGCGAACCGTGTAGCAGTCGTCGTTCTGAAGACGGCGTTCCTGCTCTTCCTTGCCGGCGTTCTTGATGAAGTTGGAGCGGATGAGAAGCGTGAGCACAAAGAGCATCAGCGCAATCATCATGTAGGTTCCGCCGAGCATGGTGAGCAGACACACGATGGCGGCGGCTGAACAAGCCGTAAAGGCGGTGAGGAACCAGCCGCTGATTACGGTGAGAACACCGGAAATGCGGTAGACGGCCGTTTCACGGTCCCAGGCGCCGTCGGCAAAGCTCGAGCCCATCGCCACCATGAAGGTTACGTAGGTGGTCGAGAGCGGCAGCTGCAGGCTCGTTGCAGAAGCAATCAGGATGGAGCTGATGACGAGGTTGACGGAAGCGCGGACATAGTCGAAGGGCAGCGGCTGTTCGTCGCGGGCGAGCTTGCGCGGCTTAAAGCGCGAATGCAAAGCTCCCTGCAGACGCATCGGCAGAATCTGACGGATGACGGAACCGAGCGTCATGGAGCTGCGAACGATCATGCGGCCGGGCAAAGAGCTGCCGAATTGTTCGTGTTCGCCCTGTTGGCTCGAGGACAGATTGATGGAAGTCTGCACGACGCGGTGCGCCTTCTTGGAAAACCAGAGCGTGAGCACCATCACAAGGCCCGAAAGCAGCAGGAAGATGGTGGCGGCCTTACTGCCTTTCTCGGCAAGGCTTGTCATCATGAAGGTGTCGCCGTCGGTGCCGTTGGCCATGAAGTCGCGCACGGCGTCGAGTGCGGCAAGCGGAACACCCACGAAGTTCACAAGGTCGTTGCCGGCAAAGGCGAACGCCAAGGAGAACGTACCGCTCAAAATGACGATCTTGAAAACGTTGAAGTTGATCGTCCAGAGCAGAATGGAAAAGACGACGGACAAGACGCCGAACAGGGTCAAGAGAATAACCGTTGTGTTGGCGTTGATCCAGGCGATCCACTCGGGCTGCATGAAGCTTGCGCCCTTGGCGCCCTTCATCACCAGGAAGTAGAAGATGGCCGTAAGGCAGAAGCCGCCGAAGATGCCGCCGATGCGGCGGTACATGGCCTCAAAGTGGAAGGTAAAGAGCAGTCGCATCAGGTACTGAACGACCATGCCCGAGACAAAGGCCACACCCACGGAAATCAGGATGCCCGAAATGATCGTGAGCGCTTTGGCGGTGTTGATGTAGTCGACGACGGCTGCATAACTGCCGCTCGTGATGTAGATCTTGTAGAGAGCGGCGGCAAGCGCACTGCCGAGCAGTTCGAAAATGATCGAAACCGTGGTGGAGGTGGGCAACCCCAGGGAATTGAAGGCGTCAAGCAGAAGGACGTCGGCGATCATGACGGCAAAGAAGACGATCATGATCTCGTTGAAGGTGAACATCTGCGGATGAAAGACGCCCGAGCGGGCAATTTCCATCATCCCGGAGGAGAAGGTGGCGCCGAGCAGAACCCCCAAGCTTGCGACCCACATCGTGGTTCTGAAGCGGGCGATGCGGCAGCCCAAAGCGGAATTGAGGAAGTTGACGGCGTCGTTGCTGACGCCAACGAACAAGTCAAAGCACGCCAGCACGGCTAGAAAGCCGAGGACGACTAGGTAAAAATCAGACATTTTTTGAGCACGGGTTGGGTTGTTAACAACTCAACAAATCAGTCTCGCAGAGGTTTATGACACTTTTATGACAAATAATGACAAAGCTGTCACAAATTAGGGAAAACGCTTGGTTGTGCTCCGGAAGCGGGTCGAATCCAAGCCGAGAGTGTTTGAAGTAAAAAATGCCCGCAGCCTTGTTGAGGACTGCGGGCTGTGTCTCAAGAAAACTCAAACTAACCTAAGGACGCTTTCTTGGTTTTGCGTTTGGCAGCGGTGCGAGCTTTGCTCTTGCGCTTGGCGTCTTTGGCGCTTGTAGGCTTGCCCAAAACGATTTTCTTTTTCTTGGCGGCTGCTTTTTTGATGCCGCGGGCGCCCGGTTCGGACTTGGCGCGAAGCATGGCCAGGCCCAATTCCTTTTCGGTTTCGTCCTTTTCCTTGGGTTCGCGGTAGAAGACGAGCATTTTGCCGATGGCTTGGATGCGGGCGGCGGAAAGTTCGTCGGCGACCGTATGGTAAATTTCCTCGCGTTCTTCACGGTCGTCGCCTGCGACATGGACCTTGACGAGGCCGTGATCGTCGAGCGCGCGCTCGATTTCCTTCATGACGGCGGGCGTCATGCCTTTTTCACCGATCAGAACGACCGGGTTGAGATGGTGGGCGTCGGCGCGCAGGCGCAGCCGTTCGTTACGCTCTAAAATCAGTTCTGTCATTTAATTGTGTTGCGTCTATGTGCCTGAAAAAAGGTGCAGGACGCATTTTATTGGTTTTTCATGCCCAAGTCCCTAAAGAAACTGCGCTCCAACCGCGCCTGGATCGAACGCCACATCAACGATCCCTTCGTCAAAAAGAGCCGCCGTGAGGGTTATCGCGCCCGCTCGGTCTACAAACTCACCGAACTCGACGACACCGAGCACCTCTTTCGTCCCGGCATGAATGTGGCCGATCTCGGAAGTGCTCCGGGCAGCTGGACGCAGATCGTGCGCGAGCGCCTCACCGACAAAAACGGCGAACTCAAGGGGCGCATCATCGCCATGGACATCCTGCCGATGGAGCCCATCGACGGCGTGACGTTTCTGCAGGGGGACTTCCGCGAGCAGGAAGTCGCCGACAAATTGAATGAAATTCTTGCGGGCGACAAGCTCGACGTGGTGATCAGCGACATGGCCCCGAACCTTTCGGGCATCGCCATGGTCGACGCCAACGCGAGCCTTCTCCTAAACGAGCTTGCGCTCGACTTTGCGGTCGAACACCTCAAGCCCGAGGGCGTCTTTGTGACGAAGGCTTTTCAGGGTTCGGGCTACTCACAGTTCATCGAAAGCTGCAAGAAGCACTTTGTGAGCGTGGCGCAGCGCAAACCTGCCGCGAGCCGCGACTCGAGCGCCGAAATGTACGTGGTTGCCCGACGCCTAAAGGCAAAATAAAGCAATCGAGAAAATATTTTTAACCAATGAGCGCGGCAAAACGGCGGCAAAACCGCCGTTTTTGCTTTACTCTTACTCTGCTTTACTGTTCGCGCGGACCGCAGTTCGATTTTGTTTGGGTTGAAAGCGGGCGAACAGGCATCGTTTTTGTATTCGAGACAGAGCGCTCCGACCAAGGACGCTCAAAAGGTATAGAGGGATATCTTGGACAACAGAATGATCAGCCGCGTTGCGGTATGGTTGCTCATCGCATTCGTGCTCTTTACGGTTTTCCGTCAGTTCGACGGCGAAAACGCCGCCGTGACGCCGACAGAACAGACGAGCTACACGCAGTTCATGCAGGACGCCAAGGACGGCAAGATTCGCCGCGTCGACGTGCAGGGCCGCAAGATCACCGTGACGCCGACCGAAGGGCCGGTCTACGCCATCACGAGCCCGGGCGACCTGTGGATGGTCGACGATTTGCGCAAGAACGGCGTACAGGTCTTCGGCAAGCCCGAAGAGGAGCCGTCGTTCCTGCAGACCTTGCTCATCAGTTGGTTCCCGATGCTGCTGTTGATCGGCGTGTGGATTTTCTTCATGCGCCAGATGCAGGGCGGCAAGACGGGCGCCTTCTCGTTCGGAAAGAGCAAGGCGCGCATGCTCGACGATTCGGCCAACAAGGTGCGCTTTTCCGATGTAGCCGGCTGCGATGAAGCCAAGGAAGATGTGCAAGAGGTTGTGGAATTCCTGCGTGATCCGTCGCGCTTTCAGCGTCTCGGCGGTCATATTCCGCGCGGCATTTTGCTTGTGGGTTCGCCCGGCACCGGCAAAACGCTCCTTGCCAAGGCCATCGCCGGCGAAGCGGGCGTGCCGTTTTTCTCGATTTCCGGTTCCGACTTTGTTGAAATGTTTGTAGGTGTGGGTGCCGCGCGCGTGCGCGACATGTTCGAAAACGCCAAGAAGAACGCTCCCTGCATCATCTTCATCGACGAAATCGATGCGGTGGGTCGTCAGCGCGGCGCTGGTCTGGGCGGCGGCAACGACGAACGCGAGCAGACTTTGAATCAGATGCTCGTTGAGATGGACGGCTTTGAAACCGGCACCAACGTCATCGTGATTGCGGCCACGAACCGTCCCGACGTGCTCGATCCTGCGCTGATGCGCCCGGGCCGCTTTGACCGTCAGGTGGTGGTGCCGCTGCCCGACATTCGCGGCCGCGAACAGATTCTCAATGTGCACATGAAGAAGGTGCCGATCGGCCCCGACGTGCAGCCCGATGTGATTGCACGCGGCACGCCCGGCTTTTCCGGTGCCGATCTGGCCAATCTTGTGAACGAAGCCGCCTTGTTTGCCGCACGCCGCAACGGCCGCGTCGTGGAGATGAACGACTTCGAACTGGCCAAAGACAAGATCATGATGGGTGCGGAACGTCGCTCCATGGTGATGACCGAAGACGAGCGCCGCAACACGGCCTATCACGAATCGGGCCATGCGTTGGTAGCGAAGCTCCTGCCTAAGTCCGATCCGGTGCACAAGGTCACGATCATCCCGCGCGGCCGAGCTTTGGGCGTGACGATGCAGCTGCCCGAAGAAGACCGTTACTCGTACGATCGCGAGTATCTGCTCACCCGCATTGCGATTCTCTTTGCGGGCCGTATTGCCGAAGAGGTCTTCATGCATCAGATGACCACGGGCGCGAGCAACGACTTCGAACGCGCCTCCCAGCTTGCCCGCGACATGGTGATGCGCTACGGCATGAGCGACAAGATGGGCGTGATGGTGTACGCCGAAAACGAGGGCGAAGTGTTCCTCGGCCGTTCGGTTACGAAGACCACGCACATTTCCGAAAAGACCATGCAGGCGGTAGACGCGGAAATCCGCCGCATTCTCGACGAACAGTACAAGCGCGCCCGTCAGGTGATCGAAGAGCACCAGGAAGAAATGCATCGCATGGCCAAGGCGCTTCTCGATTGGGAAACGATCGACAGCGATCAGATCGACGACATTCTCGCGGGGAAGGAACTGCGTGCGCCCAAGGCTCCGGTTACGGGTTCGGCCAAGCCTGCTCCCGTTAAGGACGAAAAGCCTGCCGAAGAAATGAAGCCCGCGCCCGAAGACGATCCGTTCGGTCCCGAGGGCGGAACGGAGCAGGGTGACGATCGCAACCGCGACAACGCAAAGTAATCGAGTCCCATCCTTTTGACACCGGCGGCGGAAAGCAAACTCCGCCGCCTTTTTTCGAGTTGAGAAAACATGTTTTCCGATGAAATGCCCGGCAAAGCAAAGCTGTGGCGCTGCCGAGGCCGTACGTTTGATCTGACGCGTCCGCTGATCATGGGCATCGTCAATGTCACGCCCGATTCGTTTTCCGACGGGGGAGACCACTCGGGGTTTGAAGAGGCTGTTGCCTGGGGGTTGAAGTTGGCAGGCGAGGGCGCCGACATTCTCGATGTGGGAGGCGAATCCACGCGTCCCGGGGCCGACGAGGTGAGCGTAGAAGAAGAACTGCGCCGTGTCGTGCCGGTTGTGCGTGCCTTGGCAAGCGCGGGACTTGCCGTCTCCGTCGACACAAGCAAGCCCGAAGTGATGCGCGCCGCCATTGAAGCGGGCGCCTGCATTTTGAACGACATCCGCGCTTTTGAACTGCCTGGGGCGGTCGAGGCGGCTGCCGAGAGCGGCGCTGGGCTCGTGATCATGCACATGCTGGGAACGCCCCGAACGATGCAGGCTAAGCCTGAGTACAAAGACCTTTTGGGTGAAATCGAAGCGTATTTAAAGCGGCGCGAAGCGGTGCTGATCGAGCACGGGGTCGATCCCGCTCAAATCTGCTGGGACGCGGGCTTCGGTTTCGGAAAGACGGTCGAACACAACTTCAGCATCCTCAGGCACACAGAACGCTTTGCCGCAAGCGGTCGACCGTATTTGATGGGGCTTTCGCGCAAATCCTCGATCGGCGCGGCGACCCATCAGCCCGACGCTACGAAGCGCGTTGTTTCGAGTGTGGCGGGCGCCTTGATGGCGGTCGAGCGCGGCGCCGCGATCGTGCGCGTGCACGACGTGCGCGAAACGCGCGAAGCGCTTGACGTTTGGCAGGCCTTGCGGACGGCCCGCTAAAATTCCCGAATCGACATTTGCGAAACGTGCTCTTGAGGAGCGCTCGCGAAAGGAATTGAGCAAAATGGCCAGACAGTTTTTTGGTACCGACGGCGTGCGCGGCACCGTCGGCGAATCTCCGATCACTCCCGACTTTGTGCTGCGGCTCGGTCAGGCCGCGGGCCGCGTGTTTGCACGGCACAGCAAGTCGCCTCATGCAACCGTTTTGATCGGAAAAGACACCCGTGTTTCGGGCTATATGCTGGAAGCCGCGCTGCAGGCCGGTTTTTCGGCCGCCGGCGTCGACATTGTCCTATGCGGCCCCATCCCGACGCCGGCTGTGGCCTATCTCACGCGAGCCCTGAGGCTTGATGCGGGTGTTGTGATCAGCGCGAGCCACAATCCTTATCAGGACAACGGCATCAAGTTCTTTTCGGCGGCCGGAACCAAACTGCCCGACGCCGTCGAAGAAGAGATCGAAGCCGAAATCGCGCAGGGCTTTGCCTGCGTTACAAGCGACGCGCTCGGGAAAGCCCGGCGTCTGGACGACGCCTGCGGGCGCTACGTGGAATTCTGCAAGAGCACGTTCCCCAACGGGCTCGACCTCAAGGGCATGAAGCTTTACCTCGACTGCGCGCATGGTGCGGCCTATCACGCTGCGCCCGCCGTGTTCCATGAACTCGGCGCCGATGTGGTCTGCGAGGGAATTGAACCGGACGGCTTCAATATCAACCGCGGTGTGGGTGCAACGCACACCGACGACTTGGCCGAGCGTACCGCAAAAGCGGGTGCCGATTTGGGGCTTGCGTTCGACGGCGACGCCGATCGTCTCATCATGGCCGACAACAAGGGAAACGTCTACAACGGCGACGCGCTCCTTTACGTCATGGCTTGCGAGCGCATCCGCGGCATGGGCAAGCAGTCCGGCGTTGTCGGTACGCTCATGACGAACTTTGCGCTTGAAAAGCGCTTTGCCGAACTCGGCATCGGCTTTGAGCGCGCCAAGGTGGGCGACCGATACGTGATGGAAAAGCTCCTTGCCAAAGGGTGGCTCTACGGTGGCGAAAGTTCGGGGCATCTCATCGCTTTGGACTGCCAGACCACGGGCGACGGCATCGTGAGCGCTCTGCAGGTTCTTGCGGCCGTTGTGAGCACCGGCAAGACGCTGGCCGAACTCACGGCCGATCTGCAGCTGCTTCCTCAGGTGCTGGTGAACCGCCGCATTGCCAAGGGGTACGACTGGAAAGCGAACGTTAAGTTTGCCGAGGCTGTCAAGGCCTGCGAAGCCGAACTGGCTGGAAGCGGACGCGTGCTCATTCGTCCGTCGGGCACCGAACCGCTGCTGCGCATCATGGTTGAAGCGCAGGATCCGAAGACGGCCCGAGAGCTTGCCGAGCGCATGGCCGAGGCTTTGGATTAGCGATCTGCGAAGAAAGGAGACGGGCGGCGATGCTTCACGCCGCCGATTTCCTTCGTTCCTGTAAAATTGCCCGAATTATTGCGGGTGCGAGCCCCGCGGTTTGTTTGCGCCCTAAATTCGGGCGAACTGCTATTGGATTCAAGAGTTTATAGTTTATGAAACCCGACACTTACATGACGGCTGCCGAGATTCGCACGGCCTTTCTGAAGTTCTTCGAAAGCAAGGGGCACCCCATTGTGGCCTCGAGCCCGGTGATTCCGCAGGACGATCCGACGCTGCTTTTCACGAACGCCGGTATGAATCAGTTCAAGGACAACTTCCTTGGGCTCGATAAGAGCCTCAAGCGTGCGACGACCGCTCAGAAGTGCATTCGCGCGGGCGGCAAGCACAACGACCTCGACAACGTCGGGTACACGGCCCGTCACCACACCTTCTTCGAAATGCTCGGCAACTTCAGCTTCGGCGACTACTTCAAGCGCGAAGCGATTGCCTGGGCCTGGGAACTGCTCACGCAGGTCTACAAGCTTCCGGCAGAACGCCTTTGGGTGACGGTCTACATCGAAGACGACGAAGCCTACGATATCTGGAATAAGGAAATCGGCGTGCCGGCTGAGCGCATCGTTCGCATCGGCGACAACAAGGGCGCCCGCTACATGTCCGATAACTTCTGGATGATGGGCGACACCGGTCCGTGCGGTCCGTGCTCGGAAATCTTCTTTGACCGCGGCCCCAAGGTGCAGGGCGGCCCTCCGGGGAGCCCCGACGAAGACGGCGATCGTTACATGGAAATCTGGAATCTGGTGTTTACGCAGTTTAACCGCGACACCGCCGGCAACATGAACCGTCTGCCCAAGCCCAACATCGATACCGGCATGGGTTTGGAGCGTCTGGCTTCCGTGCTGCAGGACGTCGACACCAACTACGACATCGACCTCTTCCAGAATCTGATGCGCGCCGCCAAGGAATCCGTCGAAGCGGCCGGCGCCGAAAACGTCGATCCGCAGAGTCCCTCTCTGAAGGTGATTGCCGACCACATCCGCTCCTGCGGCTTTGCCGTTGCTGACGGCGTCAAGCCCGGTAATGAAGGCCGTGCCTACGTGATCCGCCGCATCTGCCGCCGTGCGATTCGCCACGGCTACAAGCTCGGCGCCCGCGGCCCGTTCTTCTACAAGCTCGTCGAGCCGCTGGCGCGCGAAATGGGCGACATCTATCCGGAAATCAAGAATCCGAAGATCGCCGAAGTGATCCGTGCCGAGGAAGAACGTTTCCTACAGACGCTGTCGAACGGCATGCAGATCCTCGACGAGGCTGTTGCGCACTGCAAGGACGGCGTGTTCCCGGGCGACGTTGCCTTCAAGCTGCACGACACGTACGGGTTCCCGGTGGACCTCACCGGCGACGTCTGCCGTGAACGGGGCCTTACGGTCGACACCGAAGGTTTTGAAGCCTGCATGCTTGAGCAGAAGAACAAGGCGCGCGCCGCGGGCAAGTTCAAGATTGCCGCCGACGTGCTCTTTACGGGCGACAACAACGAATTCCTGGGCTACGACACGCTTGAAGTTCCCGAAGCCAAGGTGCTTGCCGTTTATAAGGACGGCATTCAGGTCGAAAGTGCTCAGGCCGGCGACGACGTGCTCGTCATTCTCGACAAGACGCCGTTTTACGCCGAAATGGGCGGCCAGGTCGGCGACACGGGCATTCTCGAAAACGGCACGACGCTTCTGAACGTACGCGATTGCTTGAAGTTGAAGGCCAGCGTCTTCAGTCATGTCGCACATGTCTGCGAAGGCGAAGTGAAGACGGGCGACACCTTCAAGGCTGTCGTCGACGCCAAGCGCCGCCAAGCGATCATGCGCAACCACTCGGTCACGCACATCATGCACAAGGCTTTGCGTGAAGTGCTGGGCGAACATGTGGCGCAGAAGGGAAGTCTTGTGAACGACGCCGTCACGCGCTTTGACTTCCATCACGACAAGCCCATGACGGCCGAGGAAATCCGCCGCGTCGAGGAAATCGTCAACGCTGAGATCCTCGCCAACACCGCCGTACAGTGCCGCGTGTTGCCGATTGAAGAAGCCCGCAAGACGGGCGCCGTGATGCTTTTCGGCGAAAAGTACGGCGAAACGGTGCGCGTGCTCAACATCGGCACATCGATTGAGCTTTGCGGCGGCACGCATGTGGCGCGCACAGGCGACATCGGCGCCTTCAAGATCGTAAGCGAGGCGGGTATTTCCGCAGGCGTGCGCCGCGTGGAAGCGGTTACGGGCTTAAACGCCCTGCACCTGATGCAGAAGAATGCCGATCTGCTTGCCGTGTCCGCAGCCAAGTTCAAAGCTCCGGCCGAAGAGCTGCCCGAGAAGATCGACCACATGAGCGAAACCGTCAAGCGCCTTGAAAAGGAACTTTCCGAAGTGAAGGCCAAGCTTGCCGCCAAGCAGGGCGACGAAGCGCTGAGCGCAGCCGAAGATGTCAACGGAGTTAAGGTGCTTCTCACCACGCTCGAAGGGATCGACGCCAAGACGCTGCGCGAGACGATGGATAAGTTCAAGAGCAAGTTCGGCACGGCCGTGATCGTTTTGGCGGTTACGGGCGGCGAAAAAATTCAGCTTTGCGCAGGCGTCACGAAGGACCTCATCGGTAAGGTGAAGGCCGGTGAACTCGTCAACTTTGTGGCCGCTCAGTGCGGCGGCAAGGGCGGCGGCAAGCCTGACATGGCCATGGCGGGTGCAACGGATGCTGCCGCGCTCCCGGCGGCACTGCAGAGTGCTCGCGCTTGGATTGCCGAGAAACTAGCGTAATGATGAGCGACATACTTGACTGCTGCGGGCTGAAATGTCCGCAGCCGGTGCTCAAAGCCAAAAAAGCGCTCAGAAACGTCGAAGTCGGGGAGTGCCTTCGAGTGCTCACCGACGACCCCCATGCCGTGGAGGACCTGCAGGTCTTCTGTACGCAGGGCGGACACACGCTGGTGAGTCAAACGGCGTGCGAGGAAGACAAAACTCTGCACGTGATCCACAAAGAGCACTGAGAAAAGTTGATTTCGCAATCGGGCCCGTACGGAAAGTACCTGTGCGGGCTTTTCGTGTCGCGGTTAGAAGTCGAACGAGTAGAGCAGATCAAGGCTGTGCGCGGCGCCGGAACTCGCTTCGACAAAAAGCTGCGCCAACAGTCTGTAGCGCACCGTGATCGTTGCGATCGAATCGAAAAGCCCCATGGAGTACTTTACCTGCAGGCCCGGAAGAACATAGCCGCTCACGACAACCTGATAGTCGTCGCCCGCGCCGGTGGTCGAGACGTTGAGGTCGATGACTTTAAGCAGATGCGCGACTTCGGAGACGAACTGACCGGTCTGCGAAAGCCCGACGCTCAAAAGCGCCGCGGTGAGCGCCTCGTTATCGCTGTTGTCGGCGGATTCGAGCGACTGGCCGCGCATGATGTAGCTCATGGCTTCGGCCTGAGACATGGGCGGATCCGAGAAGATTTCCGTTTTGGG
>USBS01000045.1 GCA_900552915.1 uncultured Sutterella sp. | reverse complement strand
CGACCAGAAGAAGATGACGGTCGAACAGGTTTGGGAATACGGCAAGGAACGCGGTTTTGCCTGGTACAGCCCCGTGACGTCGCTGACCAAGTACGAAGCCGACAAGGATTCCATCATGGTCTACTCGGCTACGGCCGGCATGGGACGCCGTCCGTCCGAACTCAAGCCCGGCGAAAAGGCAGGCATTGCTTCGCCCGTGATCAACGAATTCAAGTGGGGTGCCAAGGAACCCTCCGTTGAAATCGTCATCCGCAATTCGATGGGCTACCAGGCTATGCCGGTCTCGGTGAAGAAGGCCTTCTCGAAGTAAGAAACGAGCGATTTGGGCATAGGCGGGATCCGGTTCGGGGCCCGCCTTGTCCGAATTTCGGGACCCTTGTTTTTAATTTTTGCAAAAGCAAGTTGCAGGAGAGCGTAAGTAGCTGTTGGCAAATCTCAATTGTCCTAAAGCGCGCTTATTCCTAAACTGATCAGTAAGGATTGAGCCCGATTGCCTGCACTTTTTCTGACGGGGCATCGGCCTGAAATTTGCGAGGAGAAATTCGAAATGTTCAAGAAAACTCTGTTTGCTCTCGGTCTGTCCGTGATCGCTGCGACCGCTATGGCCGCCACCGAAGGCACGGACTACGTGAAGCTCGACAAGCCCTATGTCAACGGTGAAGGCAAGCTCACCAAGATCTTCAGCTACGACTGCCCGTTCTGCTTTAAGTACGACGTCGGCGTCGACCCGAAGGTTCTGCCGCGCATCGAAAAGGAAACCGGTCTGACGTTCAACCCCGTGCACCTTGAAACCAAGGGCAAGTACGGCCGCGTCGGCAGCGAATTCCTTGCGATGTGCATGCTCAAGGACAAGGCTGCCGGTGTTTCGATCGAAAGCAAGGATTCGCTTTTCAAGAAGGCCAAGGATGCCATCTACGTTGCCTATCACAAGAAGGGCGAACGCTGGACCTCCGGCGAAGCTGCTTTCCTGAAGACCCTGACCGACGCCACGGGCATCTCTCTTGACGAATTCAACAAGGCCAAGAACGACGAAGCCGTGAAGAACTTGTGCGCCGAATGGAAGGCGTCTTACGACATCGCCAAGATCCAGGGTATTCCGGCCTACGTTGTGAACGGCAAGTACCTCATCATGACCAAGAGCATCCGCAACTTCGACGGCATGGTGAACCTTGTCAAAGAACTCAAGGCGATGAAGTAATTCCAATCCAATTTGTTCTCTCCTAACGGGAGGGGCTGGCGGATACCTCCTTAACGTCCGCCTCTCCCGCTTCTTTTTCAGATTCTTTTCTACACCGGGCCGCGGAAGTAAAGCGCGGCAGGCGGGGACGTTTTTGCCATGAAAAAGTTTTTTAGCGGTCTGAAGACAGACCCTGTCAATACGCTTGCCGACTGGCAGGATTCGCGCTGGCCCTGGGGCATCATCGCTTTTGCCATGATCGCCATGGTGCTTCTGGCTCACTACGTGTTCCAGGATTGGATGCACATGCTGCCGTGCGAGCAGTGCGTGTACATTCGCTACGGCAACCTGGTGATGGCTCTGGGCTGCATCATCGCGATGATCAACCCGAAGGCACTGTGGGCCAAGATCGTGGGCTACGTGATTTCGATCTACGGCCTTGTGTACACGATCATGTGCTCGTGGAAGCTGATCGGCATTCACGACGCCGTGCACTCGGACGATCCGATGGCGATGTTCGGCATGCAGGGTTGCTCGACCGAACCGCACTTCCCGTTCGGTCTGCCGCTTGAGAAGTGGGCTCCGGCTTGGTTCCAGCCCACGGGCGACTGCGGTTACGACGCTCCGGTCGTGCCCGACGGCGCCGTGCTGGGCGACCTGCAGCGCTGGTTCATCGAGCTTTATCAGTCTTCCGACGGCTGGTACCTGATCCCGCAGTGGAAGTTCATGGACATGGCTTCGTGCTGCCTCTTGGCCTGCGTCGTGGCCGCCATCTTCCTCATTGCCATGATCTACGGCTGGGTGATGCGCGACTTTGTGAAGAAGGCCTGATTTTCAGCAAAACAATTTGTCAATGCGTCTGCTGCGCCTGCTCCCGACAGGTTGTCCGGAGCATGGCGATGAACCACCGCAGCGCCGGATCGCTTGAAGCGTTCTCGTGCCAGATGATGCGGCGTTCATAGCAACCGGCGATGGTGTCGGGCAGCGGCAGAACCTCCAACGGCAGGTAGCGAGCAAGCAGCCTGCCGTTTTTTTCGAGAATTTTCACCGTGGCGTCGGTCTCAAGTACCATCCAGGGAGCGGCAAGAAAGTAGGGCATGGAAATGCTGGCGCCTTCGCTTTCGTGAGCCATAAGGCTTGCGTGATAGCGCACGACGGCTGCTGAGAAATTGTGAGCGACGTTGGTAATGCGAACTTTCGGGTAGGACTGAATGGCTTCAAGCGTGAGCGTGCCGTGCTTGCGGTAGAACTCAACGAGCGGATGATCCCTGCGTACCAACAGAACGTCCGGTTCATTGGCGAGTACGACGCTGCGGCATTCGGGCGGAATCGGATCAAAGGGGAACATGCCCAGATCGAGTCTTCCGTTTCTCAGATCGTCGAATAGATCTCCGTTGAGCCCGATGACGTCAAGCTTGATTTTGGGAGCCTGCTTGAGGATCACCTTGAAGGCCGGAAAGAGAAAGGCCAGCACGCCGTTGTCGGCCGCTGCAATGCGAAAGGTACGGTCAAGGTCGGCCGGATCGAAGATAACCGGAGCAGACAGCCGCTCGAGTCGGCGCAGAATCTCTTCGATTTCGGGCTGAAGCTCGCGCATGCGGGCAGTGGGCATCATGCGCGGACCGCTTCGGATGAAGAGTTCGTCGCCGAAAAATTCTCGTGCGGCTGAAAGAGCGCGGCTGACGGTGGCGGTAGAAGTGCCGAGCTCGTTGCCCGAAAGCGTGAGGCTCGCGGTTCGAAACAGCGACGAAAGCACCAAAAGAACGGAGTTTTCCGGAAAGGAATGGTGGTTTTGACTCAGCATGGCGTACGGCGTTTCTCTAGGGCCGCGAAGATTTTTGGATGGAGTTTTCGCGGCCTTCGGAATTTCTTTTCATCAAATCATAAGGCGCTTTGCAAATCTTGCAAACCCCCGTTTCGGACTCTGGCGATTCAATCTGGGTATGAGCCGATTTCCTCAAAATTGAACTCTCGATAGACTGACTCTCGTAGCGTTGGTCAAGGTTTATGAACCGACCGACGTGTCTCATTGACCACGAGGAGAAAGACAATGAAGATCCTTCATCTGACGATTGCCGCAGCTGCAGTTGCCTTTTCCATGGCCGCTTCCGCCGAGTCCATGGCTCCGGCTCCGACGCCGAAGGGAACGCACCTGGGCAATGTCATTGTGAATCCGTACGGCTACTCGCCGCTTACGGCCGTCATCAACCGCAACACGAAGCATCCCACCGACATCAAAGTGACCG
Organism: uncultured Sutterella sp.; assembly: GCA_900552915.1. Classification (GTDB taxonomy): domain Bacteria; phylum Pseudomonadota; class Gammaproteobacteria; order Burkholderiales; family Burkholderiaceae_F; genus Duodenibacillus. The sequence goes on along the minus strand of USBS01000045.1, from coordinate 10,194 downwards.
TTAAGGGCAAGCCCAACGGCGGCATCGACATCAGCTACGATGTCGGCCGTTCGACGCTGCTTTCCAACGACGGCATTCCTGTTTTCGGTCTGTACCCCGACTACAAGAACACGGTTGTCGTGAGCTACAAGCTCGACGGCAAGAAGTACACCGACACCTACAAGATCGTGACGCCGGCTCTGACCATGCACTACATGGACAACCGCAACATCACGGCTCTGCCGCAGCCCAAGGTTACCAAGCTTGATCCCAAGTTCAAGGATCGTCTGTACCTGGTGAACTCCGGTACGCGTCCGCCCAAGGGCTCGGAAGTGAACTGGATCATGCCCAAGACGCCGCACATGAGCAAGAGCGCTGCGAACCCCTCGGGCGGCTCGCTTGCTTTCGAAACGATTCCCCTGAACTACGTGGTCGACACGCAGGGTGAATTCCGTTGGTGGCTCGAACCCGAAGCCATCTACGACGGCATCAACTACAACATTGCCGACCGCGGCTACGCCATGGGCTTCTTCCCGACGAAGGCCGGTACGTACACCCTGGTGCAGGGCCAGCGCTGGATCGAAATGAACCTTGCAGGCCGCATCATCGCCAAGCATCCGCTGCCGCCGGGATACATCGATCTGTCGCATGCTTCTTGGGAAATGCCCAACGGCCATGTGCTGCTTCGTGCCGCAAAGTACCGTTATCACCGTCCTGACGGCCAGGTCGTTCAGACCGTGCGCGACTTCATCATCGAAGTTGACCGCTCCGGCAACGTGATCGACGAATGGGACCTCAATACGATTCTTGACCCGACGCGCGACGATCTGATTAAGAATCTCGACCTCGGTGCCGTTTGCATGAACGTTGACTTGGATGCTCAGGGTCAGAGCGTCGGCTCCGAACCGCTCGCTCCGTTCGGAGATGCCGCGGGCGTCGGCACGGGCCGCAACTGGGCGCACGTCAACTCCGTTGCGTACGACCCGAGCGACGATTCGATCATCATTTCGGCTCGCCATCAGGGCGTGATGAAGATCGGCCGCGACAAGCAGGTCAAGTGGATTCTTGCCCCGAGCACGGGCTGGAAGAACGGTCTGGAAAAGAAGCTTCTCAAGCCTGTTGACGCCAACGGCAAGGCCATCAAGTGCACTCCGACGGGCGACTGCGAAGGCGGCTTCGACTTCACGTACACCCAGCACGCCGCTTGGCCGCGCGCTTCCAAGAACGGCACGATTGTTGTGTTCGACAACGGTCAGGTTCGCCACTACGAACAGCCCGCTCTGCCCGAAATGAACTACTCTCGCGTTGTCGAATACAAGATCGACATGAAGAAGATGACGGTTCAGCAGACCTGGGCTTACGGTAAGGAACGCGGCTACGAAAGCTTCTCGCCGATTACTTCCAACTCCGCCTATCAGGCCGACAAGGATACGATGTTCTCCTTCTACGGCTCCGTCGGTCTGTTTGATCAGACCAAGGGCACCATCGGCCGTCTGCAGGAAGTCGACTACAAGACCAAGGACGTGAAGGTCGAAATCGACGTCTACAACAACAAGGCCTCCGCTCCTCACTATCAGGGCCATGTTATTGACCTCAAGCAGGCTTTCGGTAAGTAATCAGACTTTTCGCTAAAGCTTGATTTTCAAGGGAGTTTCGTCTCTTCGGACGGACTCCCTTATTTTTGTCTGCAGACTTTGGTGCGAATGCCGAAACTGAACATTCCAATAGTCGCGAGAATGTTGGAGCAATAAAAAAGCCCGCAAACAGCGAGCTAGGCAGTACGATCGAACGCGACGAGCGTCAGTCGAGAGATGCGCCTCTATTTTCAGCCGAGCGGACGGAGCAGTTCGCGTGTTCCTGATCGGCGGGGAGATCGGCGCCGCGGAACTTGAGTACGACGCAGTTTTTGCAGTGCGAGAGTGCCTCGTCGGAAACACTGTCGAAATCGTGGAACTGGGCCGACCAACGACAGATATTTCTCAGGAAGGGAACGAGACTCAGGCCTTTCTCGGTGAGCGAGTATTCCACACGCGGCGGAATTTCCGGATATTGCTTCCTTTGAATCAATTCATGCCCGATCAGTTCCTTCAGGGTGTTGGCCAGAACTGTGTCCGAGACGTGGTCGAGGGCCTTTTTTATGTCGTTGTAGCGTACGCTGCCTTCGGAATAGAGCAAGCACAGGATTCGAGACTTCCAGCGGCCGCTGAAAAACTCCAATGCATACTCCAATGGACAGCGAAGATCTTTGGGGAGCTTCGGTTGATACATAACTGCTTTATCAACAAACAAGTCGATAGCTTCCGATTCTATCACCGGGACAGTTGGCGCCTCGGTATTTTGTCTAGGTGTTTTCGTGCGAACCCGCGTATTTCTCAAAACTCACCATTTTGTGAGTCAATCATTGTTTTCTTAAGGTCTTTGCTGTTTCAATTTGTTTCCTAAAATCAGCGATAGGTGCGCCCGTCAGCACCCCGAAACGGCTCTTTTTTCAGAGAAGAGCAATCGACCCGCGGGGCTTCAGGAAGAAGGGCGACGGCAAGGCGAACCCCGCGCTTTGATGCACCGATTGAACGAAAAGAACAGGAGAAGAAGATGGCAGACGTCAAACTTCCTCATATCTCCAGACGCACGCTTTTGGGTGCGGCCGGAGCGACCGCCGCAACGTCCTCCTTGGGATGGGCAGCGGCCAAACAAGAGGTTGAGACTCTCAAGAAGAAGGGCTGGAAAGCCTATCCCGTTGCCTGCTGCATGTGCGGCGCCCGTTGCGGCATGCTCGCCATGCACAAGGAAGGCGAGAAGCCCTCTCGTGCAAGCATCCGCATCCTTCCCAATCCCGATCATCCGCAGCGAGGCTATTGCGGCAGAGGCGCTTCTGCGCTCTGGGCTTGGGATCATCCGATGCGCATCCGTAAACCCTTGAAGCGCAAGGGTGAACGCGGCAGCGGCGAATTCGAAGAAATTTCCTGGGATCAGGCGTTGAACGAAATCGCGGCCAAGCTCAAAGAAATCATTGCCAAGGACGGCGAGCAGTCGGTTGTTTGCACGAGCCATAACTTCACCGCGTATCAGAATTGGTTTGCGCCGGCTCTGGGAACGCCTAACGTGATCAATCACTCGGCGACCTGCAACTCTGCTTCTACGTTTGCCCGCCGTTTGATTTTCGGCCCGACCTTCTCCGGTTTGGGCAAGGTGGAACCCGATTATCTGAATGTTCGGTATCTGCTGTTGGTCGGTCGCACGCTGAACTGCGCCATGGGTGTTTTCTCGACGGCAGCGGCAGCTCGCGAAAACGGCGCGCGGTTGGTATTTGTCGATCCGCGCATGCCCGAAGGCGCGCTTGGCGAATCCGAATGGATTCCGATCAAGCCCGGTACCGATGCGGCATTCCTTCACGGCCTCATTTTCGTCGGCCTCAAGGAAAATCTCTGCGATCTCGAATGGATGCGCAAGTGGACGAATTCGCCTTGCTTGGTGACCGACGACTACACGCCGATCACGGAAGACATGGTGAAAAAGGACGGCCGCAAGCGCTACTTTGCCGTCATTGACGAACACACCAGCCAGATGGCGTTCCAGGGTCCCAAGCTCAATGAAAAGGGACAGCCCGTCGGATTCGACGAATCCCCCGATGTTCTGCCCGCTATGAGCTGGCAGGGCGAAGTGACGCTTGCCGACGGCACGCGCGTGCATGCCCGCACCGTGTTTGAGGCATTCAAGCAGGGCAATGCGAAGTACACGCCCGAATACGTGGCCAAGATCACCAACATTCCGGCCAAGCGCATCATCGAAACGGCCCGCGATTTCTTCAATCTCGGCGGCGTTTGCGACGACGGTTGGTACTCGTCACGCAACGGCAACGACGTCGAATGCTACGAGCTGATGAGCCTCATCAATCTCTTTACGGGACAGGTGGATCGCAAGGGCGGCTTTATCATTACGCAGGGCGCCGGTGTCGGCGGGCCGGGCGTCAAGAAGGCCGGCACGAAGTGCACGGGGCCCACGGGCGTGACCTGGGAAATCAAGCCCGGCAAGCCGCTCGACAAGCTCTTTTATCCGGAAGGCATCGGCACGCTGTGGCCGGCGCTTGAGGCGGCCAAGACCGGCAAGCCCTATCCGGTGCGCGCTCTGTTCATGACCGGCTGCTCGATGTTCCATCGCGAAGCCAATTCGGCTCGACTCATCGAAGGCTTTAAGGCTATGGAACTGATCGTAAGTCAGGACCTTATGCCGCAGGAATCCAACGATTGGGCCGACTATGTCCTGCCGAGTACGTTCTTCCTGGAAAACCACGAATACATCGGCGTCAATTACGCTCGCGACGGTTGGGCGCAGAAGTCCGATGCTCTGATCGATCCGCCCGAAGGCGTCGAAGCTCGCCACGACATCTGGCAGTTCTGCGAAATCCTTCGCCGCATCGATCCGGCTCTCGCCGCACGCTTAGGCTACGACCAAGAGATCAAGGATCGCGCCGGCTGGAAGAAGTGGTTCAACGAAAAACTGATCAACGGCGCCTGGAATAAGTTTGTAGCCAACAAGAACAAGGCCAAGCCGGGCGAAGGCGACCGTATCGCCGCAGAAGTTGAAAAGCAGGGCTTCTCGTTGGTCAATACGAAGAAGTACAACATGATCCCGTACAAGCAGCCCTTTACGACGCCTACGGGCAAGGGCGAAATCATCAGCTTCTACGCGGTCTACAAACCTTCGGCCAAGGGCATCAGTCCGCTGCCGGAATACTATCCCACGAAGAGCTATACGCATCCGAAGGCCGACAATGAATTCATCATTGCTTCGGGCAAGGACTCGGCATCCTGCTGCGGTGTGACGCTCTTTACCTATCCGACTCGCTTCACGGGTGATCGCACGATCTGGATGAACCCCGTTGATGCCGACCGCTTGGGCATCAAGACCGGCGACACGATTGAGCTCGAAGGGCTTGATCTGGCTGTCAAGGGACGCGCTCAGGTGACGGTTACCAATCGCGTGATTGCCGGTTCGCTTTTTGCCTACGGCTTCTCTGGCGGCGTTCGCACCAAGAAACTCCTTCCGGAGTACGAATGGGTTCGCGAAGGCGTCAACACCAACTGGTTTGCTACCGGTAAGAGCCAGGTTGCCTGCGGCAACATGAGCAACAATGTCACCGTTCGCATCAAGCGCGTGTAAGGAGTCAAAAGATGGCGAAAAAACAACTTGCGCATCTTTTTGATGCGACGAAATGTATCGGCTGCCAGGCTTGCATTGTGAGCTGCGCCGAAACGAACTACCCCGAAATGGTCGGCCGTCATGTCGAAGGTAAAAACTGGCTGGCTTCCAACATCCGCCGCTATACGGCGAATTTGGCCAAGCGTCCGGTTCAGCTTCTCGTGCAGTGCCAGCACTGCTCGGATGCTCCCTGTGTGAAGACCTGTCCGTTCGGAGCCAACTACTACGATGAAAACGGTCTGGTGCGCAACGATCCCAAGCGCTGCATCGGCTGCAACTATTGCATTGCGTCGTGTCCCTACGACGCGCGTTGGTCGCATCCGATTACGGGCCTGCCCTCCAAGTGCATGGGCAGCGGCTGCCTGGAGCGCATCGATGACGGCCTGCAGCCGGCTTGCGTGAGCGCATGCCCTGTCTCGGCCCGTTTGTTCGGCGATATCAATGATCCCAACAGCGAAATTTCTCAGAAGATCAGCGTTGCCAAGACGCAGAAGCTTCTGGAAGCGCATGGGACGAAACCTAACTTCTTCGTGGTGGTGCAGAAATGATGGAATTCACAAATCTCACGATGCAGCTTCAATCCGCGAATTGGGGTTGGTCGATTGCATTCTTTCTCTGGTTCATCGGCTTGTCCGGCATGGGGATGTTCCTCAACGGTTGGGTACGCGAGAAGGCGCTTGTCTATTTGTGCGCCGTCGCCAGCATACTCGGCACGTTGCTCGTGGTGAGCCATTTGGCGCGTATTACCAATCTGCCTCTGGCGGCTTGGCATACGCTCACGAGCATGAGCTTCAACTTCGGCAGCTGGATGATGATCGGCATGCTGCTGCTCACGCTGCAGTGCTGCCTCACGGTGTTTTATGCGTTGTCTCTGGCCGGCGTGTTTAAGAGCTGCGAAGATTTTGTTCTGAGCAACTTCTTCAACCACATCGCCATGGCGCTCGGCATCATCGTGACGATCTACTCGGGCTTCCTGCTTACGCAGGCTGTCGGCATCACGCTCTGGAACACGGCACTGATTCCGCTTCTGTGGGTTATGTCCGGTATGGCTTCCGCTATCAGCTCGATCGAGTTGATGATGGTCTCCGGAAAGATTCCCGCGCACAAGGTTCTCTGGAGCCGCCGTACGGCTCTGTGGACGGAAGCTGCGGAACTCTTCACCATCTTTGCATTCGTGCATGTGGCGCTCAGTTCCTCGTCGGCTGCCGCCCGTGTGGGGGCCGAATCCCTGATCGACGGTCCTTACTCAATGATGTTCTGGCTCGGCGTGATCATCTTCGGTTCGATCATTCCGCTGTCGATCAACCTGATCACCCGCAAGCATGCCGCTTTGGCTGTTTCGGCCGTGCTCGGTTTGGCCGGCGCTCTGATGCTGCGCGCAAGCGTGCTCTTTGCGGGCTACTACGAGCCGATCATTTTCTAAAACGTATCCGCTACACGCCGGGAGTTTCGGGGCCTGGGCCCGAATGAGTCTCTCTGGCTCCCGGCACCTACGACGGCAGACTGCCCGAACCTTATGTTCGACGAAGGCAGTCTGCTTTTTCTTTTCTAGAAAAAATCCATGGGCAGCTCGAGCTGAGCCTGTTCGCTGCGCCTTTGCTGTTCCAGTGAAAGCAGTTTTCTTCTGGCGTTACGGTAGAGAAGACGGAGTCGATCGTCATCGGAGCATCCGCTAGCAAGTCCGTAGAGTTTGTCGACGGCGGCAGTCAAGTTAGTTTGGTGTACCGTGAGGTTGGTCTTCTGTTTGGCCGTCAATGCGTCAAGGCCGCCGTTGCAGTGGGCAAACTCGATGAGCGAAAGCAAACGGGTGGCCGGAGTGATTATGGATTTGGTGGCTGTGTCCGCTTTGACGTCGACCCAGTAGAAACTGTTGAGCGCCTGTTGGATGACGGAGATGTCGACTGGCTTGCCGCTTGCGATGAATTGCACCCAGACGGCAAACATTCGTGAGCAGAGAACACCGGACTGCCAAAAGGCGAGGCCTGCAATGAATGGGTGGTTGTAGGCCGGAATGCTGGCGGATGCGTGTCGACGAAAAGGAACCAGCAAGAGACCGTCTTGCTTCCAGAGACAGCGCGGAACATCGGTAATGGAAGCAAATTTGTGCAAAGGATCAAGCGGAAGATGCGCCGTGCCTGCCATAACTTGAACCAATGGGCTTTTATGCCTTAGTCGGTATAAGCGCACGGATTGCAGTCGGGCTGCAATTGCGGGAAGCTTGAGCAATTTGCTCGAAGCGTTGGTCAGGTCGAGAAAATACGGACGTTGGCTAGGTTTGTCCGTTAAGACACGCTTGATGAGCTTTTTGGTTGCCGGGTGTGACTCGATGATCGTGCGGCGCTCTTCTGCATTGAAGTGAAGGAAGCCGCCGTCGCCGAGCTTTGGGCCTCTTTCAATGCGAAGATCTTTGAAAAGTGCCGGTGTTTTTACAGGAAGCGGGAGCAGCGGCTCCGCTGCCCCTTTATCCAAGTCAAGCTTGATGTCTTTGATGCAGTTTGCTTCGACTACAAAAAATGCGTCGTAGGTCTCAAGAAGTATGTCGGCATAGTGGGTCTGAGGACGACCGAATCCCCAGACGATCTTGTTTTTCCCGTGCAGGTACTCTGCCAGTGTAAGGAAGTCCGTATCGTTGGAGGCGATGGCAAAGATGTCGGCCTGTTCAAGCAGCTCGCAAGCGGCGAGGACGATATGAAAGTCCGTGACGTTCTTGCCTTTTCGGATGCGTTTTACCTGGTGCACTTCGAGGCCGTAGGAATTCGTCAGAGTCTTCCAGCCGGAGCTGGAAAACCGATTGGTTTGACCGAAAACCTGTTTGCTGACGACCGTGCCTCGTTGATCGAGCGTCTGCAGGATTGACTGAATCAGGTCCGCGCCGACATTGTCGGCGTCAACGAAAAGAGCGATGCGTTTCTCGAAATTCATGAAGGCTCTCGAAGCAAATGGTAGGTTTCGAGACTCTACACGAGAATTTCAATTGACGCGCGCTTTTGAACTATGTTCGCGCATAAATTGTTCTCAGAATTAATTTAGTCGGCTAGTAATTTTCTGTTTTGGTTGAAGAGGTTATGAGCTTTTTCAAAAGTCCGGTCAACAGCAACTGTTCCGAACGAGTCAGCGATTGCGAGAAGGCGACAATATCGGCAGAGTACCGGGGCAAAACGGATTTGAGAAGATCCTCTCCTGCAGGTGTGATGCTTACCACAACGGCGCGTCGATCCAGTTTGCTGACGCGGCGAACGACTAACGGCTCCGACTCTTTTAGCATGCGCGAGACCATGATGGAAACCGTAGCGTCGGTGACGCCGAGATGATGTGCGAGCATGCCGGAGCTCATCTCGCCGCCCGCTCGGTGCAGAACGGTTAGAAGCAGGAGTTTTCCTTCTGAGAGATGAGCCTGTGTCTGCAGCGGCCGATAGATTTCCTCTCGTGCAGCGTCTGCAGCGAAGGTTAAGTGCAGCAGCATGTCGAGCGCGGGCTGTGCGTTGCCGCCGCTTTGCTCAATGGCTTTCGAAAGAGCGTTGCAAGCGGGGATAAGAGGGTGATGTGTCTTCATGGCGAGTTTAAATATTTGCCGGCTAAGATATCTGGATATTTTAAGACGAAAACAGTTCCGTAGCAGACAAGATTGAAGCAAATGGTCGATCCGATGCTCATGGCTTGGAGGTAGGAGTTGTAGAATCGTCGATGGAAAACTCTTTTTTGCCATGAAGCTCTCTCGACCGGCACAAGGCGCGGCATATGCTTGCGCCGCTTATATTTGGTGGGGGTTCCTGCCGCTTTTCTGGTCGATTTTCGATTCGGTCGGAAACGGTTGGGAGGTGATTGCGCACCGCATTTTCTGGACGGGATTGTTGCTTTTGCTCTGGATTGCGGTTGTTCCGGGGTTTGCGCGATTTGCCGACTTCGGAAGAAAGATTCTTGCGTCGCACTGCCAGACGATTCTGCTTTTGTGTGCAGCCGTTGTGTCGGCACTCAATTTCTGGGTGAATGTCGCAGGCGTTATCTCGGGGCACGTGGTCGAGCTCGGGATCGGTACGTTTCTGACACCGCTTCTGACGGTTGCGTTAGGGATCGTTTTCTTTCGCGAGCGGCCGCCGCTTTCGACCTGGATTGCCATTGCGTTGGCGCTGGCGGGAGTGGCTGTGATGGTTGTGCAGTTCGGCCGCTTTCCGTTTTATGCACTGATGGTTTCTTCAACCTGGGCTGCGTACGGCGCGCTCAAGAAAGCGCTGATGGTCGATGCCGTCATGTCGCTTGCAGTCGAAACATTTTTGATGATGCCCGTAGCCGTTGCCTACGCGGCCTATCTGATGCTTGCCGGTGCCTCGCATTTTGCGCCGGCTGTGGATCCCTTGATGGCGGTTGCATTTGCCTCAACTGGTTTGATGGCGACAATTCCTCTGGTGGCTTTTACGGTGGGTGCGATGCTGTTGCCGCTGAGCGTACTCGGTTTCATCCAGTACCTGCCGCCCGTCATCATCGTGGCCTTGGGCGTCTTTGCGTTCGGTGAGCCTTTCGGAATGACGGAATTTCTGCCTCTGGCCTTTATCTGGGCGGGAATCGCGGTTTTCCTGACGGGACATCTCGGTCGGATGCGACGAAATCGGAGCTAGGCGGACCGGACGAAAGGCCAAGGTAAAAGTCGGATGTTTCTTAAGCCTTGCGATGGCTTTCCTGCGCCATAATCGCTGCAGGTCTTCGCAGTTAAACGCGAACAACCGATCCGATTGAGTTTTAAGGAGAGTATCCCATGACCAAGATAACCCGCCGCACCGCTCTCGGCTTGGCCGCTGCCGCACTTGCCGTCAGCATGACCGCACAGGCTAAGCCCGCAAAGGTTCCCCAGGGCTGGGACGGGAAGAAGATGTACGAGACGATGACCAAGGACGGGTTCGGCTTTCGCTCTCCGACGCCTGCCGGCGTCAAGAAAACCGTGCATGTGTTCTTTGATACGCAGTGTCCGGACTGCATCCGGCTGATGGATCGCCTCATGCCGCTGCAGGATCGAGTTGTTGT
>USBS01000044.1 GCA_900552915.1 uncultured Sutterella sp. | reverse complement strand
TTTTAAGGTTGGTCTAAACTATGTCAATGACGATGAAAAAGATGAATATGTTTTGCATGCGAAAAAAATTGAAGAAAAATATGATATTGCTCCCAGGATATGCACATATGCATATGATGCTATTAATGGAAATGCTATTCGACCGATAAAATACCGGTGGGCCAATTCGATTTTAAAGAGGTTTGTCAAAATAAAAAGATTATTTGATAAGTCGGCGGATTTTTATCCTTTGAACTGAATTTCATATTTGAAAATGAGAGTAGGTATTTTTACTTTAGCATTTGAATCAAATTTGAACTATGGTGCTGCTCTTCAGGCGTGGGCGTTAAAAGCTGCTGTGGAAAAGATTTTGCCCCCCCCGTAACTAACGAAGTGTGTGTATTGCTTTTAACTTACAGTGGTAGTGAATCTGCGGAACTCAAATATTGTGACAGAACCGGAATAATAAATTTTATACGAAAGAAAATTTCTATTTATAAGCGTAGAAGAAAATATAGAAAGACTCTAAAGCAAGCGAGTGATCGCTATGTAAAATTTGAAGAGTTCTTGAAAAAAAATGCATTTGGAAATAGAAAGAGATTTTTTGCAAAGAATGTTATTGAGGCTACGTGTGATATAGATGTTTATGTAATTGGAAGTGATTGGGTTTGGTATCTCCCAGAAAATAAGTTAAATGCCGATCTTGAGCAATTAGACGATTTGCAATCTATCTATTTAGGTCGATATCCTGTCCTGCGGGATAATCAAAAAAGAATTGCATATGCGGCTAGCCAAGGGATTGTGCCCACTACATCCTCTACATTATGGCAACAAGTTCTGAGTAATTTTTCAGCGGTTTCTGTTCGGGAGCAGGAGTCAGCTAAATACCTAACGAAAAATGGCTCTCCGATTAAAGTTGAGCATGTCTTGGATCCTACTTTGCTTCTTGAGATGGAAGATTTGCAAAAGATCGAAGCGAAGGACCAGACAGAGTTACTTCAAGGAAATTATATTGCTTTATACATTCTTCCTTCGGAGCATACCCAGGAAATTGTTGATTATGTGAGAGAGCTCTCCGAAAAGGTAGGGGTACCAATCCAAAATGTGAGTTGGAGCAAGGATGTGGAGATTCCAGGTATTAAGGCATTAGGCAGTAATCTTGGTCCTTCGGAATTTATAACATATATTAAAAATAGTTGCTATGTGATAACTAACTCCTTTCATGGAATGGTTTTTGCTTCACTGTATCATCGAAGATTTACTGCATTCCAACGTCAAGAGAATGATTTCCGGCAGATTAATCTGGTTCGATTGCTTGGTTTGGAAAATCGTCTGTTACCAACCGATGGCTTTAAAACTTACTCAGAGTTGAAAGATCCTTTTGATATAGAAGTTGATTGGGCAGAGGCAGACGAACGTCGTCGCAAAGAGGCTCAACATTCGGTGAGTTTCCTTAAGAGGAGTATTTTGGATGGCAATACTGCTCACTGAAAATTGTATAGGATGTGGTGCCTGTGAAAGCGCTTGCCTCCCTGGGAGCATTGTTCTCAAATCAGATCCAGACGGCTTTACACGTGCTTATATTTCCGAGGATGGCTGTACCGGGTGTGGTCGTTGCAAAATCGTTTGTCCTCAATTACGTAGCGTTCGCGCGAGACCTAAAGAAGTTTTTGCATATCAGAATCCAAATCCTGAAGAACTTTCTCGTGCGCAATCGGGAGGGGCATTTCCGGTTCTTGCACGAGCAGTTATTGAACAAGGGGGAGTAGTTTTTGGTGTTCGATGGAAAGAGAGTTGTAAGGACGTTGAATTTGCAGGGGTTGAGACACTTGCAGAGCTACCCTTACTGTCTGGATCAAAATACGTGGCGGCCAATTTGGCTCCAGTCATCGCAGACATCAAAAGGTCGGTCAAAACTGGGAGAAAAGTTCTTTTTTCCGGATTACCCTGTCAGGTCGCGGCAACCCGGAATTTATTGCCTAACCGTGACAATCTTTTTTTAGTTGAAGTTCTTTGCAAGGGACCTATATCACCAAGTGTTTGGTATGAACTTCACAAAAAAATGCCTTCGGATTTAGCAGTGTTTTCTTTTCGCGATAAAACCCTCAAAGGTTGGGGGCAGAGTGAGAAGGTTTCGTATCAATTCCAAAATGGTACCAAGCGGTTTATGTCGCGGGAACGACAACCTGTCTGGAAGATTTTTATTTCGTCGGCGGCAAACTCGTCGTCATGTCTTAATTGCAAATTTCGTTCAATGAGTCGAGCAGCTGATATCACGTTAGGTGATTTCTGGGGCATCGAACAACTTATGGCTCTTCCCGATGATGTGCGCAAGCGTGGTGTGTCAATTGTTCACGTGCAAACACAGCTAGGGGAGCGCTTTTTACAGGTGCTCCGGCCGGGCATACTAGGACGCTTTTCCGATCTGAAGAAAATTGAAAGCCTAAATGGCGGCTATCAAGCTTTCCGGGAGTCAGATAAAAGGCGACAACGCAGTTTCGGGGCTTGTCAACGTTTGCTGGGTTTACGGGCGGCCGTCTGGTTGGCATCTATGTATGCGTACTGTGGCCGTTATTTCACTAAAAGATTTGCAGGGAAACAGCAAGAGGGATGAGCGAAAAGATCCCTCCCTAGGAAATGTTGTTCGAAACATTCAAAATCGCCGGAAACTCCATCGTAAACGTCGATCCTTCACCCAACTTGCTCTCAATGCGCATGGAGGCATTGTGGTGAATCAGCACGTGCTTCACAATCGCAAGCCCCAGGCCGGTTCCGCCTGTGTCTCTTGAGCGAGACTTGTCCACGCGGTAGAAGCGCTCGGTCAAGCGAGGAACGTCCTTATCGGCAATGCCGATGCCGTGGTCGGTGACGCTGATGCAAATGGCATTGTTGGGGGCTACCGAGCACTTCAGACGAATGGGGCCGCCTGCCGGCGAATACCGCACGGCATTGGTCATCAGGTTTACAACGGCACTCCGCAGTTCATCGGGCCAGCCGCGAATGGAAAGGTCGGGGGCGATGTCCGTTTCAACCGTATGCGTGCTGCCGGCGACCACACGGATTTCTTCGGCAATTGTCTTGAGCATCGCCGTGAGATCGATCACTTCGGAAGGGTTGGTGCCGACGTCGTTTTCAAGGCGCGAAAGCGTCAGCAGATCATTGATGAGGCGCTGCATGCGTCCGGCCTGCTCACGCATCAGTTGCATGTGCGAAGCCTGCAGTTCAAGCTTCGTGGGCGCTTTCTCATCGATGCCGTGCAGCGCCATATCGAGGAACCCTGTGAGCACCGTCAAGGGTGTTCGCAATTCGTGCGAAACGTTTGCCACAAAGTCGCGGCGCATCGCGTCGAGCCGTTCCTGCTCGGTGATGTCGCGGGCAATCAGAATGCGGGTTTTGCGGTCGACGTCGACGATACGGATTTCGTAGACCGCCCCTGAGCCCTTTTGCCTCAGAATAAAAGAGTCCGTGAAGTTGCCAGCCTTGATGTAGCGTTGCAATGCTTCGTCATCGATGAAGGCAAGCAGATGGCGCCCCGCATCGTCTTCGCCGTGGATGTCGAAAATGGTTTCGGCCACATCGTTGCACCACGTCACCGACCAGTCGTACTTCACAAGCACAACGCCTTCGGGTAGGGCGGCGAGCGTTTTGCGGTAGCGCGCTTCACGTTCAGTCAAGCGCCGCGTATTCTTTTCAAGCTGCTTGCGGCTTTTGGAGACACGATAAAAAATTTCGCTCCAAAGCACCGAGCGAACCGAAGGCGTATCGGGCAATCCCGGCTCTTCGAGCCATTGCGCAAGGAGCGCAATGTAGTTGAGATGCATGAAGATCTCGAAGAAAAGCCCCAGGATCAAAAGGCCGAAGCCCCAGATCGGGCCCGCAACCCCCGCAATGCCTAGGCAGACGCAGCAAATAAGGATGAGCCGGAAGATGACCGGCGCCATCAGTTTCAAGCGCTTGACCATAGATTAAACGTCCCTATGCGGCGTCGTTGGCGCGATATCCCAGACCGCGCACGGTTTCCACAAGCGTTGCGGCGGCAGTGCCCGCAAGCTGTTTTCTGAGTCTCAGAATGTGCACGTCGACCGTACGCTCATCGAGCTCGGCCGCATCGTCCCAGACGCGAGAAAGAAGCTGCGCGCGCGAATAAACGCGTCCCGGCGACGAAGCCAGAACCAACAGCATCTTGAATTCAATGACGCCGAGCTTGACCGATTCGCCGTTGACCTTGGCCGAAAACCGCGACTCGTTCATCGTAAGCGGTCCGCAGGTCACCGTCTTTTCGGCTTCGGCGCCGCCGCGGCGAAGCACCGCTCGCATGCGCGCAATGAGCTCTCGCGGTGAAAATGGTTTTACAACATAGTCGTCGGCGCCGGCATCAAGCCCCGCAACCTTGTCGCTTTCCGTCCCGCGGGCCGTCAGCATGATGACGGGCAAAGCCGAAAAACGCTCGTCGCGCTTTAATTTGTCAAGCCACTGCAGGCCCGAGAGGTCGGGCAGCATCCAGTCGAGCAGGATGAGGCTGACGCGGTTTTGAGAAAGCAAATCGGTTGCTTCCTTGGCGCTGCCCGCACGCAGCACCTCGTAGCCCGAGGATTCGCAGGCAAACCCGATCAATTCTCGAATCGCCGGTTCGTCTTCCACAACAAGAATGGTCTCAGCCATGATTTTTAATTTCCTCGCGCGCGCGAGCGCACGCATGCGTTTTTCAAATACGTCTTCATCCGAAGTCTTCAGTGGAAAATTATGACCGATTCGTGACAAGGCCATGACAATCACGGCCGTCGGCGATGTTTTGCACTGTTTTTTTGTCGTCAAGAGGCTGTCGGATGCGTTTATGCAACAAGTTCCTTTGAGCGAAACCCTCCGTTCGGTTTGAGCAAAAGCAAAAAAACTTTATTCGTTTCATCCTATGGCGAAAATTTCAATTTTCGTGAAAACAACAAAAATTCTTTTAAAAACAGACAATTAACGATTTGTATGGCTTTCTTTAATGCTTGACCTACGGCAAAAACTAGGGTTTCTACCAGCATCGGATCAGCCCTCTTCGGTCTAAATTTGACACTGAGACGTTGAAACACTTTGTTTCAACGCTGCAGTGCGTGACGTGTGGGCTTTGGACGCAACCAGGGACTGCCGTTCTCGACGAAGAACAATTTCAAATGGAGAGCTGTTATGGCAGATAAGAAATCCTCCGTATGGACCAGCTTGCCGATGCAAATGATGTTCGGTCTGGTGCTGGGTGTGATTGTCGGTGCGTTCACAAGCGCCGAATTCGCGCAGACCTGGTTCCGCCCGCTGGGCGACTTGTTCATCCGCTTGATCCGCATGGTGGTGGTGCCGTTGGTGTTCGCCACCCTGGTTGCCGGTGCCGCCGGTATTTCCGACGTCTCCAAGCTCGGCCGCGTGGCCGTTCGCACCCTCGTGATCTTCATGGTCACGTCCGCCATCGCCGTGATCTTCGGTTTGGTGATCGCCAACCTGATCGACCCGGGCATCGGCGTGACGCTTTCGACCGAAGGCCTCAAGGCCGCTCAGGTCAATGCGCCGAGCTTTGTGAAGACGCTGCTTGAAATCGTCCCGATCAACCCGATGGAAGCCTTTGCCAAGGGCTCGATCCTGCAGATCATCTTCTTTGCCATCATGTTCGGCTTCTGCCTGAATGCGATGGGTGAAAAAGGCCGCGGCGTGTACGAATTCTTCGACACGATCGGCCACATCATGATCCGCATGACCAACATCGTGATGCGCTACGCTCCGATCGGTGTGTTCGGCTTGATGGCCGCTGTTGTTTCCCAGCACGGCATCGCTGTTCTGCTTCCCTTGGGCAAGCTCATCCTCGCGTCCTTCATCGCCACGTCGCTGCTGATCATCCTCATCTACATTCCGTGGGTTAAGTTCTGGATCCGCATCCCGCTCGGCCAGTACTTCAAGGGCATCTTCGAGCCGTGGCTTATCGCCTTTACGACCTGCTCGTCGGCTGCCGCTATGGCCGCCAACCTCGTGGCTTCCCGCCGCTTGGGCGCTACCAACTCGATCGCATCGTTTGCCGTGCCTCTGGGCAACACCATCAACATGAACGGTACCGCCGTCTACATGGGTGTGTGCGCTGTGTTTGCTGCTCAGATCTACGGTCTGCCGCTTACGTTCCAGGATCAGGTGATCGTGGTTCTGACCGGTGTTCTGGCTGCTATCGGTACGGCCGGTGTTCCGGGCGCTGGCCTCATCATGTCGACCCTGGTCTTCACGCAGATCGGCATCCCGCTTGAAGTGGTTGCTCTGATTGCCGGCGTCGACCGTATTCTCGACATGATCCGTACGTCCATTAACGTCGTCGGCGACTCCACGACCGCTCTGGCCGTCTCCCGCATGGAAGGCGAACTCGGCAGTGAACCGTTCGACGAAGACGAAGCGAAGTAAGTCTTCCGGCTCACTTCCCGCAGGGGCGAATTCCGCCCCTTGCAGCAAGGCCCGCAGGTTCCGTAAAGCCCGCGGGCTTTTTCCTGCCCGTTTGCAACAGGAAGGCAAGAATTTGCCGTTTTCAGCCAATGAGTTTTGGTTCTCTGCGAGCTAACCTTTGCCGCAGTGAAAATGCGCAGGCTTTTTGCGCTGCGCTTACCGGAGAAAGTTATGCATTCCTTTGAACTGTATCTTCCGACGCGCCTTGTCTACGGTGCCGACAGCGTGGAAAAACTCGGTGCCGCGGCGGCACCCTACGGCTGCAAGGCTTTGATTGTCTACGGCGGCGGCAGCGTCGTCAAAAGCGGTCTGCTCGATCGCGTCAAGAAGGCCTTGGACGGTTTTGAAGTCACCGAATTTGCCGGCATCGAGCCCAATCCGCGCGTGACCTCAGTCAATGCTGCGGCCAAGCTCGCCAAAGAAAAAGCTGTTGATTTTGTGGTCGCTGTCGGGGGCGGCTCCGTCATGGACGCCGCCAAGGCAATCTGTGCGGGCGCCAAGTACGAGGGAGACGCCTGGGATCTGGTGCGCGATTCGAACCTCATCAAGGCTGCGCTGCCGCTCTTTACGGTGCTTACCAACGCCGCCACAGGCAGCGAATACGATGCCGCAGGCGTCATCACCAATCTTGACACCAACGAAAAGCAGCCGATTTCTTCGCCCTTGCTGTTCCCGGTGGCTTCCTTCTGCGATCCGAAGGTAAGCACCTCGGTTCCTGCCTGGCATACCGCAGCGGGCGCTGCCGACATCATGAGCCATACGTTTGAGCAGTACCTGGTGATGGAAGGCAACGATGTTGCCGACGGATTCTGCGAGACGATTCTGAAGACCGTCATCAAGAACGCGCCGATTTGCATCAAAGACCCGAAAATATCGAAGCCCGTGCGGCGATGATGCTTGCAAGCTCCTTCGGCTGCTGCGGACTTCTCGCGATCGGCAACACGCCGTCTCCCTGGCCCTGCCACGGCATCGAGCATGAAATTTCCGCTTGGCACGACATCACCCACGGCGTGGGCTTGGCGATCATCACGCCGCATTGGATGCGCTATAGCTTGAACGAACAGACGGCGCCGCGTTTTGCCCGGTACGCCGTCAACGTCTGGGGCATGGATCCGACGCTCGACGTCATGACGTTAGCCAATGCCGCCATCGACAAGACCGCCGAATTCTTTGCTTCGATCGGCATCCCGATGCATCTGCGAGATGTGGGCGTCAACGAAAGCCATTTCGAAGCGATGGCCGACCACATTCCCACTTGCTGGTGGCCGCTTTCGGGGGCTCTGCATCCGATCGACAAGGCGGGCGTCATTGCCATCCTGAAGGCGTCGCTCTGATGATGGCTGCGCAGCAACGCTTGCGTGCATGAAAAAGGCCCGGGAGGAGAAATTCTCTCGGGCCGTTCTGTCGGGACAAGTGCCGAACAAACACTTGTCTCGAAGTTCGCCGCAAATTAACGGCGGATCAGCAGAATCGGAACGTCGCCCTGAGCGGCGATGCGAGTTGCGGTCGAACCCATCACGGCGCTCTTGAAGCGCCCGTAGCCGTGGCTGCCCATAACCACCAGGTCGAGCTTCTTTTTCTTGGCAAACGCAGCGATTTCATCGCCCGGGTTGCCGACAAGACACACTTCCTTCGGCTTGATGCCGGCCTTGTCGAGAATCGGACGGATCGGATCGACGGCTTCGCCGAATTCCTTCTTCTGCAGTTCAAGCACTTCGCTTTCGGACAGAGCCGGAAGCGCCATGCCGGCCATGTCGGGCATCACGGCGCCGGCGTAGTCGCTGGCGACATTGATGAGGTAGAACGTTGCGCCTTCACCGAAGAGTTCCTTGTGGCGGACCAGATACTTCACGGCGGCCACGCCGAACTTGGAGCCGTCGACGGCAACGCCCACGCGCATGGCGTCGCTTTCCGGGACGGCCTTGTTGCGCACGATGAGAATCGGGTTCTTGGTGCGGGCCAGAACGCCGTTCGTCACCGAACCGAGGAAGAGGCCGGCAAGCGCCGTACGGCCGCGGGAGCCCATGATCACCAGATCGGCGTCAAGGCGCACGGCTTCTTCGGCGATCTTTTCGGAAGGATCGCCCACCATGAAGGCTTCGTTTACGGTGATGTGCTTGTCGCTTAAGAACTTGCGTGCCGGTTCGAAAATCTTT
The DNA here is from genome assembly GCA_900552915.1 of uncultured Sutterella sp. Classification (GTDB taxonomy): domain Bacteria; phylum Pseudomonadota; class Gammaproteobacteria; order Burkholderiales; family Burkholderiaceae_F; genus Duodenibacillus. The sequence goes on along the minus strand of USBS01000044.1, from coordinate 5,113 downwards.
TCGGCTTCTTCTTCGTAGTAGCGCGAGAGCGAATCCTTGCCGACCAAGCGGGCTGCGCGGGCGGGCAGGGGATCGAGCACGACCAGAAGTTCGATCTCGGGGTTGTGCCCCAGCAGGGACGTGCGGGAGGCAACGAACGAAAGCGAGTTTTCACTGTAGGTGCTGCCGTCGATAGGAACGAGAATTTTCATATAGATCCTTCCTTTGTTGTTCTTCTTGTGTGCGGCGCCAGGGAGCGTCGAACTCAAAAATGAAGAAAACCGATCGATTCCGGCATCCGCATTGCACGAGCTTTGCGGCGCCGGACTTCTTAATTCGATCATAGCGCAGTTGGACACTCACAAATCTCTGAGTAAGGCGATTTTCCAATCGCGCGCTTTGATCGAACCAACCAACTGGATTATTTACGCACCAGAAGCACCGGAACGCTGCCTTTGGCGAGAAGCCGCATGGCTGTTGACCCCAGCACCGCGCTCTTGAAGCGCCCGTAGCCGTGCGTACCCATGACCATCAGGTCGAGCTTCTTTTTCTTGGCGATCTTCGCAAGAACGTCGCCCGCGGCGCCTTCTTCGCAAACCTTTTCGTAGTCAACGCCCGCTTTTTCGAGCATCGGGATGACGTCTTCGGTGGCCTCGCGATAGCTCTCTTCCTTGATGGTTTCCAAATCGGTGCCCTTCAAGGGCTGCGGAGCTCCGGTGGAAACGCCCGCCAAAAGCGTGAGACTGATGTCGCTTGTGACGTAAATCAGGTAGAACTTGCTGTCTTTCCCGAAGAAGTCGCGGTTGTCCAGGATATAGCGGACGACGGCCTTGCTCTTGGGCGACCCGTCAACCGCAATGCCCACACGCATGGCATCCTTCTTGGGAATCAAGTCGGAGCGAACGATGAGCATCGGCATTTTGGTGCGCGCGAGAACACCTCGCGTCACGGAGCCGAGGAAGAGGCCCTTCAAGCTCGAGCGGCCGCGAGAGCCCATCACCAACAGATCGGGTTTGGTGCGTTCGGCCTCTGCGGCAACACCCTCGGCGGGGTCGCCTACGGTGTAAACCTCGTTCACCGGCAGGTTCTTGCCTTTGAGGAACTTGCGGATGGGCTTGAAGATTTTTTCGGAGCAGTCCTTGTAGTAGCCTTCAAGCGTGTCGCGCTCGATGAAGCGCAGGGCACCGGCCGGAATCTGGGGCACCACGGAGAGCATCTCGATTTCGGGCGAAGTGGCAAGGAACCCTTCACGCGAAGCCAGGAATTCAAGGGCGTGGTCGGTATAGATGCTGCCGTCGACGGCAATCAGAATTTTCATGCGAACCCCTTTCGGCGTCGGGGCTTCTTTTTGGCAGATGCAGCTCGTTTTGAGAGTCCCACTCGAAACAGTTGTCAGCCGCCCGCATAAGCCAATGTGTGACGCCTTCTGTCGAGTTGATATAAAAGAAAAGCGCTTCTTGCTCTTCCTACTTCGATATTAGCGCACGGCACGGGCTTTTGACGCGGGGCGGCTATGAATTTGGATATTGCAGGAAACTAATCCTCGAATTCAACCGTTTGTTCCATCTTTGCTGTAACGGAAAGCAGGTTCTCGACATTGAGGTTATTGACGACCCACCCTCTGGCTTGACATGCTTTGATGAAGTTGGCGTGTCGATCAATCCCGTTTCGCGAGCGCAAAGTGACAACAAGGGAAAATGGCATTTTTTGGCCGAACCTTGTTGGTAAACGTTCTTTCGAGAAAATGCGAAGCCCCCACAAACCTTGTTTGCTACAAGAGTCATAGGTTCGTTTGTAGGTCCGACACCGAACCTTCACATTGTCCCACTTGCGAAAAAAGGCCCTAGCGTATTGCTCAGGGATGTTTTGTTTTTCCTGACTACCCTGTCGGTTTTGATCGATTGACTTGATATCGGGAGTATCCTTTCGATCGTCCACACGACCAAAATGCAAGTCCAGTTCGGTAAGGGGGTAATCGACGCCTTGTTCTCGATGGCATTCGGGAAAATAACAAAGCGTTGCGCGAACATCGTAGTCGAATTTGCCATCGGTAGTTTGTGGAACCGGCAAGTCGTAATTAAACGTTTCGTAGTTGTCGATCTTTCCGGAGACGACAAAACGGATTTCGTTTTTGGCGCTATGTACGATGTCCTCAATGCGTGTAGGGACGCAACCCCAGCCTTGCCATGCCCACTGATCTCCAAGAGTTTCCCAACCGGCGCAAGAATCGATTAGAAGAGCCTTTGCCTGTGTGCGGGTCAGGTGAAGTTGGTGGATCATATAGGCCAACTTTCTTGCTACCCAGGGAGCGGCATAAGAAGTGCCGATGACTGGTTCTCTTCCGTTGGGCGTGCATGCATACAGATAATCCTGAGGCACGCCTCCGAAACAAGAGACGTCCGGTTTAATGAAAAAATGAAGAATGGGCCCTTTTCGAGAGTAGGGAGCAGGTGTCCCACTTTGACTACAGCTGTTAACGACAATTGGATTCAGCGCATCTGCCGGAGCTCCTATTCTTTGTTCCGGAAGTTTGTCTACCAGATTAGTGCGGTAGTTGGTTCCGGCAACTACGAACAGAACGTCGTAGTCCCGTTGAATGCGATCAAGCTCAGCCCCTTCCGGGGAAATGAAATTTTCCGGGCAAGGGCGTGCCGAACCCAGAGATAGATTCCAGACTTTGATATCGGGGTTCTCTCGTACGATCTTTCGAATGGATAGCAAGATGTCGAAGCTACTCATCTTGCCATGGTGGGCGACGGCAAAATGACGTACGCGGAAATAACCGCAACCGTCGTCCAAAGAAGGGTTGATGTGATGTCCGTTGACAATTAACGACGTAACGGCTGTCCCATGACGAAAATCCTTTGGGTCGACAGGGATCGCGGGGTTGATGCAGTCGTGATACTCAACCCACCGGGAAAAATAAACACGCTGATCGAAACGAGTATCAATGACGCCGACAACCGGTTCATTGGTAGGCGCGGGCAGTTGCATCGGTGTGGGGGTAGATGCAATGAAGTCGGTTGTTGTGTCATAGGATGTCAAATCGCTGACTTCCATCGCAATAAGCCAACCGGCCTTTTCACATAGCAACTGGCGTTCGTCGGGCCTGAGTAGCAGCGTGTCTTCATTCAAAAAGTGTTGGGGCGTTACGCGAATTCCGATTTTGTGAAGCAGAGCAATAAGCGATTGTTGATTGCCGACGCGGTACAACGAAACCAAAGTGTCGTCCTGCAAATTTTCACTAACAGAACCGATGCGAAACCGTGTGACGAAATAGGCATCACGGAGCACCTGAATAAATTTGCTCGAACTGAAACCATATTTTGAAAGTGCCGCACGACTGACCGTTTCTATTGTTTTATCGGTAATCACGCCCGAGCAATGGGTGTTCAGAAAGTCGGCAGCTTGAGTCAATAAAACGATGCTCTCCTTTATCGCCTCAGGTGTGGTTTTGTACACAAGAACATGATGACTTGTGTTTGTGTCGACGACTGTTTCAAAACGAGCGCCGCACACCAGTTCGGAAAGGTGTTTGCACTTAACCGGTTTCAGCAGAACACGCATTCGGTTGGATTTCGCGACAATTTCCCTATAGTCACAGGTTACGAGAACCGTTCCAGACAGGAGCGTGTTGTCCCAGTCGTTCTGAATAGAATGCAAATCCTGCACGAGCTCAAGAAGATGCGACGCTTTGACTATGCTCCCCGGTCGGAGTTTTGCGGCGCCTCCTTTTGCCGGATTCGGTGCGTGGTTAAGTGAGCCCTTAAGAATGAGGATGTCGTTGAACTGATTGGGCATGCGTTATTCCTTCAGATCTCGTGCAATTTGGCTCTTAGATCGTCCTGTCAAAATTTCCATTTCACGCAACGTGAAATTTTGTTTTCTAAGTGCTTCAAGTGAGAGAGGGTCTTTTCCGTTGATTTCCCGATACAGTCGTCTGAGGTAATCGAGCTCGCGATCTTCGGAACTAAAAACAATTGCGCGCTTGATTAAATTTTTTAAATCTCCGGGGTAGGGCAGAGGAGCAGAGGCAGTCAGAATCTTGTGGAAAAGAGACATATTGCGCCCTTTCCTCTTGAATTTTGTAAGGAAGAAATCCAAGAGTTTATCGGCGATCGCAATCAGGTCTTCTTGTGAATAACGGGTGAAGTTGACTGTTGCGTCAAATCGTCTGATCAACGCTTTGTCAAACCGATCAAGCAAATTGGTTGTTGCAAAGAGCACCACGTTTTCGTTGAGCTCGTCCAATTGATGAAGCACTGTGGAAGTGGCTCTTCCCATTTCACGAAGGTCTTGCTGATTTGTTCTGTCAAGCGCCAGGGTATCTATCTCGTCAAATAGAAAGAGCGGCCCATGGGACTTTGAGGCTCGTTTCATTTCGTCAAAAACGGCATGAATGTTTTTAGCTGTCTGCCCCAACTTGCTGTCGACAATTTGAGAGAAATCGACACAGTAAAGGTCCCGCTTCAAGAGCCGAGCGATGTGTTTGATTGATTCCGTTTTTCCCGTTCCCGGAGCACCATAAAACAGAAACTTGTGAATGCCCATAGGGAAAGAAAGAGAGCGAACAATGGCTCGAATGTCTTCTTCAATCGGCAGCGGCAACGGGAAGGGATCTTTCGGCAGAGGGATTTTGTAGAAAAAATCCGATAATTGAACGTCCGGTTGTGCCATCGCGTCCTGCGGCACAAAAACATTTGCGTCGCTCATCTGCGCCATGATGTAGCGAGCCAGTTCCGTATCGCCGGCGGCATCAAAGGAATTGGCAATCTGATAGGCGGTACTGCGAAAGCCGGCTTCGTTGCCTGTTGCATGGCAGTGAATCAATTCCAGAATGAGGCCTTTTTTCATTTTTTGACTCGCTATGTGTTTGGGACAATTTTATCAAAAGCGGGACAAAAAAAGATGTGTTTGCGTGAATAATGATAAAAATGGTCCTTTCTTTCTGTTTGGAGCAAGGGGGAATTCGAGGGCTTGATGTAGGTTCTTGTTGGTGACAGCTCCCCGTCCGAATTCAGAGAAATTCGGGCGAGGCTTCTCGATTCTCAGAGGACTGCTTCGGTTTCCCGAAGTCTTACACCCTCTCCACGAGCTACACGTGCGTTGCCGCACGCTTCAAGACGGTCTGCCC
>USBS01000043.1 GCA_900552915.1 uncultured Sutterella sp. | reverse complement strand
TCCCTGCGCGGCAGCAGCGCCGCAGCAGCTCAGAGCACATGCGGAAATCAAAAAGTGACGCAAACCGGAAATCATTGCCGAATAGAAACGACCTTCAATTTGAGATGCCCGTAGCTTAACCTGTTTTTGACGCCCCGAGAGCATCCGATTTTCCACCATTTCGCAACAGCCTTGCGAATTTTGTAACAGTCGATGGCATCTTTACGGAGCGTTAGTCTGCAATTTTGTCGGGCCCGTCAGTGCCGCTCAGCCCGATTTTCTGCGGCCGTTAGCGCAGTCGCGCTTAAACCACCATGTAGTTTGTCGTCTTCTTCGGAAGTGTGACTCGAAGGCGATTGCGGCCTTTTCGGGGACTTGGCTTGGGAGGCAGCGGCTGCCCAGGATCAGTTAAGTTTTCGATTTCGGACGGATTCATACACAGATAGATCACCAATGGCAGAAGGTGTTTGGCCAGCTGCATGCAGCTCTGCAGCTTCTTTCGGGTTCCTTTGCGGTCGAACTTGAAGTTGTGACTGCGCATGTTCCGTTCCGACGCGGCAAGCATGCGCTCAACCGATTCGTCGAGATCGCAATCTTCCAAAAAGATGGGAATTGAACTCAGATAATCTTGCGCGCCGACGCGATCCAAAAAGATTCTGAACTCGTGCCGTCCTGTTTGCGTGTCCAGATTCAACATTGCGAAAAAGCCGTCGATGTCGCTTTCTGCATCCGACAGAAACGGCGTCTTAATGTAGACGCACCATTCGGGAAGGCTCAGCAAGGTTTGCACAGGAAGCTTTCCGCTGAACTCGCTTTCCAACAGATCCCGGTAGAGCTCCGGCTCGAATTCGTAGTCGCCGCGCGAGTAACGCCAGGTTGCCGGAGCCATGATCTCGTAGACGCGATTGATCGTCTCAAGCCGCGACTCGGTCTTGCAGTTGAGTTCCACCATTTCTGCCCAAACAGTTAACGGCAGGCAGCACCACTTCGGCCAATCAAAGCCGCGAAGATTCTTTGTGGCTAGAAATGCATCGGCAAGCTCGAGAATTTCCGGATAGTTCTCTTCGACAAATCTCAGGCGACGGGGGGCGCTCATCGGTTTTTCCTTTCTTTCTGTCGTCGGAGGTTTGAGTCTACAGGCGCGCTTTCTTTTCTGCGCGCTTTTGTCCGTCCTACCGACTCGGCCACGCCTGCCATTCGTCTTGATGCGCGTTGATGAATGCCGTAAGCCGCTTCAATGATCGAACCATCTTGTCGGGCGCACCGTGCTTATTCATGTCGGCAAGCTTGCGGGCAACGGCCGGATCCGTGCCGAATATATCCTTGAAGAAAGCTTCCAGCGCCAGACGACGCTCACGAAGGCGCATCGCCTCTTCTATGCCTTTTTCCGTGAGTGAAATCGGACCGTACGGCTCGTAGCGGATGTAGCCGAGAGCCTTTAAGGAGCGCATAGCTGCCGTGACCGTTGCACGCGTCACATTGGCTGCCTGTGCAATCGTGCAGCCTCGCGCCGAACCGCTTTCAAGAAACTCCTCGTAGATGAGCTCCAGGTAGTCGGCCTGAATGTTCGAAAGCTCGCTTGCGCCTTTTTTCAGAAAGGCTGCGTCCTGAGATTTATCGCTTGATGTCATTGATTTTTTCGGCATGGATAGGCTGATCTCTTCGGATTATATCGGTGTCAAAAACAGAAAGTTTGTTCGCTCTAATTTTGAGAATGATTCCCATTTGTGTTAATCTCGCGTCACTTCAACGAGGCGTCTGCGCCCGACTTTGAGTCCGGATTGCAGCGAACGCCTCGAAACAAAAGCATTTATGCGCGAGAGGACTCATGCAACCTACTTCTCACCCGATGCCTGCGGGCAACTCTCAGAAAGCTGCCGGCGGCACGTTTGAAGCCGGCGCCAAGATGATGATGGCCAAGCTGCAAACCGGTCTGGCGGAAAATTTCTTTGCCAATGCCGACGATCCCCTGCACGCCGCTTTTGAAGCCAAGGCCGTGATCCACTCGGGGCCCGGCGGCATGCCGATGATGGGTGAAGAAGCGCGCCGCTACATTGATGAACTTGCCGATCAGCCCCGCAACGGCAAAACGCTTGCTTATCTGCACGTGCCCTTTTGCGAAACACGCTGCCTGTACTGCATGTTCTATCAGAACCCCTACAGCAAGGAAGCCTCTGCCAAATTTGCCAAGGACCTGGTACGAGAAATTGAGCTTTGGAGCGACAAGGCCGCGATGACGTCCTACCCGGTGCATGCCGTGTACTTTGGCGGCGGTACGCCTACTGCGCTCGAACCCGAAGATCTCAAAACGGTTCTCAAAGCAGTGCGTGAAAACATGCCGCTTGCCAACGACTGCGAGATCACGATCGAAGGCCGCATCCACAATTTCGGCGACGACAAGATGGAAGCGGCAATCGAAGGCGGCGCCAATCGCTTCTCTCTGGGCGTTCAGAGCTTTGACGACCGCGTGCGCCAGTCCGTCATGCGCGTCGACGGCCGCGACGCCATCATCAGCCGCCTTGAGAAGCTTTGCTCCTACGACGAGGCAGCCGTCGTGATCGACCTCATCTACGGCTTTCCGTGGCAGTCGCTTGAAGTCTGGGAAAACGACATCCGCACCGCTCAAAGCCTGTCTCTGGACGGCGTCGACTGCTATCAGCTGAACGTCTTTGAAAGGTCCCCTCTGTCCAAATACATCGCCAACGGCAAACTGCCCGCAGCCGCCGACACGGCCATGAAGGCCGATATGTTTGCAATATCGGTCGAACTTTTTACGAACGCGCAGTGGCGCCGCTTGTCGAACAACCACTGGGGACAGACCATGCGCGAGCGCAACATCTACAACACGCTCGGCAAAAGCGCCTGCGACTGTCTTGCCTTCGGCTGCGGCGCCGGCGGCCGCTTGAACGGCAACAGCTTCATGATGGAACGCAAGCTCTCCGAGTGGGAAAAGATTCTCGAAACCGGTCAAAAGCCCGTTGGCATGCTCATGAAGCCCGGTCAAAACTGGCACCTGATGCGAACGCTCAGCTCCGACATGGAGTCCGGCGCCATCAATCTCGCTCGCATTGAAAAAGAGTTCGGGGTTCCGGTCGTGAGCCTGACCGAAGACGTGATCAACCAGTGGGTTGATGCCGGGCTCCTGACCCGTGTCGGCGATTGGCTCGTGCAGACCGTAGCAGGTCAGTTCTGGCACGTCACGCTGGCGCAGCTCCTCATCGGTTTGGTGGGCATGCGCCTGGGCGCATCCCAACCAGGACAGCGTCCGCACGGACATGCTGCGGTCTTTTCCGGTGAAAAACCGCATCACGCCTGAACTTAAGAATTCAATTTTCACCCCGCCCTTTCAGGACGAAATGAGACTGCGGCACACAAAACAAAAAACGCCGCAGCTTGACTATCAAACAAAGGATTTAATTGATGATGTCCCTCAAACCCACGCTCACGGCTGCGGCTGTGGCGGCAGCTCTCTCGGGCATGGCGCTTCCTTCTTTTGCTCAGGAAGCAGTTGAAACGGAACAGGTCAAAGTGACGGCCAGCCGTGTGGAACAGGAACTTATGGACGTGAACATGTCGGTTTCTGTGATCACGGAAGAACAGATTCGCCGTTCCGGTGCGCGCACCGTCGGTGAATTGCTTGAAGATATCCCCGGCGTTCGCATCAACAACGACGGCGGTCAGGGCATGAAGCGCGTGAAAATCCGCGGCGAAGATGCGTTCCGTACACTTGTGATGATCGACGGTCAGAAAGTTGCCGAGCACAAGTCAATGTCGGGCGCTCCGATGCTCATCGACCCATCCATGATCGAACGCATTGAAGTGATCAAGGGACCGGCTTCCGTTCTGTACGGCTCTGACGCCATCGGCGGCGCCATCAACATCATCACCAAGAAGGGCGGCAACAAGCCGATCGAAGGCGAAGCGTCCGTGGGCTACAACTCGTCGGCGTCCGGCAAAAACGCATCGGCTTCTCTGTTTGGCGGCATCAATGGCTGGAAGTACCGCCTGAGTGCATCGATTGAAGACAACGACAACCTGAAGACGCCTGTCGGCGACATGGAGAACACGTATTTCTCGGCACGTTCCATGTCGGGCTTCCTGTCTTATGACTTCACGCCGGACTCAACAGTAGGCGCGTCTTTGGATTATTACGACCTTGAATTTGGATCCGGTGATTATGAATCTCCAAACTTCAAAGTTGAAGTTCCCGAATGGACCAGATTTAAAACTGGACTATTTAGCGAATTAAAAAACATATCTGACAGTTTAGTCAGACTAAGAGTAGACGCCTTTTATCAACGTGGCGACAAAAATATGAAAAATACGGTAAGCCAGGGAGCTATGCCGTTATTTATATATCCTTATGCCGACAATAAATTAGATCAATACGGATTTCAGATACAAACTGATTGGCAACTCGGAGAAAGCAATTACTTGATAGCAGGCTATGAGCTTTCTTATGACAAGTTAAAAGCAGACAGCTATACATCCATTGCACCTACAACAATGCCATCAATGGAAAGTCCATATGCCAATTCGGAATACGACGGCTACCAACTCACCAACGCCGTATATGCCAGCATGGAAACTCAACTTCCTGCAGATGTAACACTCACATACGGAGCGCGATACACATGGGTCAAAACAGACATGGACTCTCTATCACTAATGGAGCAAGGCACACCTGTTGCAGACCCAAAATGGAGCAATCAAAATCAGTCTGACGGAAAATTGATATTTAATGCGGGGCTCGTTTGGAGAGCAACTCAGAATTTCGCTCTTAGAGCAAGTTATGCACAGGGATATAGATCCCCAATTCTTCAAGAACTATATGTAAATACTCAAATGGGACAAGGTCCTGGCACCATTACGTACGCAAATCCTGATCTTAAACCAGAAACATCAGATAATTTTGAAATTGGGCTTCGTTGGAATTCAAGTTATGTCTCCAGCGATTTGGTAGTTTTTTACACTCAAGCAGATGATTACATAGCTACGCTTTGGAATGCAGATTTAAACGGAGATCAGTACGACAACGTTGCCGAAGCAACCACTTTTGGCGCCGAACTTTCTGCTTCCGTACGCATCGCAGATACCGGCTTTGAGCCGTACTTGACTGCTACTTGGATGCGTCGTCAATTTGACAACGGCGACGGCTTCTCGACCTACGACACAGCCACGCCCGAGTTCATGCTGCGCTATGGCGTGCGTTGGAACGGCATGTACGACGGCCTTGGGTTAAAAGCGGATCTGTTTGCTCGATCGCAAACAGAAACAGACTATGACGGCAGGATTACTCGCAAACCGAACAATACGTATCACCTTGGCGGCTACACCACGCTCAACCTGACTGCAGGCGTGAGCTTCGGGCCGCAACGTGAGTACTCGTTTGACGTCGGTCTCTACAACATCTTCGACCAGGGATATCGCGAACAGACTTCGATCTACGAACCCGGTCGGTACTTCGTAGCCAAGTTGAGCGCCCGCTTCTAACTTGGTCTGCACCCGGGCAGCTTGACGTTGCCCTACCCGCTCGGAAAGCCCTACTTCTTAGGAAGAGCTTTCCGAGCCCGATTTCCTAAATAAGAAATTCACCTTCGGCGGTTATGACTGACGCACTTCAAAGCAAACGACACTGGCAGGCCCGAGAGCTCGTGCTCATCGGCGTCTTTGCCGCGGCAGCCAAACTTTCAAGCCTTTTGATCGCTCTGGCGGGCGGCGGTATGAATCCGGTGTCGCTCGTAGCCAAAAACCTCGTCTACACGACGCTCATCATCGTTCTGCTCACCAAAGTGCCCAAACCCGGCACGCTGCTTCTCTTTACCGTGATCAGCATGATCGTGAGCGTCTGCCTAATGGGCGGAAGCCTCACGTTGCTGCCGGCTGCGCTTGCGGGCGCGCTCTTGGGCGAACTCGTCGTGTGGCTTACCGGGGGTGCAGCCAAGCCCTGGGCTCCCTGGGTGGGCGTGGGCATGTATGACCTGGTAAGCAAAGGCATGTCGCTAGGCGTTTCGTTTCTATTCATGCGCGAAAGCCCGGCTCTGATGACTATGGTGGTTCCCATTGTTCTGGTGGGCTATCTGGGTTCGCTCGGAGGCCTTTGGTTCGGCAACAAAACCGTAAAGGAGCTGCGTCATGCGGGCTTTGTTCGCTAAGGGAGCGGCGCAGTCAAGCCCTCTGCGGCAGCTTGACGCCCGCACGAAACTCACCGTCACGGCCGCCGCGGCCATTCTCACGGTCGCTTCTTCCGGAATGGTGGCGCAGCTTGTGATCTTTGCCGTGACGCTGATGTACGCGCTCTTACTGAAGCGCCCGGGGCTCGTAGCCATTTTGTACAGCCTTATGGCCGTCATGATGGCCGTAGCCGCCTTGTGCGCGCTCGGCTTTCAGGTGTGGTTCCCGGGCCTCGGAGGCTTGAGCGCCAAGTCGCTTTTCATCCCATTCCTGCGCGGTTTGTCGATGATGAACGTGGTGATGGCACTTGCTCTGACCACACGCGTCGAAGACCTGCTTTTGACGCTTGAGCGCATGCGTCTGCCGTTTTGCATCTTTCTGCCGACAGCCGTGATGCTGCGCTTCATTCCGACCTTTGCCAACGACATCAAGCAGGTCTGGGAAACGCTTCGCATCAAAGGTTGGCCCCTGGGCCCGGCCATGATCACGCTGCACCCGATTCTGTCTGCCCGCCTCATTCTGGCTCCGATTCTTTTCCGAGCTCTGAAAAGTTCCGAGACGTTGGGCGTTGCGGCCGAACTCAAAGGCATGGGTGTGCGCGAGCGCACCATCCGAAGCGATTTAAAGAGCCTCGGCACGTTCGACATCACGGTTCTTACGACCGTCCTCTTCACGATCGCAGCCGTGATCTGCTGCGAGATCTGGCTCTCGCACGTCTGGATGCCCACGGGCGGCGTTGCAGCGATGCCCTAACGAAAGTGCAGGTACGACAAGATGATTGAATTTAAAAACGTAACCTACACCTACGCCAATACCGATAAGTGCGCCGTAAGCGACATCAACCTCACGGTCGCCGCAGGCGAACTCAAGGTAGTCACGGGCCCCTCGGGCTGCGGCAAGACGACGTTGATGCGGTTGGCCAACGGTTTGTGTCCACAAATCTACGGCGGCACGCTCACGGGAAGCGTTTCGGTCTCGGCGCTTGATGTCTCGACGACGCCCGTGGCGGACTTATCCGAACTCATCGGCACACTCTTTCAGGATCCCGAAGAACAGTTTTTTGCGTTGAACGTCGCCGACGAAATCGCCTTTGCTCTGCGAAGCCGCGGCATCCCTTCGGACGAAGTGCGCAGCCGCACGCAAAGCGCTGCACAGCGGCTCGGAATTTCGCATCTGCTCGGACAGGACATTCACGCCTTGTCCGAAGGACAAAAGCAAAAGGTGGGATTAGCAGCCATTCTGGCTCTAGGCCCCAAAGCGCTCATCTTCGATGAGCCGAGCGCCAACCTTGATCCGGAATCCACCGAAGCGCTTGCCGTAACGCTTGCCGAACTCAAAAAGGACGGTGCGGCCATTTTGGTGGTCGATCATCGTCTCTATTGGCTCAAGGACGTCGCCGACGCCGTCTGCATCATGGCACGCGGCAAAATCGTCGATGTCGGTCCCTTCTCGATTCTTGAGAACGACGATCTGCGGCAAGACCGCGGTCTGCGCAAGGCCGTCGTCGACGACACGCGCATGAAGCTCGATGCCGTCCCGGTGCGGCACGACACGGCTCTGGACATGCAAAACGCCGTTTTCTCGGTGCAGGACATGAGCTTTGCCTACGACGAAGCGCACCGCATCTTCGAAAACGTCAGTTTTGCCATTCCGGCCGGCGTCACAGCCTTAATCGGCGACAACGGCACTGGCAAAACAACGCTTGCCCGCATTTTGACAGGACTCAATCAGGCTCAGGGAGCCTTTTTCATCAACGGGCAAAAAGTCGGCAAAGACGGCCTGATGCCGCACGCCGGTCTCGTGCTGCAAAACGCCGATCATCAGCTGCAGATGCGCACCGTTTTCGAAGAAGTGGCGTGTGCGTGCGCTGCAGGCGACCTCGTTAAAAAGGGTGGCAAAGGCCTTTGGCGAACCAAGCTCGGCCCCAAGGGACTCACTGCCTATGAAGAGGATGTCGCCGCCATTCTCGATCAGCTCAACCTATCGCATCTGGCCTGGCGCCATCCGCAAAGCTTGTCGGGCGGCGAAAAACAGCGCGTCGTGATTGCCTGCGCCATTGCCAAAAAGCCCGCGATTTTGATTCTCGACGAACCCACGAGCGGACTTGACGGCGCCAACATGGCCGCCATCGCAGGACTTCTTAAGTCTCAAGCCGAACAAGGAACCGCCGTCTTTCTCATCACGCACGACCTCGAGCTTTTGCAGGCGTGCGACCGAGCGCTGCACATGAAGTCGCTGCAGACGCATTGAACCCGATTTTTTAACGACCATTGAAAGGAAATTACCTATGCAGCACATTGAAGCCACTGCGGTCGAACAGCTCAAAATCGACGAACTGATGAACGCCAAATTTCCGGTGACGCTTGCGACGATCGCCAAGGCGCTCGAGACGACGGAACTTGAGGCCGCCCGCAAGCTTCCCGAAAACGTGGTGACCTTCGTTTCGGGCAACGCAAGCGAACGCTTCGACGAAATCTGGGCCGAACTTGCCTCCTGGGAAAAGGTGACGATGTTCATCGTGCACGACGGTCACGTCTTTGAAATCCAGGGCAAGCTCTCAACCGGCAAGCGCGCCCAGGGCTACTACAACATCCTCCACAAGGATGCCGCCATCGGCGGGCACCTTCGCTACGACGAAATCTCGGCCTGCGCCTTTACCGCCTTCCCCTTCATGGGACGCGAGTCGCTTGCCGTGCAGTTCTTCAACAAAGCCGGCGCCGTGAGCTTTGCCGTCTATGTCGGCCGCGAAAACCATCAATTGATCGAATCGGTGCGCGAAGCTTTCCTCAAGGCTCGCGAGCACTTTGCCATTTAAAGAAAACAATCGAAAACAAAGGAGACACCCCATGACTACTCTCGTTGTTGTGAGTTCCAAAACCGGCAACACGAAGCTGCTGGCTCACGGCATCTGCGACGCCTATGAAAACGCCGAACTTGTTTCGGCTTCAGCCGTTCCGGCCGATTTGTCCAAATACGACGCCGTGCTGTTGGGCTTTTGGTGCGACCGCGGCATGGCGCCCGAGGATATGCAGGCCGCGGCAGCCAAAATCAGCGGCAAGCGCATGGGGTGCTTTGCCACCGTCGGGGGTGACCCGCAGTCGGAATGGGCACAGCAGTGGATGACCAAAACCAGTACAGAGCTCGCCGCCAAGGGCAGCAACACGCTGGAGGCCACTTTCCTGTGCCGCGGACGCATCGATCCGGCTCTTTTCGATCTGATGACCCGCATGCAGGGCGGCGTCGTGACGCCCCAGCGCGAAGCGACGCGTGCGGCAAGCGAAACGCACCCCGATCGACTCGACGTCATTGCTGCCGTCAAAGCCTTCGCGGGCTTGATGGCCTAAAAGGACATTCGGTTTATTGAGGACAAACCCATGGATTTTTCCGCCGAGCGCTTCAGCGCGATTTACGCCATGATCGGCCCGGCCGGCGTCGCGCTGGTCTTTGTGGCCCTCTTTGCGGTCTACATCGCCGTCTGGCAGCTTCTCTACATGACTGCCGTATGGCGTCACTTCAAGCGCGACTTTCTGGATTTGGAGCGCGGCAGCGACCGGTGTCTGAAGGACATCGATCCCAAGCGCGCGAATCCGCTGATTCGCATCATCCACGACATTGTGGTGACGCACAGCTCGCACTCCGACGACATCCGCGCCGAGGTGGGCTACCTCTTTTACCGCAACTTCAAAGCCGTCACCAACGGACTTTGCTGGCTGAAGCTCATTTCCGTGATCTCCCCTCTGCTGGGTCTTTTGGGCACCGTCTGGGGCATGGTCGACGTCTTTCAGAGCATGAGCGACATCACGCGCGCCGACGCCGCGCTTTTGGCTAGCGGCATCTGGTCTGCCCTGATCACCACCATCATGGGGCTTTCGATCGCCATTCCGGTGCTGATGACCTACTACTACCTCATGCTCAAGTTCAAAGGCTTTCACATTGAGGCAATCGAGCACAGCTACCGAGCGCTTGAAGTCTGCCGCAAGCTCGGTCACGTCGACCGCCGCCCCGCAGGCAAGCTTCCGCCCGAAGACCTGACGCTCTAAAGGAGGTTGAAAGCGATGGACAGTCGATTCCTCACCGATTTCGACGAAGAGCCTCAGATCGATCTCACGCCGTTGATCGACTGCCTCTTCATGCTCATCATCTTTTTCGTGCTCACGATGACGTTTTCGCGTCCCGTGTTGGAAATCGTGCTCCCGCAGGCCGTTCACGGCGAAGCGAATCACGACCGCAACGAGATCGTTCTGAGCGTCAAGCCCGACGGCTCCTACTGGCTCGATCAGGACCGCAAGGTGACGCTTGCCGAGTTTGAAGCCGAGCTGGATCGCCATCCCGACAAGCTTCTCAATATCTACATGGACAAAAAGGCCGATTTCGGCTCCTTCGTAGCCGTGCTCGATCTTGCAAAGATCAAACGCAACGGGCGCTTTGTGATCAGCACGAAGGCCGACAAGGCAAAGGCTGCAGATGAGTAGTTCCGCCAAGCGTAGACCGCTTACCGAGGAAGCCAGGCAGGCCGGTCGCGGTGCGCGTCTAACCTTTGCCGCGGTGCTCTGCGGCACGGTTCTAGCCGTCGGATTCGATGCCTTTCATCAGGCCATTGCGGTGCCGAGTCTTCCGAAGGGACTTTTTCAGCAGAAGGTTGTCGTGGCGCTTGAGGAAACGCCCGAACCGCAATCTCAGGACATCAAGGATCCCGTCATTGAGCACACGGTCGACGAAAGCGACGTGAAGATTGATGCCAAGCCTGAGCCTGTCATCGAGCCCGAGCCCGAACCGGTGCCGGAGGTCAAACCCGAACCCAAACCCGAGCCGCCGCCTCCTGTTAAAAAGCCGAAGCCGAAACCCAAACCCGCCCCCAAGCCGGCTCCGAAGCCCGAACCGGTTGTCGAACCGCAGGCCCCGGCGCCTGAAATCCGCGGTCAAGCCGAGGAAGGCGCATCGGGCGGCATGGGTGGCAACGGAGCGCATCACTCGGCAAGTTCGGATGCAGCCCGACAAAGCGCCATGGCGCTGATCGTCGACACCATCGACGCCAACAAGGGCTATCCTCGTCGAGCCCGGCAAAACGGCATCGAAGGCACCGTCATGCTACGTGTCACAATCGACTCCGACGGCCGCATCTCGGCCGTCGACGTCAAGAAAAAGCACGCGTCGGTCCTCTTGAACCGCGCTGCGCTCAAGGCAGCGAACAAGCTGATCGGCATGCGCCTCGAAGGCATCGGTCCGCTTGAAGTGGATGTGTCCGTGGTTTTTGAGCTCGAAAACTAAAATTAGCTGTCGACGGCCCTTGCTTGAGGACTTTTAGCCTCAACACAGCCGCTTGAAATCAACATCGACGAAGAACGCGCCTTCGGACGCCTTCATTTTTCCCAATCGACAATGGACGTCTCCACAAAGCTTCCCGCTGCGCTTTGCGTTGCGCATTTGACAAAAACCTACCAACGCGGCGAACACCGCGTGCATGCACTTGCCGACGTGTCGCTTTCCGTCGAGCAAGGCGATTTCTTCGGTCTGCTCGGCCCCAACGGAGCAGGCAAAAGCACGCTCATTTCGGCGCTCGGCGCGCTGATCAAGCCCGACGGCGGATCGGTTGAAATTTTGGGCCGCAACATCCGGGACGATTATCGCTACTGCAAGATGGCCATCGGCATCGTCCCGCAGGAAATCACGGTCGACCCGTTTTTCACCGTCAAGGAAATTCTGCAGCAGCAAAGCGGCTACTACGGACTTCGCGACAACGGCAAATGGATCGACACACTCATCGATCGGCTCGAGCTCACCGAAAAAACAAACGCCCGCGTCTCGCGCTTGTCGGGCGGCATGAAGCGGCGCGTGCTCATTGCGCAGGCGCTCGTGCATCGGCCTCCCGTGATCGTGCTCGACGAGCCCACCGCAGGCGTCGACATTGAGCTGCGGCACCGCATCTGGGACTTCATGCGAGAACTCCATGATCACGGTCACACGATTGTGCTCACCACCCACTATCTGGAGGAAGCGCAGGCCCTGTGCCGCCGCATTGCGCTTTTGAATCACGGCAAAGTGGCAGCGATTGACGATACACAATCGTTGCTTTCTCGCTTTTCAGGCAATCGGCTTCAGTTTCGACTTCTCGAAGGCGCGCTGCCGCAGCTGCCCGACTACACGTTCGAGTCTATGGATGACAACGTAAGGTGCGCCTCCTTTACGGATGCCCAAGACCTCACCGATCTTCTCTTTGCTCTGCAAGAGAGCGGCTGCCGCATCGAAATCGTTCACGTCGGCCAAGCCAATCTCGAAGAAGTCTTTCTGCGCCTTACCGCTCAAAACTAAACCGTTATGCACCCTCAGCCTCTTCACTACAACGCACGCGCCGCCTTTTGGTCGCTGTTTGAAAAGGAAATCCTGCGGTTTCGCAAAATTGCGCTGCAGACGATCCTCGCGCCGATCCTCACTTCCGTGCTCTACCTTCTGGTCTTCGGCAAAGTGCTCGAAGGAAAGATGACCGTTTTGGGCGGCGTGAGCTACATTGACTTTCTGATTCCCGGCCTAGTGATGATGTCGCTGCTGCAAAACAGTTTCGCCAACTCGGCCTCTTCCATCCTGCAGTCCAAGATCACGGGCAGCATGGTCTTCGTTTTGCTTCCGCCGTTTTCCGGTTGGCAGCTTGCAGCGGCCTACATTGCCGCCTCCGTCACGCGCGGCTTGATCGTGGGCACAGGCGTGCTGCTTGCTACATTCTTTTGGAGCATTCCGCCGCTCGCGCATCCGCTGTGGGCGATCATGTTTGCGCTTTTCGGCGCCGGCATCATGGCCGGGCTCGGCATCATCTGCGGACTTTGGGCCGAAAAGTACGATCAACTCGGGGCGTTTCAGACGTTTGTCATTCTGCCGCTTACTTTCCTCTCGGGCGTGTTTTATTCGGTCTCGCAACTGCCGTCCTTCTGGGCGAAGGCTTCGCTTTTCAACCCGTTCTTTTACATGATCGACGGCTTTCGGTACGGCTTTTTCGGCGTAAGCGACTTCCCTGCTTGGCTCTCCCTGAGCATTGTGGGATCCACATGTCTTCTGCTGTTGGCAACGGCCACCGCCCTTTTTGTTCGCGGGTACAAACTTAGAAACTGATGCTGAGGAATCTGTGCTTCTGTTCGGAACTCGAGAATTGCGCACAGAGTCCACTGCGCCAAACCGCGTGGCAAAAATCCGCCAAATCACGAGGCAAAACTCAGCCAAATCACGTGACGAAATTGCGCCAAACCGCGTGACAAGATTGTGCCAACCCATGTGATGCTGACGGAAACTTTGCTAGATGGGTACGTGGTTATGCAGAGTCGGATTCGAACAAACCAGCCTCTTAGACAACAGCAATCCACCAGAAACTTTTTTGCGCAGATCAGGCAAGCATCTGCGCAAATTTTGAGAAATTTTGCTGCGGTTCGCTCTTAGACTGCCTTCAGCTTTAAGACTTCCGATCGGAGAAAAAAATGCAAAAGCCGTATGTTATCTGCCACATGATGACCTCTATCGACGGCCGCATCGACTGCGGCATGACCGCCAAGCTGCGCGGTGTCGACGAGTATTACGCCACGCTGCGCGAACTCAATGCCGACGCGTTCCTGAGCGGACGCGTCACCGCCAAGCTTGAGCTTGCCGATCAAGGCGAATTTCAGTCCGGTTGCACCGAGATCCTCGGTTGCGAACAGTTTTCCAAAAAGGCCGAGGGCCGTTTACCCAAAACCGTCAAATCTTCCATCCGCACAGTCCCGGGCATTTAGTCGCTCTGCCTCCTGTCGGATTTCTCCGGCAGGGCAGTCCGGCGCTCAACGGTACTTTCGATTCCAACAGCGCCGTTT
>USBS01000042.1 GCA_900552915.1 uncultured Sutterella sp. | reverse complement strand
CAGAGAACGGAGACAGGGGCGGCAGACGAAAGTCTGCTGCGAATAGCCCGACGGGCCGAGTCAAAGTCGATCACTCAGACGAGAGCGAAGCGCCGAAACAAACGGCGCTGTTGGAATCGAAAGTACCGTTGAGCGCCGGACTGCCCTGCCGGAGCAATCCGTCAGGAGGCAGAGCGACAAAATGCCCGGAACTGTGCGGATGGAAGATTTTGTGGTTTTGGGTAAACGGCTGCGGTCCGGATCGTCTTCAAGCGCACGTTCGAGCGCGCTGCAGCTATTGGAAATCGCCGACACCGGTCCGTTGATTTCGTGCGCGATGAGGCTTGACATTGCACCGATCACACTGATGCGCTCAAACTGTGCAAGCCGCTCCTTGGTGCTTTGCATCTCCTCCATCGCATCCTTTTCCTTTTGCATGGCCAAACGCAGCTCGCGCGTACGCACATCCACAAGGTGACTGACGCGTCGGTTGTGCCAGAAAAGGCCTGCAACCGCCATCAAAAAGAGTGCAATGAAAGGCCAGTAGCGTCGGAAAAAAATCGCCAACCGACTGAATCCGAAGATAGGCGTATGGACCGGCCTTGAGCGTCTTGTAAAGTTCATCGACCCGCAGAAAGTCCGAAGCAACGCCCCAGGCAACACCACCTTCGGTAGCAGGCATCGACAACAGCGCCGCCGTGAAGTCGCGGCTCGCCTGCCAGGGCGCCATCGTTGTAGCAACAAACGTCCAATTGGGATAAAGCTCGGTGGAACGCAGACAGGCAAAACGACCTTTCTCCGGCTTCAGTCCGACGGGACGAAACTGCGCAACAAATTCCGGTTCGGTCTGCTGCAATTCCTCGACCGTACAGGCGCGCGCCATCGCCACATCGGCCTCGCCTCTTTGCACGGCAAGCAAAAGCCGCTTCATGGGCGAGCCTGCCGGAACAATCTCTTTGAAGAAGTTGTCGGGATTAAACCCCTGCGCAGCAATTTCTCCGAGCGGAACATACACACCCGAAAAGCCTCGCTCAAAGTTGGATGCCGCGCGCAACCCCTTCATGTCGGCTACGGTTTTGACCGGCGAATCCTTGGGCACCATGAAAACAGTGCCCACCGCATCGTTGGGATCGGGCGCCGTGGGCGTCGTCATCGTTGCGAGATCCTTCAGACCGCGGCGAAAGACGCGCCGATAAAAACCGGAGGCCGCAATAAAAAATTCAAATTCGTTGTTGCGTACGCCTCGCTCGAGATCACGCACAAGGTAGTCCTTGATCTCGAGCTTGTACTGAGGAAGCACCTTCTGCAAATACTCAAACGTATCCCGAAAGCCCTGACGTTCGGAAGGCGAAAAACTTCTTTCGATGTAGCCGATCCGCAGCAGCGGACGAGAATCGAATTCCGCTTCGGAAGTCTGAGCCGATGCTGCCGTGTTCATGCATGCCGCACACACGAGAAGCAATGCTGCCGATATTAGTTTGAACCGCATTGAAGAATACATCCTTGTCCAGGCAGGCAATCGAGCGAGCAAACTCATGCAAATGCCCGAAAAACAAGGGAATTTTACCGCATCAACGGCTTTTTTTACATTTGTATCGTATCGATATAACAACTCGTATAAAAGCCGTTATATGTAGTCAACCCCTCATCATTTCAATGCGATTCTTACTCTTCATGAAACCGTAATCGGTTGTCAAACGATCACATCGATAAGTCAAAATTTAACCGCTAACAGCTCATATAAAGCTATTTATTCATATCATATTGGATGCTTCTTCTGCCTTGATTTGTCCGAGGCATTGATACCTAAACACAGGAAAGGATAAAAGTTTGATCCTGTCGTTTTACAGTACTTTCTTCTGTTATGATGCAGCGTCGACGGCACCCGATGCCGGCATTCGAGAGACATTCAGACCCCAGAGAGGCAACGATGTACAGCGAGATATTCACCGCTCCCGAGAAACTTTCTTCCGAAGACCGTGAAAAGGCGGTCCAAATCTTCCTTCGGCACTTCAGCGGCCGCACCGATCTTGAGTTCGTCTCACATCACCTCCCCTGCACCGACGGCACTCGCGTTTCGCTCGGCAGCATCACGCCCCGAGATGCCTCTTATGAAACGTTTGCACTCGGCAGCGGCATTCACGAGATGATGCACGTCACGGATACGGACTTTAAGGAAGTTCGCAGACTCGACGCTCTTGCCAAAAGACTGCTCAATGTCATTGAGGACGTCCGCATCGATCGTCTCGGTGAAGAGAAGCATTCCGAAAGTTACCGCATCTGGCGAGAACAACTGGCCGACAGCATGGAAGCACGAGGCACTCTGCGCGTTGCCAACCAGTGCACGCACCCGACGCCGTTGGCCGAATTTCTGACCAACTGGCTGCATTGCGAACTGATGGCTCACCTGGGCTACGGCTGGGCTCTGCGCCACCTAAAAATCACACGTCGATTTGTCGAACCCATTCGCACCGATGTAAGACGTCGCCTGCTGCAGGAAGCATTCAAAGTGCTGGCGGCTCAATCAACCAAAGACAGCGTCCGCATCGCAAGAAAGCTTCGCAGCATCTTGCGCGACGCCGTTCGTGAAGAACACGAGCGCAGCCAAAATCTTCAAGCTCAGGCGACCAGCCAAGGCAATCTATTCGATGAAGCGGATCCGAACGAAAGCCAAAGCGGTTTTGTGCAGCAGATGCTCAACGAAATCGATGCTTATGAAACCGATCGTAAAAGCGACCCCGACAATAAATCTAGGGCTGTTGCTCCGGATTCATCGGATTTCGACGAAAAAGCCCTGAGTCGCCGACAGCCTGATGACAAGTACCGAGTCGGGATTTGGCCGCACAATTTCAAGCAACTCCCGCAGCAAACGGCTCGCGGGGACTACGCTCAAGAATTTCAGAAAGTACGAAATGGCCTTGATGCACTCACGCGTCGCTTCTGCGACCTTCTGAAAACTCCCGACGATTTTGCGGGCGAAACGATCGCGAGCGACGGCATCGAACTGCGGGATGACTGGATAGATGCTCTCGCCTCTCGCGACGACCGGTTGTTCGTAACCTACGCCGAGGGACGCTCCGTCGATGCCGAGCTGTGCATACTGGTCGATCGGTCGGGCTCGATGGGTCTGCACACGATGACACTTGCCAAAGTCGCCGTGGCCGCATTGGTGCGTGCAGTGGATCGCATCCGGGGTACTTCGACACGCGTCGCATTCTTCCCCGGTCTTGGGGAGGACCATGTAGCGCTCGCCAAAAACGTCCGCGATTCGACCGCACTGTTTGAGCAAAAGCTTTCCAGCGTCGATGCCTACGGTTCGACCCCAATCGTCGAATCCATGCAGTGGGCCTGCGATTCCTTTAGGCACGCTCGCGCGCGAACGAAACTCCTCGTGATCATTACCGACGGCCGCTTCAACGCCGATTTCTCCAAGAAGATGCAGGCACTACTCAAGGCCAACGGCGTGGAATTTGCTCTGCTTTCGATCGGCATCGACAACCGCGACGCTGCGGACAACCATGTGCTCGCCACCAGTGGGAAGGACATTAATGCGGCCCTTCTGAAGCTTCTTTCACAAACTGCGTTTGCGCGACGACTCAGGTCCTAGCCGCAGAAAATAGTACGCCCCGGCAAGCATTTCTCTTCCGGGGCCGTCAATCATGTGAGAGCGCGCTCTCTTTAGAGTTCGTCGCCGTACTTCTCAAGACACTTCTTGAGATGCACCTCTTCGCCGAGATCGTCGTAGCACTCGAAGGGCTGATGAATCCAGGGGCTGTCCTTGAAGGTGATCACGCTGTAATCGGGCTTGAAGACCGAGCAGGCCTTGACCCAGAGCACGGCCACGCGGATTTCGGTGATTTCAGGATACGTGTTGCGAAGATGCTGCACGACGCGGCGAATGGTTTCACCCGAGTCGCAAAGATCGTCGACGAGAAGGAGCTTGCCCTTGAGTTCGGTGACGCCCGTGATGTACTTGGCAATGTCGAGATCACCCTGCACGGTGCCGGCGGCTTCACGGTACGAGCTCGTGGTCATGATCGCCAAAGGCTTGCCGTAAATGCGGCTGAAGAAGTCGCCCGGACGCATGCCGCCGCGTGCAAGGCACAGCAACGAATCAAACTGCCAGCCGCTCTTGGCCACACGGGCTACGAGCCGTTCGCAAAGTTCAATGTAGGTATTCCAATCGTAGTGGGCGTGGGTGCAGTCAGCCATTTCTTTTTTGAGCACTTTTTGGGTGGTTGGTACGTCAAAAGGCGGAATCCATGAGGGAAACCGCCTTTTGGTTTTCGCTTTGAGGTGCGATTTTAGCCCATCGGCCGCCAAAACGCTTTTGCGGCCGAGGCTTGTCTCCGCATTAAGCGAACGGGTCGTTCAGAAGGATCGTCTGGTTGCGATCGGGGCCCGTGGAAACGAGCGCGATCGGGCAGCCGGCCACTTCGGAGAGACGCTGCAGGTACTTGCGAGCCGATTCGGGCAGATCTTCCCAACGGGTAACACCGAAGGTGCTTTCGTTCCAACCCTCGAATTCTTCGTACACAGGTTCGCAGTTGGCGGCAGCATCGGCACCGTAGGGCATGAGATCGACAGGTTCGCCGTTTACCTTGTAGCCCACACCGAGCTTAACGGTCTTCATGCCGTCGAGCACGTCGAGCTTCATGATCGCCAACCCCGTGAGACCGTTGATCTGCACGGCGCGGCGCAACGCTGCGCCGTCAAACCAGCCGCAGCGGCGCGGACGGCCCGTCACGGCGCCGAATTCATTGCCCTTGCGGCGCAGCTCTTCGCCGACTTCGTCGAACAATTCCGTCGGGAACGGACCCGAGCCCACGCGGGTGCAGTAAGCCTTGGTGATGCCAAGCACGTAGTTGAGGCGGTGCGGACCAACGCCGGCACCGGCGCAGGCAGAACCCGCCACCACGTTAGAGGAGGTAACGAACGGATAGGTTCCGTGATCGATGTCGAGCATCGAACCCTGGGCGCCTTCAAAAAGGAACTGCTTGCCCTGGTCCATCTGCGCATTCAATTCCGCGCTGATGTCGGCAACCAACGGACGCAGGCGGTCGGCATACGACAGCGTCTTGGCAATGACTTCGTCGGGGTCGAGCGGCTCGGCCTTGAGGTAATTCTTGAGCGTGAAGTTATGCAGATCCATCACGGCGCGCACACGCTCGGCAAAGCGTTCCGGATCAAAGAGGTCGGCAACACGCACGCTGCGGCGGGCCACCTTGTCTTCATAGGCCGGCCCGATGCCGCGGCCGGTCGTGCCGATCTTGTTTGCGCCGAGCGCAGCTTCGCGGGCATGGTCGAGCGCCACATGGTACGGCATGATGAGCGGAGCATTGCCCGAGACGCGAATGCGCGGCTCGGCATCCACGCCGTGGCTCTTGAGTTCTTCGATTTCCGAGAAGAAGGCTTCGGGCGAGAAGACCACACCGTTGCCAAGATAGCAACGGGAAGTCGGGTGCATGATGCCCGAGGGAATCAGACGCAGAATCGTCTTTGCGCCGTTGATCACGAGGGTGTGGCCGGCATTATGGCCGCCATTGAAGCGAACAACGCCGTCGACGCGCTCCGTGAGCCAATCGACAACCTTGCCCTTGCCTTCGTCACCCCACTGGGCGCCGATTACCACGACATTTTTCGACATTTGGACTCCTTCCATCCGGAATTCAAAGAGCTTTGAGTTCAAAGCCCGAAGAGGTTCTAATTAATTCTTTCGTAATCACAAATTGTTCGAGCACGTCCTCGTCGCGCTCACCCGGCAGCAGGCGAACGACGATGTGCCCTGCTTCGCGCAAGGCCTCGACCTGTTCTTCGAGATCGCGAGCAAGCGCCCCCCTCGCCACAACCGCTTCGGGACGGTGCGAGCGATCCACCTGCAGACCGGCCAGTGCACGCAAATACACGGTAAAGCCGCAGGCAGGGCGGGAACGGCCGAAAGCCAAACCAACGCCATCATAGCGCCCGCCGCGCAAAACCGCTTGAGCATAATTGGGTATGTTGACCGAAAAAGTAATGCCGGTCAGATATTGATAGCCGTGAACATCGCAAAAATCTACGCTCACTTCGTCGGCGCCGCACAAAGCCGCGAGAGTGCGAACTTCGCGCAAAGCCGCCTGAATTTCAGGCTTTTGCGGCAATTCACGCTCAAGGATATCAAGCACGTAAACATCCCCGAAGGTACGCAGCAAAAGCTGTAGCGCATCCTGCACTTCAGTTTCAAAGCTCGAGGCGGCCGCCTTGAGAGCCACCGGATCCTTCATGCGCAGCGCACGCACGACGGCATGCACGCTTTCTTCGGTGATGCGCTCGCCCAAAAGCGCACGCAGCACGGCCGTATGTCCGATATCGAGATGCACGGACTCGATGCCGAGTTTTTTGAGCGTACGCACGGCAAGCGTCATGATTTCGGCATCGGCCTCAATGCCGCTCGCACCGAAGAGCTCAACGCCCGCCACCACGGGTTCGCGGCTTGCGAGGGGATGCATCGGACGCGCGTGCAGACAGCTGCCGGCGTAGCACAAGCGGCTCACGCCTTTGCGTCCGAGAATATGCGCATCGATGCGGGCGCACTGCGGCGTCATGTCGGCCCGGATGCCGATCGTGCGACCCGTGCCCGGATCCATGAATTTGAACGTGCTGTTGTCGAGATCGCTGCCGCTTCCCGTCAGAAGCGAGTCGACGTATTCGACCATCGGCGGTTGCACGAGTTCAAAGCCGTGTACCTTGAATAGATCAAGGCAGCGGCGGCGCATCGATTCGAGCACGCGCGCCTCGCGCGGCAGAATATCCGCAAAATTTTCCGGAATAAGCCAACTGGTCATATCGATCACTTCCAATAGAGCATGACAAGCCAAACGCAGGCAAGGCCGCCGGCAACCAACACGGCCGCAACGCGCATCAAAACGCCGTCGGGCAGTTCGGCCGCCGTCCGCACGGCCTGCTTCCATTTGCCGGGCGCCACAAGCGGCATGATGCCCTCAAAGACCGCCATGAAGCAAAGCGCCAACACAAGTGTCTTCATCGCCGAGCCGCCTTGCTCACCTTACTTCTTCGAGCTCTTGAGGTAGTCGAAGAATTCGTTGCTGCCGTCGAGCACGATCATGTCGGAGGACTTGCCGAACGTCTGCTTGTAGGCCTCGATGTTGCGGTAGAACTTCGCAAATTCGGGATTTCGCCCGAAGGCTTCGGCGTAGATGGCATTGGCCTGAGCGTCGCCCTCACCCTTGATCTTCTGAGCGTCACGGTACGCGTCGGCAAGAATCACTTCGCGTTCGCGGTCGGCCTGAGCACGAATGCGTTCGGCCGCGGCCGCACCCTTGCTGCGTTCTTCGCTTGCAACACGCTTGCGCTCGGCTTCCATGCGGCGGTACACCGATTCGGAAATTTCCGGGGTGAAGTCGACGCGCTTCAGACGCACATCGACGATGTCGATGCCGATATCCTGCACGCGGGCCTGCAGTCCCTTCTGAATTTCATTCATCGCCTTTTCGCGTTCGCGTGAGGTGATTTCGTTGACGGTTCTGCGGTTGACGGTCTGGTTGAGAACGTCTCGCAGAAGCGCCGCAACGCGGTCTTCGGCCGCGCGTTCGTTGCCGATGAAGGACACCCAGTACTTGCGCGGATCGGAGATGCGCCAACGCACGAAGCTGTCGATCAACAGATTCTTCTTTTCGCTCGTCTGCACGAGATCGGCATTGGGAGCGTCAAGCGTGAGAATGCGCTTGTCGAGATAGACGATGTTCTGCAGCGGCGCGGGAAGCTTCACATACAAACCCGGCTCGCTTTTTACTTCGCGCAGTTCGCCCAGAGCAAACACCAGCGCGTATTCGCGTTCGCCCACGGTATACAGGCACAGTTCGGCAGCGCCGACGGCCACCACGGCAGCCGCAATGAGGGAAGTCAGTTTCTTCATTTTCTTAATCCTCCCTCAATCAGCGGCCGCGATCGCGAACGAGCGTGCGCGAAGCTTCGGGCTGCGGGGCGCTTTGAACCGTCGGCGCCACGGAGGAGCCGACAGTTGCGGATGTGTTCTGAGTCTGCTTGACGGCCGTTGCGGCACTCTGCTCGAGGAGCTTGTCAAACGGCAGGTAAAGAAGGTTGCTCGCACCCTTGGTTTCCACCAACACCTTCTTGGTGTTGCTGTACACATCGCGCATCGCGTCGATATAGATGCGGTCGCGCGTCACCTGCGGCGCCTTTTCGTATTCGGCAAGCACCTTTTCAAAGCGTTCGGCATCGCCTCGGGCGGTCTGCACCACGCGGGCCTTGTAGGCCTCGGCTTCCTGATTCAGACGCGAAGCCATGCCTCGGGCCACGGGCACAACGGCGTTGGCATAGGCCTGACCTTCGTTGATTTGACGCTCGCGGTCCTGACCGGCCTTGACGGCGTCGTTAAAGGCGGCCTGCACCTGCTGCGGCGGCTGAGCATTCTGAATGGCCACGCTCATCACTTCGATGCCCGTCTGATAACGATCGAGCATCGCCTGCATGGCAACCTGCACGGCCGAAGCGATTTCCTGCTTGCTTTCAAAGAGCACCGAGTCCATCGTCTTGCGGCCGACCACTTCGCGCATCGCCGATTCGGCCGCGTCAAAGACGCTTCGATCCGGATCGCGGCTACGGAAGAGGAAATCCTTGGCGGCATGCGGCTTAATGCGGTACTGCACGTTGAACATCACGTCGACGATGTTTTCGTCGTCGGTGAGCATCAGCGCTTCCTTGAGGCGCTGCGTGGTGCCGCGCATGCCGATTTCGGCCTTGCGCACGCTCGAGACGTCGACAATTTCAACGTCCTGAACGGGCCAAGGCATGCGCCAGTTGATGCCGGCAGCACTGTCTTGCGTGTACTTGCCGAAGGTTGTGACAACACCGATCTGACCTTCGGGCACGATGTAGATGCCCGTCGCAAGCCAACCGATGACGGCGATGCCCAACAGCGCGGAAAGGCCGCGCCCCGAGAACGCCTTCGGATCAAAGCCCGAGTTGCGGCGTGACACGGGGCACTTCGGCGGAGGCGGCACAGCGTCGTCTTCCCGCCAATTCTTCGGTTCTTCGGGCACTTCGTTGTCGGCACGCCGTTCGTCGCGCCAACTCTGCTGACGTTCGGAAGAACGATTGTCATTGCGGCCGCCGCCCAAAATCGAATTGATCATGCGGTTGAAATCGTTCCAGAGCTGATCGAGGTCGTTGCCTTCGCCCTGCCCGGAACGGCGGGAATTGTCGAAATTGCCTCGGCCGGCATCCGCCGAGCGTCGATCGTCGTCTTGACGGCGATCCTCTTCGTCGCGGCTTGATTCCGGCGTACGGTCGGTATTTTGCTTGTCCTGCTCGTCATCGCGGGGCTTGTCGGATCCCGCTGAACGGCCCCACTGCGGGTCATTGAATGACATGAGGTATTCCTGTCGATTGTTGAATGTATCGCGTTCGTTTCGTCCGCACAAAAGTCGAACTTTCACTGAAACTGCGGACGGTTTCTGCAGTTTAGCATCGGCCCGTGCGGCACCCTGCCGTCTGCGGCCGTTCTACTTACTCTTTTAAAGATTTTTTGCAATTACAGCAGCGCCTCTAGTTCCTTGAGCGCATCGTCGTCGCTTTTGACCTCTCGCTTTTCTTCTTCCCAGAATTCAAGCTCGCGCGGCACGCTCGCATTTTCTTCACGCACGCGCTCGGCCGCCTCGGCAAGCACTTCTCGCAGCAGTTCGATTCCGGCGCCCGTGACGGCACTTACCGTCACCGAACGGACCGTGCCGTCGGGACGTCGCTGCACGGCGGGCTCAAGGCCCGACAAATCGCACTTGTTGTAAACAACGATCTGCGGAATCTCGTCGGCGCCGATCTGGCCCAAAACCGTCGCGACAGACGCCATCTGCTCCTCGCGTACGGTCGAAGCCGAATCGACCACGTGCAGCAGGATATCGGCGTGCACGGTTTCGTCCAGCGTCGACTTGAAGGCCTCCACAAGCTGATGAGGCAAACCGCGAATAAACCCGACCGTGTCCGAAAGCACCACGGTCTGCTCGTCGCTTACCCAACAGCGGCGCGCCGTCGTATCGAGCGTAGCAAAGAGTTGATCGGCCGCGTAGGCTTTTTCGCGCACAAGCCGGTTAAAGAGCGTCGATTTACCCGCGTTGGTGTAGCCCACCAGACTCACCGTAGGCGTATCGCCCTTTATGCGTGAGCGGCGCTGCGTGTCGCGCTGCCGAGAAAGTTTCTTCAACTGTTCCCGCAGCAGCTTTACGCGTGCGCCGATCATGCGGCGGTCAAGTTCGATCTGCTTTTCACCGGGCCCGCCCGTTTTTCCCAGGCCTCCGCGCTGGCGCTCCAAGTGCGTCCAGCCGCGCACAAGGCGCGTGGAAAGATGCTCAAGTCGGGCAAGCTCCACCTGCAGCCGACCTTCCTTACTCTTGGCGCGGCGCCGGAAGATTTCAAGGATAAGCTCGGTGCGATCAAGCACCGGCAGTTCGGTGACGTTGGCGATGTTTCGCTGTTGGGCTGCCGACAAAGCCGCATCAAAAACGATGCAGTCCGCCCCTGCCCCCTTGGCAAGCATCTTGATTTCTTCAATCTTTCCGCTGCCGAGATAGGTGGCCGGATCGGGTTTGTCGCGACGAGCCTGAATAAGCCCCACGGGTTCGAGATTGTCGGAGCGCACGAGCTCGGTGAGTTCTTCACCGGCATCGAAATGTCGTTCGCGGCCGACAGCGACCGTCACAAGAAAAGCGCGGGCCGCCTCAGCTTCCCGCGCGCTGTCAAACTGAAATTTCGTCAATTTAGTCCGGGAGAACCGTGCCGGTGTTGGGAATACTCACGGCACGCGTGGGCACCACGGTGCTGATTGCATGCTTGTAGACCATCTGCGTCACGGTATTGCGCAGCAGCACCACGTACTGATCGAAGGACTCGACCTGTCCCTGAAGTTTGATGCCGTTGACGAGATAGATCGAAACCGGAATGTGTTCCTTGCGCAGAACGTTCAGGAACGGATCCTGAAGAAGCTGTCCTCTGTTTGCCATTTTGTATTCTCCGGCGTGCCTTCGGCAGGCGTCGATGCTCCCCTACGAGACCGACGCATCTAAGCACGCGTAAATTGTTGTTTTGTTGTTCTCAGCACGCGGCCGCACGCCCGTCGGGGCTCACAGCCGAATGGACTGCCCGAAAATCGGTTCTCGAAAAAAAGTACTGCGGGAGAACCGCTGAACCGATAGTAGCGCAGATTTATCCTTGCAGAAGGCGGCAACTCGAGCAAATTTATGCGCAAAATGTTGCAGATCCTTCTGCGGCGGAAATTGCGGTTACTTTTTCTTGTCGTCCTCTGCGTAGGGATTGCGGTTGGTTTTCAATTCCACACGCAAAGGAGTACCGGCCAAATTGAAGGCCTCGCGGAAAACGCCCTCAAGGTAGCGCTTGTAGCTGTCGCTTACAGCCTCGAGACTGTTACCGTGAATGACAATCACCGGCGGATTCATGCCGCCCTGGTGCGCATAGCGCAGTTTGGGGCGCGTGCGGCCCACACGCGGGGGCTGCTGCTGCTCGACCGCCGCCATCATGACGCGCGTCAAGCGAGGCGTCGAGAGCTTGGCAAAACTTGCCGCGTGCGCATCCTTAACGGCCTTCATCAGGTGATTGAGGCCGTTGCGCTTCAGGGCCGAAATATGAATGAAGCGCGCCCAACGCAGGAAGTGGAACTTGCGTTCGATGTCCAGATCCACCATGGAGCGCTTGTAGCTGTCCACACCGTCCCACTTGTTGACGGCGACGACCAGAGCGCGGCCCGCTTCCAGAGCATAGCCGGCAATCTGAGCGTCCGAAGCGGCAATGCCCTCGGTAGCATCGAGCACCAGAATGCAGACGTTGCAGTCTTCGATGGCCTGCAAAGTCTTGACGACGGAAAACTTTTCGATCGCCTCAAAAACGCGTCCTTTGCGGCGCAAACCGGCTGTGTCGATCAAACGGAACGGCACGCCGTCGAGCTCAAAGTCGACCTTGATAGCGTCGCGCGTCGTGCCCGGCATGTCATACGCGATGAGGCGTTCTTCGCCCAAAAGCGCATTGGCAAGCGTCGACTTACCGACATTGGGACGCCCCGCCAAACACACCTTGATGCGCTTTGGAGCATCCGGATTTTCCTCTTCCTCGGGCTCGTCGAATGTTTCGGGCAGTTCGCTCAGAACCTTGTTCATGAGCGCAGCCACGCCGTGGCCGTGCGTAGCCGAAATGCGAATCGGCTCGCCGAGGCCGAGTTCGTAGAACTCGGCCGCATGCTCCACGGCCAGTCCTTCGCACTTGTTTACCACAAGGTAAATGGGACGCTCGCAGGTGCGCAGACGCTGCATGATGCGTTCATCATGCGGCGTAAGCCCCGATCGGGCGTCGGTGACGAAAATCACCACATCGGCTTCGGCAATCGCGGCTTCCGCCTGATCGGCCATTTCGCGAACGATGCCCTCGGACTTGACGGGCTCAAAGCCGCCCGTGTCGATCACGATGTATGGACGCGGCCCCACACGCCCCTGACCGTATTGACGGTCTCGGGTGAGGCCCGGGAAATCCGCCACAATCGCATCGCGACTGCGCGTCAAACGGTTAAAGAGCGTCGATTTGCCGACATTGGGGCGTCCGACGAGAGCGACAACAGGAAGCATAGAACCGGTCTTATCTGTTATTTGGCAATGGTGATGTAGGACAACTGTCCTTCATCGGTCTGGAAAAGCGCGCCTCTGCCGAGCGAAATCGGAGCCACGCGCACGGCGCCGCTCACGGAAGTGCGGCCGACGAACTTACCCGTCTTCGGATCGAGGAAGTGAATCACGCCGTCATAGTCGCCGACGGCGATCACATCGTCCAAAACGGCAACAGCCGAGGGAGAGCGCCACAAAAGGCCGGCATTCTGCCAGACGAGTTCACCCGTGACATAGTCATAGGCGTTGATTTCGCCTCGAGCCGTTGTTACATACACACGGCCGCCGTCGGTGACGGGGCCGCTCACGGCGTCAACCGCCGTGCGCCACAGGGGGCGGCCGTCTCTGGCGCTGATGCACAAAATACCGCCCTGGAAGGCTGCCGCGCACATCATGTTCTGATCCACAAGCGGGGTGCCCACCACGTCGCACAAGCGTTCGACTTCGGTGATGCCCTTGGGTTGGGCAACCACAATGTCGAAAATCGCCTTGCCCTGGCCGTCGAGCGCAAGGAGACGCCCGTTGGCCTGACCCACGAGAATGCCCGCAGGCGAGAATCGCATCTGGGAAGCCGCACGCACGGTCAAAGCCGGCACCTGCGACTGATAACGCCAACGGCGTTCGCCGGAGGCCGCATCAAAAGCCGTGATGCGGGTGTCGGCCGTACGCACGATGACAAAGCCCGCCCCCACAAGCGGCGGTACGCTCATTTCGGAAGAAAGACGAGCTGTCCAAAGCTTCTTGCCGGTGGCGTCGAACACTTCGACTTCACCCTTGACGGTGCCGACGGCAACGAATTCGCCGTCGCTGCCCACACCCGCAGAAATATCCGCGTCGGCTTCAGCCTGCCACTCCTCGTCGCCCGTCTTGGGGTCGATCTTGGTGATGGTGTTGCCGCCTGCCGTATAAATGCCCGACTGCGTCACGGCGGGCGTGATCAAACCCGTGACGCTTTCGCCCACGGACTGCGACCAGACGCTGTCGGCCTCAACGAGCTCCTGAATGTCCTCGAGCTCGGCGGGTTCATGAGAAGTCGAGCTGCAGCCCGCAAGAACCAAACCGCAAAGGGCGGCAACCGCCACAGCGGCGCGTTTGAATGGGATGTTCACTGACATACTCCGATGTGCGAAGCGGCGGACTTTTCTTCAGAAAGAACCACCGCTTTACGAAAACAATTCTTCTTAGGACTTCTTTTCAGGCAACGCCTGAATCTTGAGGCTCAAAAGCGCCAGCAGCTCGCCCGAAGCGCGGTCGCGCTCCATGGCCTGCTCCCAGCACTTGCGCGCACCTTCGGCATCACCCAAGGCAAGCAGCACGTCGCCGCGGCGATCGAGCACAAGCGGCAGCTCGGCCTGAGTCGCGTCAATGGCGTCAAGCACCGCCTTGGCCTTATTCGGATCCTTTGCGTCAAGCTCGACACCGGCCAATCGCACGCGAGCAACCGTCGCATA
>USBS01000041.1 GCA_900552915.1 uncultured Sutterella sp. | reverse complement strand
AGCTCGGCAAACAAGTCGAAAACCCGGTCAATTTGTTTGACCAGCGATCCGGAAAATTCACGAACAGCGAGCGAGGCCTCATCCTGAGAAAAAGTTCCGACCACAAGCTTGGTTCGGTTTTGGTCGGAGAGAAGTTCTCCCAATTGAGTGTAACGACCTCCGTCGTCGACCAAGCCGAGTCGCAGGTAGTGCGCAGGAGAAAAACCGACGTTGTATTTTTTGAAAATATCGGCCGTTTCGCCGAATGACAAGTCTGTTTGCCGACTTAAGCGCGATTCCCACGGCTCGGGTGCACTATCTCGAATCATGTCGCGAATCTCTTCTTCAGTAGCGCAGACCGACATTGAACCGTCTCGGACATAGGCGCCACCCGTGTAGCGTTTCCCTTTGAAAGCATATGGCCGATTCAAACCGGGCTGTACCGACACTCGCAGCAGATAACCGCCGTTACCTGCGGTCACTACCTTCGTAGAGACAATGTCGGTCATGACAGGTTCAGCTCCGGCCCGACAAAATTGAAGGACCGAACGGGAAATCGCATCGACTTCTTTTTTGCCGAGTCCTTTTGCCTCGCCAGCATCGGTTATCCCGAAATAGAGGTCTCCACCGAGTGTATTCGCAAAAGCAATCAGCGTTTTTTTTGCCGTTTCGGTCCAGTCTTCCTTAAACTCGACACGGACATCTTCGGATTCCGGCAATTTTTCTATCACTTTTTCCTCCGACGAACGATTTTTTCTATCATACTATCAGTTTTGGTGATAGTACGATAGAAAACAAAACGAACGCAAGGAAGGTGTGGACGAAACCGAGCCTTATTTTTCGTCCTGACGCTGCAGATGCGGCCAAGCGGCCGACATATAGACGCACATCGAATAGATCGTCAGAATGGCGGCAATGTAGATAAGCACCGTACCGATCATCGCAATCGGCAGACCGAAAAGCGGATCGTGAAAGAGAAGCATGGGAATGGCGGTCATCTGCGCAATCGTTTTGATCTTGCCGAACCAGTTGACCTTTACACTTGCCGCCGCCCCGATCTTAGCCATCCATTCACGCAGCGCCGTCACGGCGATCTCGCGGCCCACGATGATGAGCGCCACGAGCATGTCGACGCGGTCAAACGCAAGCAGCACCACAATGGCCGAACAAACAACGAGCTTGTCGGCAACGCTGTCGAGAAACGCTCCCATATTGGTCATCATGTTGTAGCGGCGGGCAATGTAGCCGTCCAGGGCATCCGTGATGGCGGCAACCACGAACATCACGCAAGCCAGAAGATTTTTGACGTGAGGTCCCATCAGGACGTCGGGCACGTAGAAAACACCGACGATCAAGGGAATAAAGGCAATGCGCGCCCAGGTGAGCGCCATCGGAATATTGAAGCGTTTGTCAGGCACCGTCTGCCCCATGCAGTTGTGAATAGATCTGTTCGGCAAGCTTGCGCGAAATGCCGTCAATTTTAGCGATATCTTCTATGCTCGCATTCTTCAGGGTTTTCATACCCCCGAAATGCGTAAGGAGTTTACGGCGGCGCGTCGGACCGATTCCGGCAATGTCCTCCAGACGGCTCGTCTGGCGCGTTTTGCTGCGCTTGGCGCGCATGCCGGTTATAGCAAAGCGATGCGCCTCATCTCGGATCATCGCCACAAGCATCAAAGCGGGGCTGAGGCTGCCGAGCACCAACGGCTCGCGCCCGTCGGCAAAAATGAGCGTTTCAAGGCCCGTCTTGCGTCCCTCGCCCTTGGCAACACCCACAATCACGGAAATATCAAGTCCGAGTTCGTTGAAGACGTCTTTCGCCATATGCACTTGGCCTCGCCCGCCGTCAACGAGCACCAGCGTCGGCAACCTGGCTTCCCCTCGAGCAACCGGTGCGTAGCGGCGCTCAAGCACCTGGCGCATGGCCGCGTAGTCGTCGCCGGGAGTAACGCCTTCAATATTGAAGCGCCGATAGAGGGCACTGTTCATGCGGCTGCCTTCAAACACGACGCAGGAGGCCTGCGTCGCTTCGCCGGCAGTGTGCGAAATATCGAAGCACTCGATTCGGAGAGCCGCGCGCTCCTCGGGCGTCAATTCAAGCCCGAGCACTGTAATCAGATCGTCGATGCGCTTGGCTTCGCCCGCGCTTTCGGCAATGTGGCGGTCAAGCGCAATGACGGCATTGGTGACGGCCATTTCGTACCACTTGCGCCGCGTCAGCTGAGGTTCGTGCACGAAGGCGATTTTGCGGCCGGCAAGCGTCGAAAGTGTTTGCGCAGCCGCAGCCGGATCGTCGGCAGCCTGCGAAATTACGGTATCCGGCACGGGCACGTTGCAGTAGTGATGCGCAATGAACGCCTCAAAAACTTCGCCTTCGGACAGTTCGTCGCCCGTGCCGCGCGCAAAATCGGGAAAGTAGGCATGGTCGCCCAAATGGCGTCCGCCGCGCACCACGGCCAAATTGACGCACGCCGCGCCGTTTTTGACCAGCACGGCGATGATGTCGGCATCGGTGTCGCCGCCGGTCGTTTCAACCGCCTGCTGATGCATGACGTCCCTGAGCAGACTGATCCGATCGCGGAGCACGGCTGCTTCTTCGTAGCGCCGATCTTCGGCGGCGTTCATCATCGCGTCGGTGAGTTCCTCCATGATTTCATCGGTCTTTCCCCGCAGAAAAGCGCACGCATCGTCGACGTCCTTAGCGTATTCCGCAGCATTGATGCGCCCGATGCAGGGCGCCGAGCAGCGCCCCATCTGACCCATCAAGCACGGGCGCGACCGGTTGCGAAAGACCGCCTCCTCGCAGGTTCTCAAGTGAAAGACCTTCTGCAGCACGCCGATGGCCTCGCGCACGGCCGAGCCGTTGGGATACGGCCCGAAGTAGCGGCTTTTGCGGTCCACAGCGCCTCGGTAATAGCTCACACGCGCAAACGGCCCCTCGGAAATTTTGAGGTACGGGTAGCTCTTGTCGTCGCGAAACAGAATGTTGTACTTGGGCGCAAGCGTCTTGATGAGATTGTTTTCAAGCAGCAGCGCTTCGGCCTCGGTGCGCACGACCGTGGTCTCGAGCCGCGCAATCTTCTGCACCATCAGCGCGATGCGCGGACTCTGTCCCGTTTTGCGGAAGTAGCTCGAAACGCGGCGCTTCAGGTCGCGCGCCTTGCCCACGTACAGACACGTGCCCGCCGCGTCGAAATAGCGGTACACGCCGGGCAGGCTCGGCAGGCCGGCAAGCACTTCTTTGTTGCTGTCGGCACTGATTGCTGACATCATTTCGGTTTCTTGTCTCTATTCGTGTTTGGGAGTGAAAGCGCATGCGCACGTGCGACATGTTCTGCCGCGTCATCGACAACTACGGCGACGCGGGCGTTTCCTGGCGGCTCGCTAAATCGCTTGCCGTCGAGTACGGCTGGGCCGTGCGCCTAATCATAGACGATGCGGCGGTGCTCTCCGCGATCGTGCCCTCGACCGTTTCCGAGATGAGCGAATCTCAGGCCGGGCGCGTCGTGGTCTGCGACTGGCTGGAAAACGATCCCTCGCGCCCCTTCGAACCATGGAACGGAAAAGCCGCCGATGTCGTAATCGAGCTTTTTTCCTGCCGGCTGCCGGATATATACGAAGCCGCGATTGCGCAGCGTGTTGAGTCTTGTCCCTGCGCCGTCTTTGCGCTCGACTATCTCACCGCCGAAAAGTACGCCGAAGAAGGAAACGGCCTTCCGAGTCCGCATCCTCGCTACGGCTACGACAAGACGTTCCTTTTCCCGGGCTTTTCCGAGAAGACAAGCGGCATCAACCGCGAGCGCGGCCTTGAGAAAAAGATGAACCCCGCTCGCAAGAACGAAGTCAGAAAGCGTCTTT
The DNA here is from genome assembly GCA_900552915.1 of uncultured Sutterella sp. GTDB lineage: Bacteria > Pseudomonadota > Gammaproteobacteria > Burkholderiales > Burkholderiaceae_F > Duodenibacillus. Next base: position 10,529 of record USBS01000041.1, on the reverse strand, counting down.
TTGAAGCATTCGGCGCGCAGCTCGATCATCCGTTTACGCTTTACTTTTTCACCTACCCGGAAATGCCCGTTCAAGAGTTTGCGCGGATGCTTGCAGCCGATCCCCGTCCCGTGCAGATTCTGGCGGCTCCGGGCAAAGCCTCCGAGACACTGAAAAAAGCTCTCGATCAGGCTAAAGCCTCACACGTGCGCTTCGTACAGGCACCAATGGTGCCGCAGGACGTGTTCGACGACGTGCTGCTTGCGTGCGATGCAGCGCTCATTCGCGGCGAAGACAGCGTGCTGCGCGCTCAGCTTGCGGGCGTGCCGATGATCTGGACGCTCTACCCGCAAACGGAAGACACGCATTTAACAAAGCTTGCGGCCTTTGCCGAGCTCTATACGCAGGCTCTACCCGAAACGGCACGCAAACCGTGGCTCGATTTGGAAGCCTTTGTGAACAACGGCGCCGAAAACCCCGGCGCGTGGGCTGCTTGGCGGGACTGCCTGCAGGAATTGACGCTCGGCGCAGCGCGGTGGAAGCAGACGCTTTTTTCACTACCGACTCTTGCGCAGAGCATTTCCAAATTGGCAGAAAACAAGCTAAAATGTTGAGTTCTCAAGAATTTTGAAAGCCCGGCGCGCAGAATTTTTCATGCGCTCTTTTCGGGCGTGCGTCAAAACTTTTTAATTCAAGGAATACACACATTATGAAGACCGCGCAAGAGCTGCGTTCCGGCAACGTGTTCATGGTCGGCAAGGATCCGATGGTTGTCCTGAAGGCCGAATACTCCAAGGGCGGCCGTGGCGCCTCCACCGTCAAGATGAAGATGAAGAATCTTCTCAACGGCGCCGTGACGGAAACGGTTTACCGTGCCGACGACAAGTTCGAAGACATCATCCTCGAACGCAAGGAAGTGACCTACTCCTACTTCGCCGATCCGCACTACGTCTGGATGGACAGCGAATACAACCAGTACGAAGTCGACGAAGACACGATGGAAGACGCCAAGAAGTACCTGCAGGAAGATCTGACTGCGGAAGCCGTCTTCTACGAAGGCCGCGTGATCGGCATCGAACTGCCGACGATGCTCGTCCGTGAAGTCGTCTACACCGAACCTGCCGTCAAGGGCGACACCTCCGGCAAGGTCATGAAGCCCGCTCGCCTGGCGACCGGCTTCACGCTCGACGTTCCCGCTTTCGTGAACACGGGCGACAAGATCGAAATCGACACCCGCACGAACGAATACCGCAGCCGCATCAAGTAATTTTGCTTGATCGAACGCGAACGTTCGCAAAGCGCCGAGGGCTCGTGCCTGAGGCGCTTTTCTTTTGCTTACAAAACCGTCGGGGCGTGCGTACTCGCTGTTCGAGTTCGTTTTGCGGTTAGACTTCGGAAGTCAACGGATTTGAGCCGTCACCGTTTCGTATTGAGTAAGGACCCATATGACGCAACAGCAAAGCACCGAACGGCCGATGCGCCGCAAGGATCGGGAATTGACGAGAGAAGAAGCCCTTGAAGTCATTAAAAATACGCCGCACTGCGTGATCGCCACGGTCGACGCTTCGGGCACTCCCTATGCCACACCTATAACGGCAGCGCTCATCGACGGCGCCGTCTACTTTCACAGCTCAAGCAACGTCAACGGCAGACGCTGCCAAAACGTTCAGCAAAACAACAAGGTCTCGCTCGTTTGGGTCGGTCGTGCCGAGACAGCTGCCGACGAACTGCCGCACGACTTTTCGGTCAACTACGCCTCCGCGATTGTCTCAGGCCGCATCTCGGCCGTGGTCGATGAAGACGAAAAGCGCCGCGTCGCCACGGCGTTCTGTCTGCGTCATGTGCCGCAGGCGGGCCTTGAAGCCATTGAAGACTACTACGCCAAGGGCAACCGCTTCATCACCTTCTGGAAGGTGACGATCGAATCCGTTTCGGGCAAGGCTCGCAACAAGCAGGGCTACTTCAATCGCGTTCAGGCCGGCATTCGGTAACGCCGGCCTGTCGTCGGCGTCAGATTTTCCTGAGCTTTTCCTGCACGAACATCAGTTTCAGGCTCTTCTTGCCGGCAGCGCCCTCGAACTCGATCTCGAGATTGGTTTCGGAGGGTTTTTCGGGATAAAGAATCGCCGTGATTCGACCGCGGCCGAGCGTCGGATGTTCGACGCGGTCGCCGACGGTAAAGCCTCCTGCAGTTGCCGCCTTTTTCTTAATGAGGTCGCTTGCCTTCAGCACGCCGGCCATCTTCCAGGAGTCTGAATGCAGATTCTTGGCAGCGCTTCCACTCGGTGCCCGCGAGTACGAACTTGAGCCGTAGCCCGAGGTGCGGCGGCTGCCGTACGAATCCGCCCCGTAGCCGGAGTAACCCGTGCTGCGTGCGCCCTTCCAGCTGCCTGAGCGCGAATAACCGGAGCCGTAGCTGCCCGCTCCCCGCCCATAACCGGAGCGGCGATCCTCCCAACATTGATTGACGTCGCCCCAATCGTCGTCCGAATCGTCTTCCTCCTTTTCGTCGTAGAGCTTTTCGACGTGTTCGGCCGGAATCTCATTGATGAACTGAGAGCATAGCTGAGGACGCGTTTCGCCCCACATCATGCGGCTTCTCGCCCAACTGATCCACAGATTGCGCCGCGCGCGCGTCATCGCGACATACATCAGGCGCCGTTCTTCGGAAAGATCCTTTTCGGGGTTTTCGGAATCGCGGCTCGAATGCGGAAAGAGATCCTGCTCAAGCGCCGTGAGGTAAACGTAAGGAAATTCAAGCCCCTTTGATGCGTGCACCGTCATCAGACGCACCACATCGGGGTCTTCCTGCGCGTTTTTGTCGTCGGGCTCAAGCGCAGCCTGCGACAGGAACCCGTCCAGAGGCGACATGGTGCCGCCCGGCACGGGCTCAAGCGCCGGCGCATCCGCATCAATGCCGTTTTCTTCGCAGTAGCCCACGGCGGCGTTGACAAGTTCGCCCAAGTTTTCCAGACGGATGTCAGCGTCCTGCTGCTTTTGGTAGAACGCCTCGAGGCCGGAAAGTTTGCTCACGAGCGTGATGAGTTCCGGCAAACTCTTTCCTTCGGCCTGCGCCACCATATCCTCCACCAACTGCACAAAAGCGTGCGCGCGGCGAATTTCGGGAACCGACTCGGATTCGGCGAGCACCTCCCAAATGGTCGTGCCCTGAGCGGTAGCCATTGCCGTGGCGCGCTCGACGGTGGTTGCACCAATGCCGCGCGGAGGCTGGTTGATGATGCGCAGCAGACTCGTGTCGTCGGCGTTGGCAAGCACGCGCAGATAAGCCACCACGTCCTTAACTTCCTGACGATCGAAGAATCGCAGGCCGCCGTAAACGCGGTACGGGATGCCGTTTGCCGACAACAGCCGTTCGAAATTGCGCGAGAGGTTGTTGTTGCGATAGAGAATCGCAAAGTCGCCGTATTTTTTGCCGGTACGCTTTTCCGCAAGAATATCCTGCACCACGGCGCGGACCTCTTCGAGATCCGCGTCGGCGCGATAAAGCCGAATCTTGGCGCCTGCGCCCGCATCGGTCCAGAGATTCTTGCCCATGCGGTCCTTGTTATTGGCAATTACCGCGTTGGCGCCGTCCAAAATGTGTGAGGTCGAACGGTAGTTCTGCTCGAGCTTTACGATCTTGCCGACGTTGTACTCCTTGACGAAGTCGGCCATGTTGCCCACCTTGGCGCCGCGGAAGGCGTAAATCGACTGATCGTCGTCGCCCACGCAGAAAACGCACGCATCCTTGCTCTTGGGCGGGCACAGCGCCTTGATGAATCGGAACTGCAGCGAGTCGGTATCCTGAAATTCGTCGACAAGCAGATACTTGAAGCGGTCGTTATAGTGCTCGCGCACCGTCTGATTGCCTTCGAGCAGCTCGACGCAGCGCAGCATCAGCTCGGAAAAGTCCACAAGCCCCTCGCGCTGGCAGCGTGTTTCGTAGACCTTGTAGATCGTGGCGTGCTGAGCGTCGGGCTGGGCGGTCACCGCATCAGCGCGCAGCCCCCTTTCCTTGTAGCTGTTGATCGCCCACTGCACGGTCTTGGGATCGCGCATCTTGGGATCGATCCCCATTTCCTTCATGATGCGGCGAACAACCGAGAGTTGATCTGAAGTATCGATGATCTGGAACGTGGGAGGCAGATTGGCCGCTTCGGCATGCGCGCGCAAAATCCGATGCGCCGTTCCGTGAAAGGTGCCCATCCAGAGGTGGCGCAGGTCGCAGTCGACCATCGCCGAGAGTCGGTCGCGCATTTCGCGGGCGGCCTTGTTGGTGAAGGTCACCGCGAGGATCTGCGAAGGACGCGCCAAACCGCGGTTGATCAGAAGCGCAATGCGCGTCGTAAGCACCTTGGTTTTGCCGGAACCCGCACCCGCAAGCACGAGCGCGTTTTCGCAGCCGAGTTCCGCAGCCTTGCGCTGCATGGGATTGAGCGAATTCAAAAGGTCGTCAAGCATCGGTTCTTCTTTGTTTTGTGTCTCGAAACGCAGGGCGCGGTCAACATTTGTCGCCCTGCCGCAGCAATGAAATAAGGTTCGCACGAAGCGAGCCGCGATTGTAGCCCGAAAGCCGTTTCGACACACGTCGAAAATCCTGCTTGACGGCGCTTCCGGAAACGCCTGCGGAAGCGTTGCAAACGGGGCTTTAGCGCTGAAAAGAAGGCTCAAAACGCTGTAAACTTATGGGTCGAATTTTTTCCTTCAAACACAACAAAAAGGCGCCCCATGCGCGAAACCTACAATCCTCAGGAAATCGAATCCCAGGTTCAGGAACAGTGGCGAAAGAACGACGTCTATCGCGCTGTTGAACACGCCGTCGGTCCTGACGGCAAGGAAAAGCCCAAGTTCTACGTGTGCTCGATGCTGCCCTACCCCTCGGGCAAGCTGCACATGGGTCATGTCCGCAACTACACCCTCAACGACGTGCTCTACCGCTACCGCCGCATGAAGGGCTACAACGTCATGACGCCGATGGGCTGGGACAGCTTCGGCCTGCCCGCCGAAAACGCCGCGCTCACCAAGAAGGTGGCGCCGGCCGAATGGACGTACCGCAACATCGAAGACATGAAGGAGCAGATGCTCCCGCTGGGTCTTGCCTTCGACTGGTCGCGCGAAGTGACGACGTGCCGTCCCGAGTACTACCGCTGGAACCAGTGGATGTTCCTGAAGATGCTCGAGCGCGGCATCTGCTACCGCAAGACGCAGATCGTCAACTGGGACCCGGTCGACAAGACGGTTCTCGCCAACGAACAGGTGATCGACGGCCGCGGCTGGCGCTCCGGTGCGCTCGTTGAAAAGCGCGAAATCCCGGGCTACTACTTCGGCATCACGCAGTACGCCGAAGAACTCCTTGAAGATTTGAAAAAGCTCGACGGCTGGCCTGAACAGGTGCGCCGCATGCAGGAGCACTGGATCGGCAAGTCCGTGGGCGTCAATTTCGGCTTCCCCTACGAAATCGACGGCGAAAAGAAGCTTTTGAAGGTCTACACGACCCGAGCCGACACGATCATGGGCGTGACGTTCGTAGCCATTGCCGCCGAACATCCGCTTGCCAAGCGCTTGGCCAAGGATAAGCCCGAACTGCAGGCCTTCATCGACGAATGCGCCAAGGGTTCCGTCACCGAAGCCGACATGGCCACGATGGAAAAGAAGGGCGTCTTCACGGGCTTTTACGTGACGCACCCCTTGAACGGCCGCAAGGTTCAGGTTTGGATCGGCAACTACGTGCTGATGAACTACGGCGAAGGCGCCGTGATGGCCGTGCCCGCGCACGACGAACGCGACTTTGCCTTTGCCAAGAAGTACGGCATCGACATCATTCAGTCGGTTGCGGTCGAAGGCAAGGAATTCTCCACCGACGCCTGGCAGGAATGGTACGGCGACAAGACGCTCAACCCCTACTGCGTCAATTCCGGCAAGTACGACGGACTGCACATCCATGAAGCGATCGAAGCCGTCGCCAAGGACTTGAAGGAAATGGGCCTGGGCGACCGTCAGACGATGTTCCGTCTGCGCGACTGGGGCATTTCGCGCCAGCGCTACTGGGGCACGCCGATTCCGATCATCAACTGCCCGAAGTGCGGTCCGGTGCCGGTTCCCGAAAAAGATCTGCCGGTGCTGCTGCCCGAAAACCTCATTCCGGACGGCACGGGCAATCCGCTCAACAAGTGCGAAGAATTCCTCGCCTGCAAGTGCCCGAAGTGCGGAGCCGACGCGCGTCGCGAAACCGACACGATGGATACCTTCGTCGACAGCTCCTGGTACTACATGCGCTACTGCTCGCCCGACGCCGACAAGGCGATGGTTGACGAGCGCAACGACTACTGGAGCCCGATGGATCAGTACATCGGCGGCATCGAGCACGCCGTGCTGCATCTGCTCTATGCGCGCTTCTGGACGAAGGTGATGCGCGACCTGGGTCTCGTGAAGTTCGACGAACCCTTCAAGCGCCTCTTTACGCAAGGCATGCTCACGGCCGAATGCTTCTACCGCGAACAGCCCGACGGCAGCAAGCGTTGGTACTACCCCTATGAAATCAACATCGAATACGATGAAAAGGGGCGTCCCTGCCGCGTGACCGCCAAGGACGACGGACTTCCCGTTGTCTCGGGCGGCATCGAAAAGATGAGCAAGAGCAAGAACAACGTGGTGGAACCCCGCGACATCATCAAGCAGTTCGGCGCCGACACGGCCCGTACGTTCGTGATGTTTGCCGGTCCTCCCGATCAATCCGCCGCCTGGTCCAACTCCGGCGCCGAAGGCTGCTACCGCTTCCTGCGTCGTCTGTGGAACTGGTGCTACGCCCGCCACGACGAAATTCACGCGTCCGACTGCAAGGTTGATCTTGCTTCGGCCCCGAAGAACGTCAAGGACTTGCTGCGCGACGTTTACACGACTCTGCAGCAGGCCGAAAGCGACTTCGACCGCATGCAGTTCAACACGGTCGTGTCGGCCGCGATGAAGATGATGAACGCGCTTGATGCCTTCGAAGGCACCGATGCCGCTTCCGCCAATGCCCGCAAGCTTGCGCTCTCGCTGCTGCTGCGCGTGCTCTACCCGCTTGCGCCGCACATCACCACGGCGCTGTGGCAGGATTTGAGCTACGTCAAGGACTTCGGCGTCGAAATCATCGATGCCCCCTGGCCCGAGGTTGTGAAGGAAGCGCTCGTTGCCGACGAAATCAAGCTGATGATTCAGGTCAACGGCAAGCTGCGCGGCCAAATCATGGTGCCGGCGCAGGCCACCCGTGAAGAGATCGAACAGGCGGTGCTTGCGCATCCCGACACGATCCGCTTCGTCGGTGAAGCGACCGTGCGCAAGGTCATCGTCGTTCCGGGCAAACTCGTCAACGTTGTTGCCAAATAAGCGATACGCTGCGAGTTGATGCAAAAACCGCCTTCGGGCGGTTTTTGCGTTTCCGGAACAGACCTCAACGAATCGCCTCAGCACATCTATCAAAATATGTTATAACTTCGGTTATAACCACTTGGTGACTGATAGCAGATAGAATCAGATTTTTGTTGAGGAAAACAATGCCCAGAGAAGATTTCCACACCGAGTTCAAACGGACCTGGACAGATGAAACGAAATGCGGCGTGATCGCATTCGCCAATTGCGACGGCGGAACGATTTGGATCGGTGTTGCCGACGACGGTACGTTCAGCGGCATTGACAATCCCGACGAAGAAATCCTGAGGATCCAGAACACGCTTCGTGACAGTATTGCTCCAGACATCATGATGTTTGTTCAGTGTTCGTTTGTCGAAAAGAGCGGAGCGATCGCAATCAGGATAGATGTTCACCGCGGAACTCGTCGCCCCTATTTTCTCCGGAATAAGGGCATTCGTCCGGAAGGCGTTTTTGTGCGACAAGGTCCGTCCACGGTTCCTGCAAGTTTCGATGCCATTCGTCGGATGCTCATCGAATCGGGCGACAGCCACTATGAAAACGCCGTTTCATTCGAGCAAGACCTAAGCTTCAACTTTGCTCGCGATTTTTTCGTACAAAGGGAAGTTGCCCTAGGGACAACGCAGATGCGTTCGCTTAAATTCATCAACGAAGATGGGCTATACACCAACCTAGCACGGATTCTATCCGAGCAATGCGAACACACGATCAAGGCTGCCGTCTTTCAAGGCAAGCGCAAGAACATTTTTCGGGATCGTGCCGAGTTTTCGGGATCCGTCCTGAAGCAACTCGAAGATGCCTACTCCTTTATCGTCCGCCACAACAACCTGCATGCGTGCATTGAAGGACTCAACCGCATCGACACCTACGACTATCCGTTGACAGCGGTCCGAGAAGGACTTCTCAACGCTATCGTACATCGTGATTACGGTGCTAGCGGTCCCATTCTGATCAGCATCTTCGATGACAGATTGGAGATCTTAAATCAAGGCGGCTTAATGCCTTCGATGTCGATTGCAGAAGTGCGCCGCGGCATATCTGATCCTAGAAATAAGGCACTAGCTGCCGTGTTCTACAGACTTAAACTCATTGAAGCCTACGGCACCGGCTACGACAAAATTGACGGCTCCTACGAAGGCACTGGCAAGCACGCAGATATTTCCGTAACGCAGAACAGTTTTCTACTGACGTTGCCTAATGTGAATTACGTTGAGCACGGCAGCACCTCCACTCGTCTAGAAACACCAGCCTCCGGCATAGTTTTTCAGGACCGCTTGGCAGAATGTTTTTCACGTTCAAGCCCTGTCGTCCCTTCCGAAAAATGCATGCAGCGCCGCCGCTTGGTAATTGACCTCTGCAAGCGGCACGGCGCCATCTCACGACCGGAAATTCAAAAAGCCGCCGGTATTTCGCAGACGGCGGCCATAGTACTCATCCGTTCCATGCTGGAATCGGGCGAGCTTGTGAAAGTCGGAAAAGGTAAGGAGACTCGCTATACGTTACCGATGTGAGACTGTAGATGTCGCTTGCACTCAGAAGGGTTTTGCTAGCAGACAAAATAACTCACAAATCTTCCATAAGGTCTTACGAGAGAGTCGTTAAACTCATTTGCAAAGGTAAGGTGAGCAGCAGGAACTAAGCAAGGAGGATGCCATGACACTCTGCTCGATCGGGGTTGTTGCTCGTTATTACGGTGTCTCCGCCAGCACCATTCGTCGTTGGGCAGCCAAAGGCCTTCTCACGGTTGCCCGCCGTACCTTAGGCGGTCATCGTCGCTTTGAGCTCGACAACAGTTGTGCGTCCGGCGACACCGATGGCCGCAAGCATGTCGGCTACGCCCGCGTTTCCTCCTACGATCAGAAGGAAGACCTGCAGCGTCAGGCCGAGCGCCTTAAAACATCAGGCTGCGAAGAGATCATCACCGATATCGGGTCCGGTCTCAATTGCAACAAACCCGGACTAAGGACTCTTCTCAATCGGATTCTTCAAGGCAGGATCCATACGCTTTCCGTGGTCTACGAAGACCGTCTGCTGCGCTTCGGTACCGCGTTAATTCGATTGATGTGCCGAAGATCGGGAACCGATGTTCGAGTGCTTGAAAGCAAACCCGCTCAGACTTTCGAAGAGGAACTTGCCAAGGACGTCGTCACCCTCATGACCGTGTTCTGAGCCCGGCTTTACGGCAAGCGAAGTCACAAGACAAAACAGACTGCGACATAAATCCAATCACAAAAAGCGCGCATCATTTTCGATCACGGTTTAGCATTCGATTTCCCTGAGTAGACCAACAGGAAAAGCGATGCTTGCCGACGTGTCAATCGACGATCCTCACTTTGTGCCGCAGGCCCGCATCCGGGAGCTCATGCCCGTTTCGGATTTGCCTGCCTACCGCACGATGGTGCGCTCAATTGATCCCAACAGCCTTGCGCGGCATCGCTCCGAAATCGAATCGCTCATGCGAGCCTTCGGCAGACAGCGGCAATATTTCCTCGATCTGTTCGGAAGGCGCGAATACCGAGCGCTTTGCAGCGGAACCGACTGGCGAGCCATCCGCAACCGTCTTGTGGCAGAGAAATACAAGTCTCCATACGGACTGCAGGCGCGTCAATGGAAAATAGCCCTGCAGACAAGCGCCGCTACCACAAACAACTATTGGCGCCTGGCGCAGACCAATGCCCTTGCAAGAATCCGTCGTAAGCCTTGGTTTGCCAAGCTCAACAAGCTCGAGCAGCGCTATGTCAATCGCCTGTTGGGCAGTCTCAGCACCGACTTCTTTGCCGTGATGGACGGCAAAATGCCACACGTCTTTGCGGATACGGCCAAGGAAACGATTGCCAGCCGCAAGGGACTTTGTCAGGCTATTCGACGCACTGTGAGAAGCGTCATGGGACGCAAGCCTTGCCACGGAAAAGACGCAAGCGTCTGGTTTGACTGCGACTGCTATACGGCAAAGCCCTGCGGCGAAGGCGTCGTGCTGAGCCTGATGACGATGACGCCCGGAAAGCGCATGACGCTCATCGTGAAGGGAACGGTGCCGGTCAAGAGCACGATCCGTTTGGTGAAGAAGTCTGACGGAACAATTGACCTGCATGTGCAAAAGAGCCTCTCCAAGTCGGATATCCGTGCTGTCGAATCAACGC
>USBS01000040.1 GCA_900552915.1 uncultured Sutterella sp. | reverse complement strand
GAGTACCTGGCTACGAACCAGGGGGTCGTGGGTTCGAATCCTGCCTGGCGCACCATTCAAAAGCAGGCTTCCGAAGGGAAGCTTTCTTTTTATCTGCTCATGCGCGGCCGAATGCAAACACTATGTCGCCGCAACTCTCACCGCTTCTTTTAGTTTCGTCAGAAACGCCTGTGCCAACGCATTTTTCGCGACATCCTGAGGCCACGCTACAGCCACTTCGGTAGTCAGTTCCGGCTCCAACGGCAAAAACATCACTTCATCGTCTTCGGCCACAACGGATTGAATGCAAAGAGCACAGGCACCGCTGCGCACCAAAAGCGAAGCGTTGTAAAGAAGGTTGTATGTTCCCGCAGATTTGAAGAGGTCGGAGGCGCCGTCAAGTCGTCCTGCCAGAAGATTTCGCAATGCTTTTTGTCGCGGCACGTATATAGGCAAGTGAATCAGATCCTCGGTCTTCACCGATGTTTTGCCCGCGAGCGATCCGTCTCTGCGAACCAAAACACCCCAACGGTTTTTCTGCGGCAGTACAAAGTAGTCAAGCCCATCAAGATCCGCAGGCAGATTGAAAATGCCGAAGTCGGCCGTGCCCATTTTCAGATTGAGCGCAGCGTCGATCGCGTTTGAGCTTTGCAGCTGCATGCGCACATTGGGGTGTTCGTGCGTAAAGGCAACGATCACTTCGGCAATGCAGCGCATCGCAGGCGTTTCCGCAGCCGCAATCGTGAGCTCCCCGGCAAGCTCCTGCGTGCACATCACTTCCTCACGCGTCTTTTCCATAAGCGACAAAATCGACTCGGCCCGGCGCAAAAGCATTGCTCCTTTTTCCGTGAGTTCGATGCGGCGCGTGGAACGATTGAAAAGCACCTGCCCGAGTTCGTCTTCAAGCTCGGCAATCTGCCTCGATAGCGCGGGCTGTGTAACATAAAGAGCAGCGGCAGCCGACGTAAAGCTCTTTTTTCGCGCCACTTCCGCGAAATAGCGAAGCTGCTTGATGTCCATGATTTCGATCTTGCCTTACTCAACGATTTATATCGAAATTTTATGAATTTCAATGAGAATAAACAATTGGAATCATTGAACTTTTCGACCTACGATTTCTCCAACCGCAAAGCACATCGCTTTTCGTCTCAGGGAGAAAACAATGTTCGAAGGTTTGGAAATGTCTCGCCGCGAATTCCTATCGACTGCAGCTGCGGCTGCTGCCTTAGCTGGAGCCCCGCTTGCCGTTGCCGCATCGACGCCTGCCCCAAAGCCCCGCACGCTCATCACCGAGCGCCGAACACTCGGCAGAGTGTCGCCTTTGGAAGTCTCCGCCGTCGGCTTGGGCTGTCTTCCGATGGTCGGCTACTACGGCGGCAAATACGACAAAAAGGACATGATTGCGCTCATTCGCCGCGCCTACGATGAAGGCTGCACCTTCTTTGATACAGCCGAAGTCTACGGACCATATACGAGCGAAACATGGGTGGGCGAAGCGCTGCAGCCCGTGCGCGACAAGGTGGTGATCGCCACCAAGTTCGGCTTCGGCGTCGAAGAAGGCCAGCCCACGGCCTTAAATAGCGAACCCAAGCATCTGCGCCGTGCGGTGGAAGGATCCTTAAAGCGCCTGCGCACCGATCACATCGACCTTCTCTACCAACACCGCGTCGACCCGAAGATTCCGATGGAGGATGTTGCGGGAACCGTGGGCGAACTCATCAAGGAAGGCAAAGTTCTGCACTGGGGACTTTCGGAAGCTTCGGCTCGCAGCATTCGCCGCGCACACGCCGTCACGCCTCTGGCTGCCATTCAGTCCGAGTACGCGATCTGGTGGCGTGAGCCCGAAACCAAGATCTTCCCGACGCTTGCCGAACTCGGCATCGGCTTTGTACCGTATTGCCCGATGTGCCGCGCCTTCCCGCTCGGCGCAATCAATGAACACACGACATTCCCCAAGAACGACCGCCGCGCCACGCTGCCCATGTTTACGCCCGAAGCGCTGAAAGCCAATATGCCGTTTGTGCATCTTGTCGCAAAATGGTCCAAAGAAGTGGGCTGCACGCCTGCGCAGTTCGTGCTCGGCTGGGTGCTCTCGCGAGGCCAGCACATCGCGCCGATTCCCGGCACCACCAATCCCAAACACCTTGACGAAGATCTGCTGGCTACGTCGCTCTCGCTTACGGCCGACGAATGGAATCGCTTCGATTCCGAGTTCAAGAGAATCAAGCTTGTCGGTCACCGCGCAGATCCGTTTACGGAAAGTCAAATCGACAAATGACAACTTCGTCAACCCGTTTAGTGCCGATTCGGCGGACGTGAACCTCTTCGCGCTGCCGCGTCGGCATCTTTTTGTCGGAAGCTGTTTTTTTGCCGGCTAAAAGCATTACAGTCAAAAGTGTTTTGAGCAAAAGACTTTTAGTCGTAAGAGTTTCCGTAAGAAAGCAAAACCTATTCTTTGGCCTGAAAAGGCTGTGCCGAAGAGTTTTAGCTGTTGAAACGAAGACCCATCTGTCGACAGCTACAAGCCTTGAGCGCAGCATTGCTTGTCGCATGTTCGGCAAAGACAAAACCTTCGATCTCAAGAAGCCTGCGCTTGGCATCGTATCCGCCGCCGTAGCCCGTCAGCGACCGATTGGAGCCAACCACACGGTGGCATGGCACCAGAATCGAACAGGGATTTTCGCCCACCGCAACACCGACGGCGCGCACGGCTTTGGGACGCCCGATGACGGCTGCGATATCGCAGTATGTGACGAGCTTTCCAAAGTCGATGCGAAGCAGCTCATCCCAAACGGCTCGTTGGAAATCTGTACCGGCGAGATCCAAGGGAATGTCAAAACTCCTGCGGCTACCGGCAAAGTATTCCCGCAGTTCCTCTTCGGTACGAGTGATGATGTCGTCGGCCTTCTGCTCAACGCGTTTACGCGGAAAATAACGTTCCAGACGGCGGTTGACCGTTTCCCGATGCCAACCCTCAGCCCAATCGCAGCAAATCAGCGCTTTGCCGGTGCTTTGCAGAATCAACCAGCCGCAGGGCGTCTCGACGGTTTGCGTAAAGATGGTCTCAATCATGGCTGTCTCAACCAAGGAAAACATCAGTGAGAAACTATCTTAAGCCCGATGATGGAGCCGATGAGCGTTGCGATGAAAAAAAGGCGCCAAAACGTAAGCGGCTCGTTGAGGTACAAAATGCCGAGTATCACCGCGCCGACGGCTCCGATTCCCGTCCAAACCGGATAAGCCGTTCCGATCGGCAGCACCTGCGCGGCTTTGCCAAGCAGCACCATCGATACAACCACAAACACGGCAAAGCCCGTGCCCCACAGCCACCAAGCCGTTCCGGTCACAAGCTTCATCTTTCCCAAACAAAAAGCAAAGCCTGTTTCGCAAAGACCGGCAATGACCAGAATGATCCAACTCAAGGTTGTGCTCATATTGTTTTGTCCTCCGCTTCAGAACAAAAAGGCCAACTTCCGAGGTCGTCCACGGAAATTGGCCTTGATGTTGCCGGGTCGTCCCGGCGGCGTCAGAGATTATACGTACTGCCGATTAAGAGAGCATCATCGCGTCGCTCACTTCGCCCGCACCCTTTTCAAAGAGCGCCAGCAGATCGGGAACGGTCAAGTGCTTCTTTTCTTCGCCTTTGACGTCCACCACAATGCGCCCGGCATGCATCATCACAAGGCGATTGCCGTAGCGCAACGCATCGCGCATATTGTGCGTGATCATGAGCGTGGTGAGCTTGTGCGTGGTCACCAGACGATCGGTGAGTTCCAGCACCTTGGCGGCAGTCTTCGGATCCAGAGCAGCCGTGTGTTCGTCCAAAAGTAGCAGATGCGGACGCACAAGCGTAGCCATCAAAAGCGTGAGCGCCTGACGCTGACCGCCCGAGAGAAGCCCTACGTGCGCGGTCATGCGCTCTTCGAGCCCCAGATCGAGTTCCTTGAGCATTTCGCGGAACTTTTCCGTCTGTTCGGGCTTGGAGCTCCAACTCAAGCCCTGTTTGCGCCCGCGGCGAGAAGCCATGGCGAGGTTTTCCTCGATCATCATGTTGGCAGCCGTACCGCGCATCGGGTCCTGGAAAACACGGCCGATGTACTGGGCGCGCTTGTATTCGGGCATACCGGTCAGATCCACGCCGCCCACTTCGATCGTTCCCGAATCGATCGGAAACACACCGGCAATCGCATTCAAAAACGTCGATTTACCCGCACCGTTGGAACCAATGACAGTGGCAAAATCGCCGTCCTCGAGCGTGAGATCAACGCCTCGCAGCGCACGCTTTTCGTTGACGCTGCCCGGGAAAAAGGTCTTCTTTACGCCTTGAGCTTTAAGCATTTCTTTCTCCTAGTGCGTCGCTTTAGAGAGCGCCCTTGCGTGCGCGCCACTTCTCGCGAATGAGCGGCATCGAAAGCGCAATGGCAACGAGAATGGCCGTAAAGAGCTTGAGATCGTTGGGCGGCATGCCGAGCTGCAGCACCACCGCAATCACAAGGCGATACACGATCGAGCCCAGAATCACGGAAATGAGGCAGTTCTTGAAGCTGCGGGTGCCGAAAAGCACTTCACCGATGATGACGGAGGCCAGGCCGATCACGATGGTGCCGGTGCCCATGCCGACGTCGGCAAAGCCGTTGGCCTGGCAGACCAGAGCGCCCGAGAGCGCCACCAAAGCGTTCGAGATCAGCAAACCGAGCACGATCATCGTGTTGGTGTTGACGCCCTGAGCGCGGGCCATCTGCGAATTGCAGCCCGTAGCACGAATGGCGGTACCGAGTTCGGTTCCGAAGAACCAGTAGAGGATCACGCCCACCAGCAGCACGCCCACAAAGCCCACGGCGAACATGGCGAGATCGTTCGTGAGACCGAAGCCCGCGGTGTAGCTGAAGACCGTGTCGACACGCAGCAGCGCCACGTTGGCTTTGCCCATCACGTGCAGATTGATCGAATAAAGACCGATCATGGTGAGAATACCGGCCAGAAGCGGCGGAATCCTCAGTTTCGTCGTAAGGATCCCCGTTACAACCCCGGCCAGTGCGCCCGCGACGGCCGCAAGTAAAAACGCAGCCACAACGCCGTAGCCCGAAACAAGCGCGGTGGCCGCAACGGCTGCGCCCAGAGGAAAGCTGCCTTCCACCGAAAGGTCGGCGATGTCGAGTACGCGGAAAGTGATGTAGACCCCGAGCGCCATCAGAGCCCACATCAGCCCTTGCGCCACGGTCGGAATCAGAATATCAACCATGTCAATCTTGTTTGAATGCGGCGCACGCTTGTGCGCATCTTGCCCGTCTGTCGCGGGACAAAAAAAGGCGCGGAGCAGATAACAAACTCCGCGCCGATCGTAATCGGGGTATTTTAGTGGAAATCGCCGAGTTCCGCTTTACCCTTGAGCGATTCGGGAAGCTGCAGGTCGAGCGCCTTCAAAACCGGTTCATTGACCTTCACCTTGAAGTCGGTCTGATACTGAATCGGCATGTCGGCGGGCTTTGCCTTGCCTTCGAGAATATCGGCGCCCATATTGCCGGCAATCTTGCCGAGCTCATAGTAGTCGACGCCGACCGTCGCAAGGCCGCCGCCGTGCAGCGGCCCCTCTTCACCGGTGATCACCGGCACCTTGGCGGGCGTCGTGATCTTGGTGAGCACGGGCATGGCCGAAGCGATGATGTTGTCTGTGGGGACATACAGCGCATCGATCTTGCCGATCAGCCCCTGCGCAACTTGCTGCACGTCGTTGACGCTCGACACGGTGCCTTCAACGAGTTTGACGTTGTAGCGGGTGAGCTCCTTCTTGAGGATTTCAACCTGAAACTGCGAATTGATTTCGGAGCTGTTGTAGATCGTGCCGATCGTCTTGGCGTTGGGCACGAACTGCATGATCAAATCGAGCTGAGCGCCGATCGGATTCAAGTCCGACGACCCCGTGACATTGGTGCCGGGCTTATCCTTGTTGAGCACAAGCTTCGCGGCTTCGTAGTCGGTCACGGCCGTCGCCACGATCGGCGTCTTCTTGGCTGCATTGGCCATCGTCTGCGCAGCAGGAGTCGCCACGGCAAAGATCAACGGATAATCCTGGGAGACAAAGCGCTGCGCGATGTTGGCGAGGTTGGACTGGTCGGCCTGAGCGTTTTGCACATCAAACGTCACATTAAGACCACGCGCCTTCACCGCATCCTGAATGCCGCGGCTTGCGGCGTCCAATGCCGGATGTTCGACGAGCTGCACGAGCCCAACAGTCTTGGCGCCGTCGGCCGCCTTAGCCGCTTCCGGAGCCTTGGCCTTGTCCTCACCGCCGCAGCCGACGAGAACCGCCGCAGCCGTCAATCCGATCAGTGCTTGCTTGATCATTGTCTATTTTCCTCTTTGCTTGCGAATGTTGCCGTGCCCGCATTGGGCCTCGGACGATTTGTTTATCTTACCGAGATCGCTGCATTCTTTCTCTAATTGGCTTTACCTACCTCGCGAGCTGCCGCATCGGCAGCCTCCGAGTCGCTTCGACGCGGCAAAGCTCTGAGCCGCACAATCGTAGCGCCTGCACCGCCGTCGATTTCGCGCGGCTCGCAGAACGCGACGACTTCGTCGCGCTGCTTAAGCCACCTGCGCACAACCTCGCGCAAAACGCCGATTCGCCCGGGCGTCCCGTTGCCCTTGCCGTGAATGATGCGCACGCAGAAGATTTCCTGCTTGCGAGCGTTCTTCAAAAACTCGGCCACGGCGGCTCGAGCATCATCAACGGTCATGCCGTGCAGATCGATCTGAGCGCGCACCGACCAACGGCCGCGCCGGAGATCGCGCGGAACGTCCGGCCCTATGCCGGGACGGCGAAAGCTTTTGCCGTCTTCGCTTTCAAGAAACTCGATGCTGTCCAAATCGTCGCTCATGCTTTCTTCAAGCACGCGCTTGTTGTCGGCTATGGTCTGCGCCGGAATGGGGCGCGTCTTCTTTTTGTGCTGAGCACGGGCCTCCTCCCCCAAAGGTTTGACGCCCGCCTTTTTCATGGCGCTTGCAAAATCGATTTCCTTCTCGGTGATGCGCGGCTTGATCTTGACGCCTGCCATCGCCTTGACGCCCGTCTGGTTCATCACCTCAAGAAACACATTGGTTTCGCGCGCAATGTGTTCGCTTGCCTTTTCCTTGGCTTCCCGCTCGGCCTGCTGTCTGCGGGCCTCGGTCTTTAATTTGTCCGCTAAGGGAGCCAATGCCTCAAATCCGTTTGCCATCTTTATCTCTTCTCGATTGGGTCAACCGAGGATACCACCGCGGCAACAAAAAAAGGCCGCCCCGGCAAAGGAAGCGGCCCGTGCGGTCGTTTTTTGTCCGTTTAGAACGCCAAACCGGCGCCCACGTACATGTGTACCGGCGAGGGGCGGAACATCACGTCGCCCGCGGGCGCCACATTGTGGTAGCGTGGGAAACTCAAGTTGATGCCCGCCAAAAGGCGCGTATGGTCCGTCACGGCCCACGTGCCGCCCATCTGCACAACGGGGAACACGGAGTCTTCGTCGATGTCGCCGTCCTTTTGCTCCCACTTGCCGTAACCGACGCCAAGGCCCGCGTGCATGCGAAGCGACTCGTTGAGGTTGATGTGGTACTGCAGCGCCGCCGAATAGGTCGTGTGCTCGAACGTACCGTCCGTCTTGCCCTGATAGCGGGTGTCGTGTTCACTGTTGGTGTAGGAGAAGTCCACGGCCCAGTTGGTGCCCACGAAATAGCGTGCCCCCAGAAGGTAACCGGGATCGGACGTCACCATGTAGCCGCGTTCGGTTGCCGAGTCGGTCTTTTCACGCATCCAGGCGCCGTAAAGCTCGAGCTTGTTTTGGAAAGGCGATGTTTCGAACGTCGGTAGCAGACGGTTTTCGATGCTGTCGGTTGCAATCGTGCCGTAGAAGAAGAAAACGTTCGTAAACGGGATGAACGTCATGTACAGGCCCACGTCATCCGTGCCTGCCTTCACAACGGGAAGCGGCAGCGGAATCGGACACCAGTGATAGTCCTCGCGGAAGGTAAAGCCCAGAAGGTAACCTGCACCCACGTGATACTTTTCGCTCACGGGCCAACGCGCCACCCAGCTGTAGCCGAGGGTGGGTTCGGGATAGTAGTGTGAATCCGAAAAGACCAAACCGAACAGCATGCGCTCGTTGCCCTTTTCGTCAATGACGGTACGAACGACGCCGCCGCCGAAAGGAAGCGCGTTTTCTTCGGAACGGTTGTCGTAGTCAAACGACGGATGCTCGGTCCAGATGCCGAAGGCAATGCCGTCGCGACCCTTGTCGACAATTTCGCGAAAGCCCGAGAGCTGCGCAGAGAAAAAGCCGTCGGAAGAAGCGGCAAGTCCTCCGGGAAGCGTATCGACAACGTCGTCAAAAAAGCCGGCACTCGCTTGTCCGGACCAAAGAGTAAGAGCACATGCAGCGCAAAGAGCGCTTCTGCCAAAAGTTGCAGGCATAGTAAGAACAAACTGAAAGGTTAAACGACGTCCTCGACAGGACGCCGGGCCGCGCGCGGATCATTTTCTTTTTTTCAATTGCGGTTGGCCGAGAGACAAATACAGCGCTGAATTCTAAAGATATTTCTTTTTCAAGCGTCAAAAAACACAAAACCGAATGTACGGAGCGTTGCAAAACGATCCGCACATCCGGTTTCAGCTTCGATCGAACGAAGAATTTCGATCAGCCGCGCTTTTCGAGATAACGCTGAGCGTCGAGAGCGGCCATGCAGCCCGAGCCCGCACTCGTTACGGCCTGGCGATAAATCGCATCAGCGCAGTCGCCCGCAGCGAAAACACCTTCGACGGTGGTGGCGGTGGCGGCGGGACCGGCCTTATCGGTGACGATGTAGCCGCCCTGCGTTTCGATTTCACCCGCAAAGACCTTGGTGTTGGGCGTGTGGCCGATGGCGATGAAGACGCCGTCGACGGCAATTTCTTCGCCCGCGCCGCCCTCGGAATTCTTGAGCTTGAGGCCCGTGACGCCCTTGTCGTCGCCGAGAACTTCTTCGACCTCAAAGGGCGTGTGAAGCACGATCTTGCCTTCGTTTACCACGCTCATGAGCTTGTCGACCATGATGGGTTCGGCCTTAAACGTATTGCGGCGATGCACGAGGTGCACGACGCTCGCAATCTGCGAGAGGTACAGCGCTTCTTCGAGCGCGGCATTGCCGCCGCCAACAACCGCCACGGGCTTGCCGCGGTAGAAGAAGCCGTCGCAGGTGGCGCAGCCCGAAACGCCGCGGCCCTTGTACTTGGTTTCGCTTTCAAGGCCCAGATACTTGGCGCTCGCGCCGGTGGCAATGATCAGGGCGTCGCACGTGTACGCGCCCATGTCGCCTTCGAGACGAATCGGCTTTTCCTTGAGATGCGCCGTGTGAATGACATCGAAGACAACCTTAGTGTCGAACCGCTGGGCTTGGTCAAGAAGGTTCTGCATCAGCTGCGGACCTTCGATGCCGTTGACGGCGCCGGGCCAATTGTCGACTTCGGTGGTCGTCATGAGCTGACCGCCCTGCTCCATCCCCGTAATGAGCAGAGGCTTCAAGTTGGCGCGGGCGGCGTAGATGGCGGCCGTATAACCCGCCGGACCGGAACCGATGACAATGACAGGGGCGTGTACGCTTTCGCTCATGAGTATTCCTTTAAGAGTCGCGACTGCTTCGATCCGCACTGTTTTGCGCAGGCAAACAGCAGCCGAATTCACAAATGCTGTTTCGAAGATTATAGGAAGCCGCGCACCGGAATTCCGACAAAACAAAACGGCTTAAGGCTGCGCCTAACGGAACAATAGAAAGAACCCAAAGCTAGAGACCGAACGGCGAAATGCCGCGCGAAGGCAACCCCAGGCTTTCGGGATACTCGACCCCGACAAAGTAGAGCCCCGCCGGATCGAATGTAGGGGCCGCAGCCGATCGAGACTTGGCGGCAAGCACGTCGGTCAGCCACTCGACGCTTTCGCGTCCGATGCCGACATAAATGAGCGACCCCACAATGTTGCGAACCATATGCTGCAGAAACGCGTTGGCGCAGATTTCCACGCAAATGAGGTTGCCCTGTCGGCGCACCGAAAGGTGCTTGATGGTGCGAACCGGTGTTGCAGCCTGGCATTCTGCGGCGCGAAACGACGAAAAGTCGTGCTCGCCCACAAGGATCTGAGCGGCCTGCTGCATTTTGCCTTCATCCAACGGCCGCCAAACCCAGCCCGTTTTCCCGTGCATCACGGGCGAGCGCACGGGACTGTTGAAGATCCAGTACTGATAGGTGCGGCTGAGTGCATCAAAGCGCGCATGAAAGCCTGCGGGCACCTCGCGCGCCCACTTCACCGCAATGTCGTCGGGCAAAAAAGTGTTGACGCCGCGAATCCAGCCGGCCGGCGCACGCACAAAGGGCGAAGCGATGCTCACCACCTGATTCGTGCCGTGCACGCCGCGGTCGGTGCGTCCCGCGCAGATGGTGGCAACAGGCTCGGTCAGGAAGCGGCGCAAGGCCTCTTCAAGGACATCCTGCACCGTGTTGCCGTCGGGCTGCCAGCCGAAGTAGCGTTCACCCGCGTATTCGATGCCGAGCGCTACGGTCTGCGCGGGCTCAAGGACTTCACTGTTCGCGGCCACCGTCTGCCTTTGCCTTGGCGATTTGTTCGAACAATTCGGCCGCCTGTCGGCGCTGCTCCTGGCTGCCGCTGAGCCACACCTCGTGCAGCACGCGTTCGGCTTCGGCAAAAGCTCCCACACCGATGTAGGTGCGGGCGGTGATGAGCTTGCCCGCTAGCGCTTCGGCGGTTGCCTGCACCGTCGGCATTTCGTCGGACGAGCCTTCTTTGTCGTCGCCCACATAAGCTGCGGCAACGTTAAAGCCCGAAGCAGCAGGTGTTTGCTGCGTCTTCACTTCACCCAAAGTCGGCTCAATGCGAGCGTTCACCTGAACGGGAGCCGCAGCTTCGGGCTGCGACGGCTCGGCCGGAGTCTGCTCTGTCTGCATTCTCTGCGTCGCGCGTTCGGACTCGAGCCTGCGCTTGAGCATTTCCTGTGTGCCTTCGAGCTGCTCGGGCTGAGCAGCCTCCGCCTTGCGGAACTTGACAACACCCAGATTTTCTTCACGGCGACGCAGCGCGCCCCCGCGCTGCTTCATCCAGTACCATGCGCCGCCCGCTGCAGCGGCAAGCACAACCAGCACGCCGATCACGGCGCCCCAGAAGCCGCCGGAGCCCTCATCGGACTCTTCTTCGAGAGCAGGCATAGCGGGAACCGATGTGGGTTCCGGCGCTGTCTTGGGTTGTTCGCCCTGCGCGGCCGGCTGCTCGACAGGCGTTTCGGGAGCCTTTTGCTCCTGAGGCTGAGTCTGAGCCTGCAGCTTGGCATCGTGTTCGGCATCGGCCTTGGCCAGCGTTTCGGCAAGCGGATCGGCCGCAGGCTTTGCTTCGCTCTTGGGTTCAACAGCGGTTTTAGCCTCAGGCTGTTCCTTTACTTCGGGCTTGGCTTTTGCTTTAGGCTCTACAGCCTTTGCTTCGGCTTTGGGAGCCGGCTTGGCCTTAGGCTGTTGGGCATTCCACTTGCGCCAAAGAGCGGGAGCCTCTTTCTTCATGCGCTGCTGAGCGCGCTTAAGCGTCTTAGCGCTCGGAGCCTTGCGGGCGTCGGCGTTGGGCGCCACGCGCACCAAGGCCCAGGCTTCATCAAGACCTACGGAGGCAACTTCGTCGGCAAGCGGCGCCTTCAGGCGGCTGCCGATTTTCACGCCGTTCACGCGTCCCCTTTCATAAGCTCCGGGATTGGCGCGCACAAAGGCAACCAGAATCTGGTCCATGGAGGCCTGCGGGTAGCGCGGACGATAAAGCGTGGCAATCGACCACATCGTCATGCCGTCCTGCACAAGGAACGGCTGATCCAAATCGTAGTCGGCAGGATTGAGAGGAAGCTTCACGGCCGCCTTGGGAGCGGGTTTTGCGGCGGTCCGTACAGCCGGCTGCGCGGGCTTTTGCGCCGTTGTCTGAGCCGTCTTCACGGGCTCGCGTACGGGCGGCGTATAGACAGGTTCTGCCGCCGGTTTGGAGGTCTCTTTAGCGGTCGGCGCTGCCGAAGGCACTGCGCTCTTGACAGCCGGTTTTGTCGAGGCGGCCGATTCAACCTTGGGAGCTGCGGCGCTGCGCACGGGCTGTTTTGCAGCCGAAGGCACCTGAGTGCGATCGCCGGTGGATGCATCCACAATCGGAGCGGCCGTTTTGCTGCCGTCGCCCACACCCTCCTTAACCATCGGAGCTTCGGGACGATCCTGCAGCTTTACTTCGTAGAGTTTGGCCGAAAGCTTGCCTGCCTCGGAGAGCTCCACAATGAGCGGGAACTTCTGAGCGTTCACCGCGTCCTTTCCCTTGATCTTGACCGTATAGGGATTCTTTCTAAGAAGCGTAAGCGAAATGTCGTTGAGATCGAGCACAACCTCCTTGCCCACGCGGCGATAAGTGGACGCCGGCGCCAAACGCACCATCAGCTGTTCGGCCTTCGGATCCACGTCGCGTATCGTCAATTCGGCATCAAGCGGCTCACCCGCGGCCGAATAGACCATAAGGCTGCCGAGCTCGGCCGCCAACGCGCCGCCTGCGGCCGCCGTCAAGGCTGCAGCGATGAGAGTCTTTCGTAAAGTAATCGCTTCCGACATCTGCTTAACCCAATTTTTGTTTGAATACACATGAGTTTTTTCTGCGCGCAACACCAAACCTCGGTGTGCAGCAGAAAGACCCGATGCGATGGATTCTACCGTTTTGTGCAGGCTTTACGAGCGATTGACGCACTAAGTCAAATCAGAAACTGCAAGAAGTTCGCTCTTTGAATGCCTGCTTTTTCCCAGGCTTCGTGCGCCGCTGCAAGACTCTCGCTGCCGATTGCTTTCACGGCGTCCTCAACAACGGTCACGGTAAAGCCGGCTTGAGCCGCATCCAACGCTGTCCAACTCACGCAAAAATCGGCGGCCAGTCCGCATATCACCACATCCTTGATACCGCGCTCCACAAGCCACCCGGCAAGTCCCGTTTTGGTCCGGCGATCGGCCTCCACAAAAGCCGAGTAGCTGTCGCACTCGGGATTCATGCCTTTATGCAGCACGAGCGCCGCCTTTTCGGTTTTGAGCGCAGCCGCAAAGGCCGCTCCGAACGTTCCGGCAATGCAATGAGCCGGCCACAGCACCTGAGACCCATACGGCATCTCGATCGTCTCAAACAGACGAGCATCGGCATGGTTGCAGGCAAAGCTCTTGTGATCGGCCGGGTGCCAATCGGCAGTAAGCACCACGGTTGAGGCCGCGGCGATCATCTTGTTGACGGGATTGATCACTTCATCTCCGTCCGTCACCGCAAGTGCGCCTCCGGGCAGAAAATCATTTTGCACATCGACCACAATCAAAGCAGTTGACGAACTTTTCAAATTCGGAATCATGCAATTTCCTTCAGATGTGAAAAAGCCCCGCCTCTCACAATGGAAAAGCAGGGCTTGATGCGAAGCTCTCAACGAACCAGCAAGAACATTTCTTACTGATCCTTCAAGATATCCGCGTTGAGCAAATCGCGAATTTCCTTGCCGGCGCGGAAGTACGGAACGTACTTGCCAGGCACCTTAACCGCTTCACCGGTCCGCGGATTGCGGCCGTCGCGCGGGGGGCGGTACTTCACAGAGAAGCTGCCGAACCCGCGAACTTCGACTCGCATGCCGCGGCCCAAAGCGCAGACCATCGATCTGAGAACGATGTTGACTGCTTCATCGGCGTTGCGGCCGGAAAGCATCGGATGGCGTCCGAAAACCCGCGAAATCAGCTCTGATTTCGTCAAGGCTCGCATACGAACCCCCGATTACTTCTGTTCGAGCTTGGCCTTGAGCAGAGCGCCCAGGTTGGTCGTACCGGAGCTGGCATCGGAATTGACGCGGTCGAGAGCCTTGCGGGCCTCAGCGGCATCCTTAGCCTTGATCGAGAGCTGGATCGAGCGGTTCTTGCGGTCAACGCTGGTGATCAGAGCTTCGACTTCCTGACCGACGGTGAGCTGCGTGGTGGCATCTTCAACGCGTTCGGCGGAGATTTCGGAAGCACGCAGGTAGCCTTCGGTGTCGTTGCCGAGATCGATCACGGCGCCCTTGGCGTCAACGCTCTTCACGGTGCCCTTGACGATCGTGTTGCGTTCGTGCGTACCGGCAAAATCGGAGAACGGATCGCCGGAGAGCTGCTTGATGCCCAGGCTGATGCGTTCGCGATCGGTGTCGATGCCCAGAACGACGGCTTCGACTTCGTCGCCCTTCTTGTACTTGCGCACAGCGTCTTCACCCTGCTCGTTCCAGGAGAGGTCGGAGAGGTGGACGAGGCCGTCGATGCCGCCGGGCAGGCCGATGAACACGCCGAAGTCGGTGATCGACTTGACCTGGCCCTTGACCTTGTCGCCCTTCTTGAAGCTCTGGTTGAATTCTTCCCAGGGATTGGCCTTGCACTGCTTCATGCCGAGGCTGATGCGGCGGCGGTCTTCGTCGATGTCGAGAACCATGACTTCGACTTCGGCGCCGAGCTGAACGATCTTCTTCGGATCAACGTTCTTGTTGGTCCAATCCATTTCGGAAACGTGCACGAGACCTTCGATGCCGGTTTCGATTTCAACGAAGGCACCGTAGTCGGTGATGTTCGTGACCTTGCCGAAGAGGCGGG
>USBS01000039.1 GCA_900552915.1 uncultured Sutterella sp. | reverse complement strand
TTGAAGTACTACGCCGGCCGTCCGGTTATCGAACGCATCGAACGCGTTTCGCGCCCCGGCCTGCGCATCTATAAGAACCACGAGTCCATCCCGCAGGTCATGAACGGCCTCGGCATCGCGATCGTGTCCACCCCGAAGGGCGTGATGACCGACCGCAAGGCTCGCGCTGCCGGTATCGGCGGTGAAGTTCTCTGCTACGTTGCTTAATTCGGGAGGTCTTCAATATGTCTCGTATTGGCAAGCATCCCGTTGAGCTCGCAAAGGGCGTGAGCGCCACCCTCGCCGACGGTTTCATCACCGTCAAGGGTCCGAAGGGCGAAGTGCGCATGCACGTTCTGCCGAAGATTGCGATCGAACAGAACGACAACGTTCTTTCGTTCAAGCAGCTCGAAGAAACCCGTGAATCCAACGCCAACGTCGGCACGATGCGTGCTCTCGTGGCGGACATGAACAAGGGTGTGTCCGTGGGCTTTGAAAAGAAGCTCACTCTGGTTGGCGTGGGCTACCGTGCTCAGGCTCAGGGCGACAAGCTGAACCTTCAGCTCGGCTTCTCGCACCCGGTTGTGCATCAGATGCCTGCAGGCGTGACCTGCGAAACGCCCACCCCGACGGAAATCGTCATCAAGGGCGCCGACAAGCAGAAGGTCGGTCAGACCGCTGCCGTCGTTCGCAGCTACCGCGCTCCCGAACCCTACAAGGGCAAGGGCATCCGCTATGTTGACGAACACGTCGTCATCAAGGAAACCAAGAAGAAGTAAAGCGGGGTTCTGAGAAATGATTAACAAAAAGGAAAACCGCCTGCGCCGTGCCGGTGCGACCCGCGCCCGCATCAAGCTGCAGAAGGTGAATCGTCTTACGGTGCACCGCACCAACCTGCACATCTACGCCAGCATCATTTCCGCTTCCGGCGATCGCGTTCTCGTGAGCGCCTCCACTGCCGAAGCTGAAGTGCGCGCAATGGTCAACGGCAACGGCGGCAACATCGCTGCTGCCAAGATCGTCGGCGCTCGTCTGGCTGAAAAGGCGAAGGCTGCCGGTATCGAAACCTGCGCTTTCGACCGTTCCGGTTATCGTTACCACGGCCGCGTTGCCGCGCTGGCCGAGGCCGCGCGCGAAGCCGGCCTCAAGTTCTAATAGGAATCGAGGCTTATGGCTAAGGTTGACAAGAAGAACGCCGTCGAAGAAATCGATGACGGCATTCGCGAAAAGATGATCGCGGTTAACCGCGTCACCAAGGTTGTTAAGGGCGGCCGCATTCTTGCTTTCGCTGCTCTGACCGTTGCCGGCGACGGCAAGGGTTCCGTGGGCATGGGCACCGGCAAGAGCCGTGAAGTCCCGGCTTCCGTGAGCAAGGCTATGGAACGCGCTCGTAAGAGCATGAAGAAGGTGCCGCTCAATAACGGCACGATCTTCCACGCTGTCGAAGGCCATCATGGCGCTTCGCGCGTTCTGCTGATGCCTGCTGCCGAAGGCACCGGCGTGATCGCCGGCGGCCCGATGCGCGCCGTTATGGATGCCGTCGGCATCCGCAACGTGCTTGCAAAGGCCTACGGTTCGACCAATCCCTACAACATGGTCCGCGCTACGCTCAATGCGCTTGCGAACCTGCACTCGCCCGAAGACATTGCTGCCAAGCGCGGCAAGACGGTCGAAGAGCTCACGGCGTAATGCGTCTCGGAGGATATTGAGAAATGTCTGAAACGAAGAAGACCGTTAAGGTCACGCTCGTGAAGAGCCCGATCGGCACGGGTGCCAAGCACCGTGCAACGCTTCTGGGTCTCGGTCTGAAGAAGCTTCATCAGACCCGCGAACTCGAGGATACGCCCGCCGTGCGCGGAATGATCACCAAGGTCGCATTCCTTGTGCGCGTCGAATGATCTGAGGTAACAGTCAAATGCGTTTGAATTCCATTAAGCCCAATGAGGGCGCCAAGAGCCAGGCACACCGCGTCGGTCGCGGCGTCGGCTCCGGCTGGGGCAAGACCGCCGGCCGTGGCCACAAGGGTCAGAAGTCCCGTGCCGGCGGCTTCCACAAGGTCGGCTTCGAGGGCGGCCAGATGCCGTTGCATCGTCGTCTGCCCAAGCGCGGCTTCACGTCGCTCACCCGTCGCTACATCGAAGTGGTGCGTCTGAACGATCTGCAGGCTATGCCGGTTGACGAAATCGACTTGGCTGCTCTGAAGTCCGCCAACGTTGTTTCGATCCTCGCGCAGGGTGCGCGCGTGATCCTCTCGGGTGAAATCACCCGTGCGGTCACCGTTCGCGGTCTGGGCGTCACCAAGGGTGCCAAGGCTGCTATCGAAGCTGCCGGCGGCTCCGTGGTTGAAGCCTAATCGAATCGAAACCAACAACGCTTTAAGGTAAGGACACAGACGTGGCGAATAGCCCCAGCACAAAACCGACGGGGTGGGCGAAGTACGGCGACCTTAAGGGCCGCCTGATCTTCCTGTTGCTCGCTCTTGTCGTTTACCGTATCGGCGCTCACGTGCCGGTGCCCGGTATCGATCCCGACATGCTGCGCCAGCTCTTCAATGAGCAGCAAGGCGGCATCCTCGGGCTGTTCAACATGTTCTCCGGTGGCGCTCTGTCGCGCTTCTCGGTGTTCGCGCTCGGCATCATGCCCTACATTTCTGCATCGATTATCATGCAGATGCTGTCGTACGTGCTGCCGAGCCTTGAAGCTTTGCGTAAAGAAGGCGAGCAGGGCCGCCGAAAGATCACTCAGTACACGCGCTACGGCACGCTCGCGCTGGGCTTCTTTCAGGCGGTCGGCATCGCAGTTGCTCTGGAAACTCAGGCCGGGCTTGTCATCAATCCCGGCATGATGTTCCGCTTTACCTGCGCCGTGAGTTTGGTGACGGGTACGATGTTCCTGATGTGGCTCGGTGAGCAGATTACCGAACGCGGTCTGGGCAACGGCATCTCGATCATCATCTTCGCCGGTATCGTCGCCGGTCTGCCCAGTGCAGCCAGCGGTCTGTTCCAGTTGGTGAGCACGGGCGCCATTTCGCCCTTGGCGGCCATCTTCGTGATCGCTGTCGTTGTTCTCGTGACGGCCTTTGTGGTCTTCATCGAACGCGGCCAGCGCCGTATCACGGTTAACTACGCACGCCGTCAAATCGGCAACAAGATCTACGGCGGTCAGGCTTCCTACCTGCCTCTGAAGATGAACATGTCGGGTGTTATTCCCCCGATCTTTGCTTCGTCTCTGATCTTGTTCCCGGCTACCCTCGCAGGCTGGTTCACTACAGGCGACTCTACGCGCTGGATTCGCGATCTGGCTGCGGCACTGAGCCCCGGTCAGCCGCTGTACACGCTTCTTTATGCTGCTTTGATCATCTTCTTTGCGTTCTTCTACACGGCGTTGGTTTTCAACCCGAAGGAAACGGCAGAGAATCTGAAAAAGAGTGGTGCGTTTGTTCCGGGCATCCGTCCGGGCGAACAGACTTCCCGCTACATCGACAAGGTGCTTGTGCGTCTTACGTTGGGCGGTGCAGCCTACCTGACATTTGTCTGCTTGGTCCCCGAATTCCTGAACATTCGTTTCAACGTTCCGTTCTACTTCGGCGGCACTTCGCTGCTGATCGTGGTCGTTGTGACGATGGACTTCATGAATCAGGTTCAGGCCTACATGATGTCTCACCAATACGAAAACTTGCTCAAGAAGACCAACTTCAAGGGCTTCGGCTCCGGTCTCTGATCGGAAGCCTTTTTGAAACAAGGTGCCTCCCGCGCCTCTAACCGGAGGGCTTAAGCGGGATACCTGAAAAAAATCAAGTCGCAAAAAAACAAACCGTCCACAGCAGATGTTGTGGACGGTGCGACCGAGAGTCCCAAACTTCGGGGGTGCACGGCAGTCACTACACTGCCGGGTGCATCAAGCCCCCGAGTTTGTGACTTGTTTTTTTGGGAAAAACAAGTAAAATCATGCGTCTTTCCCCCTGTGTTGGCACCAACTAACTATGCCCGCCGTTTCCCGGACGGGCTGGAGATTAAGAATGAAGGTTAACGCTTCAGTCAAGAAAATGTGCCGCAAGTGCAAGATCATCAAGCGCAAGGGTATTGTGCGAGTGATCTGCGAAGACCCGCGTCACAAGCAGCGTCAAGGCTAATTGAGGTAAACACAAATGGCTCGTATTGCCGGTATTAACATCCCGCCGCAGCAGCACGCCGTGATCGGTCTGACTGCCATCTATGGCATCGGCCGCTCCCGCGCCATGCAGATTCTGGACTCCTGCGGCATTGAACATTCCAAGAAGGTCAAGGATTTGACCGACGCAGAACTGGAACGCATCCGCGACGCCGTCAGCAAGTTCACTGTTGAAGGCGACCTGCGCCGCGAAGTTCAGCTCTCGATCAAGCGTCTGATTGACTTGGGCACGTATCGTGGCTTCCGCCATCGTCGCGGCCTGCCCGTGCGTGGACAGCGCACCCGTACCAACGCCCGCACCCGCAAGGGGCCGCGCAAGGTCGGCGTGACTCTCAAGAAGTAATCAGGAGTAAGAATAGTTATGGCACCCAAATCCCAGCAGGCCGCCCGCGGCCGCAAGAAGGTGAAGAAGGTTGTGACCGAAGGCATCGCCCACGTGCATGCTTCCTTCAACAACACGATCATCACCATTACCGACCGTCAGGGTAATGCCGTCGCCGCCTCCTCCGCCGGCGCTCAGGGTTTCAAGGGCTCCCGCAAGAGCACTCCCTTTGCCGCTCAGGTGGCTGCCGAACACGCAGGCAAGATTGCCCAGGACTACGGTCTGAAGAACGTTGAAGTGCGCATCATGGGCCCCGGCCCCGGCCGCGAATCCTCCGTTCGTGCTCTCAATGCCCTCGGCATTCGCGTCACGAGCATCCAGGACGTCACGCCGGTTCCGCACAACGGTGTTCGTCCGTCCAAGCGCCGTCGCGTTTAATTCAACCAATTTTTTAAATTCGTATCCTGCGTTTGCGTGATCTATCGTTAAACGCAAACTGAATGCGGTATACGCCGCAGGATAGAAGAGGTAACAAATAAAATGGCACGATATCTCGGTCCCAAGTTGAAGCTCTCGCGCCGCGAGGGTTCCGACCTCAATCTGAAGAGCGCCCGCCGTTCCTTTGACTCCAAGGTCAAGAGCGCAGAGGTGAAGCCCGGCCAGCACGGCAAGACCTCCGGCCAGCGCCTTTCGGACTACGGTACGCAGCTGCGTGAAAAGCAGAAGATGAAGCGTACCTACGGCGTTCTCGAACGCCAGTTCCGCCGCTACTATGCAGAAGCGAGCCGCCGTACCGGCAACACCGGCGAAATCCTGTTCGCTCTGCTCGAAAGCCGCCTTGACAACGTTGTTTACCGCATGGGCTTTGGTTCCACGCGTGCTGAAGCTCGTCAGCTCGTGAGCCACTGCGCCATCCTCGTGAACGGCAAGAAGTGCAACATCCCGTCCTACTCCGTGAAGGCCGGCGACGTCATTTCCGTTCGCGAATCCGCCAAGAAGCAGGTTCGTATTATCGAAGCTCTCGAACTCGCCGGCCAGAACGGTTTCCCGGGCTGGGTGAGCGTTGATGCCAAGAAGATGGAAGGCACGTTCAAGAACGCGCCCGCCCGCGATGAAATCGCTCCGGACATCAACGAAGCTCTCGTTATCGAACACTACTCGCGTTAATCCGGTTGCTCGAATCGGTTTGTCCGAGCTCTGTAGTGAGGGCAAGGACAAACCGGGCACACAGGGAAAAGAAGCGCTCGAACACGGCTTGCCCGTGTCTCGGGCGCCAATGCTTTTCAAGGAGCTTGGGTTAAAATCGAACTCCCGAACTTCTTGAAAAGCATTGCCGAAATTTCGGCGATGTTTGTTTCGCCGTATCCCGAGCCGATTCCGAGCGGCCCTCGGAACCGACGGCGCGTTGTTGCGCGCCACGGGTTTCACTAAAGCAACCGTCAGCCTTATCGGTGTAACGAGCCGAGGGTATTGAATAGGAACTTTTACACAATGGCCAATACTGCGCTCCTGAAGCCGACCACGGTCGAAGCCGTCGTCGACGAACAGAATCCCAATCTTGCCGTCATTACGCTTGAGCCGTTCGAACGCGGCTACGGGCACACGCTCGGCAATGCCTTGCGCCGCATCCTTCTGTCCTCCATGGTCGGCTACGCTCCGACCGAAGCTCAGATCGTGGGCGTCGTGCACGAATACTCCCAGATCGACGGCGTTATCGAAGACGTGGTTGACATCCTTCTCAATCTCAAGGGTGTTGTCTTCAAGCTCGAAGGCGGCCGCGAAGACGTCATGCTGCGCCTGCAGAAGTCCGGTACCGGTCCTGTGACCGCCGGCGACTTCGATCTGCCTCACGACGTGACGGTCCTCAACCCCGAACACGTCATCGCCAATCTCTCGGGCGGCAAACTCGACCTGCAGGTTCGCGTTGAAAGCGGTCGCGGTTATCAGCCCGGTGATGTGCGCGCTTTCCGCGACGATTACTCCAAGCAGACAATCGGCCGCATCATCATGGACGCCAGCTTCTCGCCGGTCCGCCGCGTGGCTTACGCCGTGTCTGCCGCCCGCGTGGCTCAGCGCACCGACCTCGACAAGCTCGAGATGACCATCGAAACCAACGGCGTGATCAGCCCCGAAGACGCACTGCGCAATGCCGTGCGTATTCTGCAGGATCAGCTTTCGGTGTTCGGCGCCATCAAGACCAACGTCGAAGCCGAACAGCAGCCGCAGGAAGAAACCCCGCCGCCGCTCGATCCGATCCTCATGCGCCCGGTGGACGATTTGGAACTCACGGTGCGCAGCGCAAACTGCCTGAAGGCAGAAAACGTGTACTACATCGGCGATCTGATCCAGCGCACGGAAAACGAATTGCTCAAGACCCCGAATCTGGGCCGCAAGTCCTTGAACGAAATCAAGGAAGTGCTCGCTTCGCACGGTCTGACGCTCGGCATGCGCCTGGAAAACTGGCCGCCTGCCAACCTCTAAATCTTTATTTCGGCCCGCATTGTTTTTAAACGTTTTTTTCGTTAGAATGCGGGCCTTCGTTTGTTAAACCTAAACCCGCCCGCCCGAATCGGAAATTCCCGAGGAAGGATCGAAGAGCCGGGAGAGCGCTGCGGCGGCAAGCCGACAGCCGCTCAATTAGACTCAAAAAGGAAATAAAAAATGCGCCATCGTTCTGGTCTGCGTAAGCTCAATCGCACGAGCGCCCATCGCCTCGCTATGCTCCGTAACATGATGAATTCGCTGCTCGAGCACGAAGCCATCAAGACCACGCTGCCCAAGGCTAAGGAACTGCGCCGCGTCGTCGAACCGATGATTACGCTTGCCAAGGTTGACACCGTTGCCAACCGTCGCCTCGCTTTCAACCGTCTGCGCAACCGCGAAATCGTGACCAAGCTCTTCAACGTGCTCGGCCCGCGCTTTGCCAATCGCAACGGCGGCTACACCCGCATTCTGAAGATGGGCTACCGCGTTGGCGACAACGCTCCCATGGCCTACATGGAGCTCACGGAACGCGCTGAAGCCGTGGAAGAAGTCAAGGAAGAAAAGGCCGCTGAATAATCAGCCGTTTTCTCTGATTTGAGATTCCAGCCCGACGCTTGACGTCGGGCAGCAAAAACCGCCGAAGGAGTGATCCGACGGCGGTTTTGCTGTTTGTGGCTGCAGGATTACTGACCTTTTCGCGCGAGCATCTGCTCGAATTTCCATCCGCTAGCGCACATCTCCTCAATTCCGTACTGCGCTTTCCAGCCAAGCAGTTTTTCGGCTTTTTCGGGACTGCACCAGTTCGCGGCAATGTCGCCGGCACGCCGCGGCAAGATCTTGTAGGGAAGCGTCTTGCCGCAAGCTTTCTCAAAAGCTGCAATGGCCTCCAGAACACTGGTGCCGCGCCCGGTACCCAGATTGATCGCCTCCCAACCCGTGTGCTTGTCGGCGTAGGTAAGAGCCGCTACGTGCCCCCGCGCGAGATCCACGACATGGATGTAGTCCCTTACGCCCGTACCGTCGGGGGTGGGATAGTCGTTGCCGAAGACACGCACGTATTCGAGCTTGCCGGAGGCAACGCGCGCTACATAAGGCATCAGATTGTTCGGGATTCCGTTGGGATCTTCTCCGATCAGCCCGGACTCGTGAGCGCCGATCGGATTGAAGTAGCGCAGGCAAACGGCGGCCAAGTCCGCATCCGCTCTGCTCAGATCCCAGAGTATCTGTTCGATGTGCAGCTTCGTGCGGCCGTAAGGATTTGTCGGCTCGCCCGTGGGCATGTCTTCCGTGAGCGGAAGCGACTGCGGTGTGCCGTAGACGGTCGAAGAGCTTGAGAAAATAAGCCTTTTGACGCCGCATTCCTGCATGGCCTGCAGCAATGCGACCGTGCCGCCGATGTTGTTGTCATAGTAAAGAAGCGGTTTTTCGCAGGATTCGCCAACAGCCTTGAGTCCCGCAAAATGAATCACCGCTTCAATTGCATGCTCCCGCATCGCGGTGATGAGGGCGTTTTTGTCGCGGATATCGCCTTTGATGAAAATCGGCCGCACGCCGGTGATGGTCTCGATGGCATCGACCACTTCGGGCTTGCTGTTGGAAAGGTTGTCATAGAGAACGGGTACATGCCCCGACTCAATCAGACAAACGGCCGTGTGGGAACCGATATAGCCGGTTCCCCCCGTAAGCAGTACTCTCATGGCGATTAATCCAAATTGGGTTTACGGCCTTCAAGGAAGGCGGCACAGGCTTCTTTGGCCGCGTCTGTTGCGGCGGCGGCTTCAAATGCAACGGCTTCCTGCTCGCGAACAGTCTCGATGTGCTTGTCTAGAGCGCTGCGCAGCAGCTTCTTGCTAGCCTGTACGGCAGCGGGCGAGAGCTTAGCGAGACGCTGTGCGCGAGCCAGTGTTTGCGCTCGCACGACGTCGTCTTCGAAGACGGCGCTGACCAATCCCATCTGCAGGGCTTCCTGAGCGGAAATGGGCTCCGAAAGAAGAATCTTCTCGGCGGCTTTGTGCAGCCCTGCGGATGCCACTGCCAGGTACGATGCTCCGAAACGAGGCGTGAGTCCGAGCGCGGTGAAGGGAAGCGAAAAGAGGCTGCTTGCACCGGCGTAGACGAGGTCGCAGTAGTAGAGCATTGTTGTGCCGAAGCCCACGCAGGGGCCTTCGACACAAGCAACAACAGGCTTGCCGAATTTTTGCAATGCCGTGATGAAGCGTCCGGCAGGCGTGTCTGCTGCCGCGCTCGGATTGGCAAGCTGTTCCTGTAAGTCGCCGCCTGCGCAGAAGATGCCGGGCTGGGCAGTGATTACGACGACGCGCACGGATTCGTCAGCGTCGGCCTTGGTCAATATTTCGGTGAATTCATCGAGCGTCTTGGCATCGAGCGTATTGCGCTTTTCGGGGCGCGAAATTTCAATAGTGAGAACTCGCTGTTCGAGAACTTGATTCAAAGGCATGTCGGGTCCTTCAAGTCTTTGTTATTTTCCGTTCGTTCGGGGTTCGCTCAACTCAAGCGAATAAATCAGCATCGTGGGATCCTCGGGGCAGTCGGCTGCGCGATAGCCGCGGCGGCTCATAAGCCCGGCCATGGCGTCGTTGCCCTTGACCACCCAGCCCGAGAGACGACGTGCGCCGAGGCGGCGCGCCTGCACTTCGAGATGCTGCATCAGGATCGTACCGAAACCTGCACGCTGGAATTTGTCTTCAACCACAATGCCGAATTCGGCCGTATCGGAGTCCGGCATCTTGGTGATGCGGCCTACAGCATGAATTTCGGGCTGTTCAATCGAAGCGCCGGCATCCGTAATGACGAGTGCCGCCTCACGCTCGCGGTCGATGTCGGTAAAGGCAATGATTTCATTGTCGGTGACGTCGACGGCATCCTTGTGGAATCGAAGGTAGGCGCTTTTTTGAGACAGACGTTCCAAAAGGCGTTTTTCGGCGGCGAAGTCTTCCGGACGAATGCTGCGGATGCGCATGAGGCCGGCGCGGCTGGTGAACTCCTCGCCGTCGGCAATCGGGGCGGGAGCCCAGAGCATGTGATCGTACCGTTCGTCGGGCTCGACATCCCGGGCGCAAAGTGCAATGGACGCATCGAGCGAAAGAGCCTGCTTGTCGTCGAGAACCAAGGGATTAACGGTCAATTCGGCAACGGCGGGCAGCTCGCACATCAGCGCCGAGACTTTGAGCAACGTTTGCACGAGTGCGTCTTCGTTTGCCGCAGGCATTCCGCGGAACTCGCCGAAGGCGCAGTAGACAGGATGGCGCCGAACCATGCTGCGGGCGATGGGTTCGGTGAGAGGCGCAAGTTCCACCGTACGTTCGGTGAAGATTTCCCCGGTGCGGCCGCCGGCGGAAAAGCTGATCGAAACGCCAAGAACCGGATCGGAGGCAGCACGTATCGATACTTCTCGCAGGCGATCGCTATGGGCCATCTTTTGCACGAAGACGCCTTTGAAAAGCGCCATGGGAGAGCGCACGGCGCAACGGTCCCGAATGGTGCAGAAGGCTTTGCGGACTTCGGCCTCGTTGAGCAGATTGAGAATCACGCCGCCCGTATCGGTTTTGTGCGCGATTCCTTCGGCGGAAATCTTGACTGCTACGGGAAAACCGATACGTCGGGCGGCTGCAGTCGCTTCATTTTCATTGGCGGCAAAGGTGCAGGCAAGCGATCGGATGCCGAACGCCTGCAGCAGTTCGGCCGTTTCCTTTTCGGACAAAATGAAGCGTTGGTCGCCTTTGGCTGTTCGCACAATGCTTCGGGCGGCTTCAAGATCAGGTCGTCCGGCCGTAAGCGATTCGGATGGCGGCGTGAGGTGCTGAGCCTTGAGCCTTTCGTAGCGCGCCAGGTTTGCAAAAGCGCGTACGGCCAGTTCCGGCGTCGGAATGCAGGGCAGCGCACTGCGGCCGAACGCGTCGCGCATCAGATCTTCGGCATAGGGAGCCGTCCAGCAAATGACGACAGGCTTAAAGGACGTCTTGGCCGCATTGGCCAGGAGCTGCGCTGTGCGCGGAGTGGCGTTGGCGGCGGTGGGGGAAAGCGTTACGACGACGCCGTCGACGTTGTCGTCTTCGAGGCAGGCCGAAAGCGCTTGCGAAAAAAGCTCCGCGTCGGCATCGGCGGAGATGGCAAGCGGGTTTGTGACGGCAGCTTTGCTGCTGCAGATTTTCGCAAGGACGCGTTCGGTCTGTACCGAGAAGTTGGCGAAGGGGACGCGGTTGGCGTCGGCCGCGTCGGCGGTCAAAAGCGCAAAGCCGAGACCTGTGCCGAGCATGGCGAGACGTCCCTCGCGCGGGTTTTTGCCTGTGCAGAAAACTTCCAATGTGGTGACGAATTCTTCGAGCCGATCACAGCGGATGGCGCCGGCACGGGCGAGCGCCGCATCAAAGACAGCCTCGTCGCATGCGGCAGTGGCCAGTCTTGAGGCGGCTAGTCTGCGGGCATTCGGGCCGCGTCCGGCTTTGAGCACGATGACGGGTTTGCGGCGTACGGCGCTTCGGAGCGCAGAAAAGAAGCTGCGCGGATGACGCAGCGATTCCACGTGCAGTGCGATGATTTCGGTTTGCGGGTCGGCTACAAGAAAATCAATCATCTCCGAAAGCTTTACTTCGCTTTCAAGACCAGAGGAAATGACGGTGGAAAAGCCGATGTTTGTGCGCGAAGCATATTCGAGCACTGTGGCTGTTACGGCGCCGGATTGGCTGAGCAATCCAATGCCTCCTGCCTGTGCCAAACGCGGCCAGTAGCTTACGTTTAAGCCGATGCTCGGCCTCATGATCCCCATCGAGTCGGGCCCGATGAGACGAATGCCGCTGTCGCGCGCTAGCTGCGCAATCTGCTCGCGCCAGAATCTGTCGGCGGTAAGCGTTTCATCACCCGGCGTGATCAGTACGTTGGGAATGCCGAGCTTCTTGCATTCCTTCAACACCCCCTCGACTTTCGAGGAGGGGGTTGCAATCACTGCCAGATCGATTTCGGCGGGCACCTCGGAGAGCGACGGCCAACACGACGTCACGCCGATGTATTTGTACTTGGGGTTGACGGGATAGGCCTCGTGCACGCGTCTGCCGTTCATGACGCCGCTCCAGACGAACGTGCCGCGGCTGCCCGGGCGATCGCTCGCACCGACGACGGCGACGGCTTGAGGATTAAAGGCTGAGTTGAGGCTGTGCTGAATATCCATGGCGAATCGAGATTGCTAAGCGGCGGTGCGACAAAATCTCTCAGGCAGAATGCGCCGCAATTTCCTATCATTTACAGACGTCTGATTTTAACCGTTGGGCGAGCGGAGCTAGCGTGCCGTCAGTGCTGCCGGAGCCGTATTGCGCTTTTCGTTGAAAAAGTTTTGTCAGGAAATGCATCCGAAGGAAGATTTGACAGCCCCGCCAAAAAAATGGTTCAAGGCCGACGGCTCGACCGTTGCATGCACCGAAAAGGTCAAGGTGCTTGAAGAAAATTGGGAGGAGGTAAAGACATTGCTGCAGGACGTGCTCGACGATGCCGTCCTGATGGGATGCACCGAGGAGCAGGTCAAACGCGAGTACAAACGTTTGATTGATGCGTTGCGCTGCGGCTTCAAGGAGCAGAAAACCTGAGATTTTTTCGTCAGGATTTGCTGTTTTTGTGCAAAGCGAGCAATGAGCTGTTGAGGATAATCGTCTAATCGAGATTCTCAAGATGGGAGGTTATTCATGAGCGGCATCTGCAAATGTGTTCATCACGGACTTTCGCGCCGTGATCTTTTGAAGGGCGCTGCGGCCGGGGCCGTGGCGGCAGCCGTGCCGATGACGGCGACGGCAAAGGAAGGAGAAAAAATGACCGAATCGGAAAAGATGGGACAAGCACCGGTTGCGGCTTGCAAGAAGGTTTCTGCGGATGCG
This sequence comes from uncultured Sutterella sp., assembly GCA_900552915.1. Taxonomy (GTDB): domain Bacteria; phylum Pseudomonadota; class Gammaproteobacteria; order Burkholderiales; family Burkholderiaceae_F; genus Duodenibacillus. The sequence goes on along the minus strand of USBS01000039.1, from coordinate 1,813 downwards.
CCGGGGGCCAAGGCCAAGGTTTACTTCTCGCGCAAGATCGATGCACAGACGCTCATTGACCTCTACGGCCGCATCAACGAAGGCATCTACGGCAAGGTGGCCATAAAGCTGCACACAGGTGAAAAGAACGGCCCCAACATTCTGCCGCGCGACATGGTGAAGGCTTTTCAGGCGACCGTACCCGACTCTGCGATCGTTGAAACCAACACGCTTTATGTCGGGGATCGCTATACCACCGAGCAGCACCTGGAAACGCTTAAGGTGAACGGTTGGACATTCTGCCCGGTGGACATCATGGACGCCGAGGGCACGGTCAATTTGCCGGTGCGCGGCGGCAAACATTTCAAAGAAGTGTCCATGGGCGGACACATCGTCAACTATGACTCCATGATTGTGCTCACGCACTTCAAGGGGCATGCCATGGGCGGTTTTGGCGGTTCGATGAAAAATATTGCCATCGGCTGCGCAGACGGCCGCATCGGCAAGGCACAGGTGCATGCGATCGACGACGTGAACAAGCCCTGGGATCAGTGGCCTGCCAAGGAACGTCTGATGGAAACGATGGCCGAATCGGCCAAGGCCGTGATCGATCACTTCGGCAAGCACATTGTCTACATCAACGTAATGCACCGCATGTCAGTGGACTGCGACTGCGCAGGAACGGCGGCAGCCGAACCCACGATCGAAGATGTGGGCATTCTCGCTTCGACCGATATTCTGGCTATCGATCAAGCCTGCGTGGATCTTGTGTACGCCACGCCGCACAACCACGATCTGGTCGAGCGCATTGAGTCTCGCGTGGGTATGCATCAGCTCACCGCCATGCGAGAACTCAAGATGGGCAGCGATCGCTACACGCTGATTGAGGTTTGAATCCGATAGAGAAGCAAAACCGCCCGATTCGGGCGGTTTTGCTAGATGCGTAGCTGTGAGTTCAGCTTAGCGTTGCCGAAATTAAGCGGCCGAAGCTTCAGTCGCCTTGGTGCGGCGTGTGGTACGACGCACGGCAGGCTTGGCAGCGCTTTTTTCCTCTGCGGCTGCTTTGCTTTGTCCTGCTTTTGTGTATAAACACCCTTCCTTTTGTCCACCCTCCCGAGCAAAAGGAGGTCATTTTGATGTTTTCATCCTTTCGCCTGCGCAGCTTTCTGATGGCTTTCACCTCGGCATTCCTTGCCTTTCTGCTGTTTTGGATGGCGGTGTTGATGCTGGCGCACCCTTCGGCTGCCTTGTCAAACGTGCAGCCCTCCGCCGATTCGCAGGACAGCTTCTACCTGCCCGAGGAATCGGACTGCATGACCCTGCTGTTGTGCGAGCAGCGGCAGGACCCGCAGCTGTTTCTCCTAATGCGCTTTCAACCGGTGCGCGGAAAAATCTTCCTCTTCGCTTTTCCCCGTCAGATGCTCCTGCAACTGGACGGAATTTCCGAGCCTGCCGGCAGCATCTTTGCCTCCCACGGCATCCAGGGGGTGCGCACCGCCCTCGAACAGAGCTTCTCCATCCCCTGCGACCGCTACCTGATGCTGCCGCGCAGCGCCTTCCCACAGCTGCTGGAAGCGTTTGGACCCACCCGCCTGAACCTTGACCGGGATGTCACCCTCACCGTCAACAGCGTCGTCCTCACCTTAAAGCAGGGGATGCAGCTTCTGGACGGACAGCGGATGTGGCAGCTGCTGCTTTCCTGCACGCCCGCTTCTCCTGTCCTGCAATGCGAACTGCTGCCCGAACTGCTTGCCCTGTGCATCCATCAGCACCTCTCCTTACTTTCCGAAGAAAACTCCTCCCGCCTGTTTACCGCCGTAGTCAATGCAGGCAG
>USBS01000038.1 GCA_900552915.1 uncultured Sutterella sp. | reverse complement strand
GGCTGCCGGTATCAAGGAAGTGGCCGTCCCGGATGACTTCCTGATCGGCCGCGTGCTTGCCAAGGCCATCTACAACAAGGAAACCGGCGAAAAGATCGCCGATGCCAACGACGAAATCACTGCCGACACGCTCGCCGTGCTGCGTGAGATGCGCGTGCGCACGATTCAGACGCTCTTTACGAACGAGCTCGATCGCGGCTCCTACATCTCCGATACGCTGCGCATCGACGACGTGCCCGACACGATGTCGGCCCGCATCTCCATCTACCGCATGATGCGCCCGGGCGAACCGCCCACGGAAGACGCCGTCGAAGGCCTCTTCAACCGTTTGTTCTTCGATCCGGAAGCCTATGATCTGTCGCGCGTGGGCCGCATGAAGGTCAATGCGCGCTTCGGCCGGGGTACGCCCGAAGGCTCCATGACGCTTACCAACGAAGACATCATTGACACGATGCAGGTCCTCGTTGCTCTGCGCAACGGTGCCGACGACGTGGTGCTCACCGATGCCGAAGGCAATAAGCGTACCGTGGAAATTCACGGCGTCGACGATATCGACCACTTGGGCAATCGCCGTGTGCGCTGCGTGGGCGAACTCACCGAAAACCAGTTCCGTTCCGGCCTGGTGCGCGTTGAGCGCGCCGTGCGCGAACGTTTGAGCTCGGCCGAAAGCGACGGCTTGACTCCGCAGGATCTGATCAACTCCAAGCCGATTTCCGCAGCTATTCGCGAATTCTTCGGCTCCTCGCAGCTGTCTCAGTTCATGGACCAGACCAACCCGCTGTCCGAAATCACGCACAAGCGTCGTATTTCGGCTCTCGGTCCGGGCGGTTTGACGCGTGAACGCGCCGGCTTCGAAGTGCGCGACGTGCACGCCACTCACTACGGCCGCGTCTGCCCGATCGAAACGCCGGAAGGTCCGAACATCGGTCTGATCAATTCGCTTGCTCTGTATGCTCGTCTGAACGACTACGGCTTCCTTGAAACGCCCTACCGCCGTGTTGAAAACGGCGTGGCTCTCAAGGGCAAGGAAAACATCCACTATCTGTCGGCCATCGAAGAAGGCAACTATGTGATTGCTCAGGCCAACGCAGAAATGGACGAAAACGGCAAGCTTATCGGCGAACTCGTGAGCGCCCGCGAAAACGGCGAATTCATCATGGCTTCGCCCGATCGCATCCAGTATATGGACGTGGCTCCGGCTCAGATCGTGTCCGTGGCTGCTTCGCTGATTCCGTTCCTGGAGCACGACGACGCGAACCGTGCTTTGATGGGTTCCAACATGCAGCGTCAGGGCGTGCCCTGCCTGCGTCCGGAAAAGCCTGTGGTGGGCACCGGCGTGGAACGCACCGTCGCCGTTGACTCCAAGGCAACCGTGCAGGCCAAGCGCGGCGGCATGATCGAGTATGTCGACGCCAATCGTATTGTGGTTCGCGTGAACGACGAAGAAAGCGTGGCCGGCGAAGTCGGCGTGGACATCTATACGCTGCAGAAGTTCACCCGCTCCAACGGCTCGACGACGCTTAACCAGCGTCCGATCGTCAAGAAGGGCGACGTGATTGCCGCCGGCGACGTGCTCGCCGACGGTGCTTCGACCGACATGGGTGAACTTGCCCTCGGCCAGAACATGCTGATCGCATTCATGCCGTGGAACGGCTACAACTACGAAGACTCGGTGCTTATCTCCGAGCGCGTGGTGGCCGACGACCGCTACACGTCGATTCACATTGAAGAACTCGACGTGGTGGCTCGCGACACGAAGCTTGGACCGGAAGACATTACCCGCGATATTTCAAATCTCTCGGAAAACCAGCTGAGCCGCCTCGATGACTCCGGCATCGTCTTTATCGGCGCCGAAGTCTCCGCCGGCGACGTGCTCGTGGGCAAGGTCACTCCGAAGGGTGAAACGCAGCTTACGCCCGAAGAAAAGCTTCTGCGCGTGATCTTCGGCGAAAAGGCAAGCGACGTGAAGGATACGAGCCTTCGCGTTCCGTCCGGCATGGCCGGCACCGTGATCGACGTGCAGGTCTTTACGCGTGAAGGCGTGGAAAAGGACAAGCGCGCCCGCTCGATTATCGACGAGCAGCTCAAGCGCTACGAGAAGGATCTGAAGGACGCTCTGCGCATCGTTGAAGACGACGTGTTCTCGCGTCTGCGCCGTCAGCTCGTCGGCCGTGTCGCTTCGGGCGGCCCTGCCGGCATCGCGGCTGGCACCAAGCTCTCTGCCGATCAGCTGCAGGCCATCACGGGCTACGATCTCTTCGAAATTCGCATGGAAAGCGAAGAAGATCAGAAGATCATCGATCTTGCCCGCAAGGTTGTCGACGACAAGCGCGAAGAAAACAAGGAACTCTTCGCCCGCAAGAGCGACAAGCTCAACCGCGGCGACGAACTGCCCCCGGGCGTGCTGAAGATGGTCAAGGTGTTCATCGCCGAAAAGCGCCGTCTGCAACCCGGCGACAAGATGTCCGGCCGTCACGGCAACAAGGGTGTGGTCTCCAAGATCTGCCCGGTCGAAGACATGCCCTACATGGCCGACGGTCGTCCCGCCGACATCTGCCTGAATCCTCTCGGCGTGCCCTCGCGTATGAACATCGGCCAGATTCTTGAAGTGCATCTGGGCTGGGCTGCCAAGGGTATCGGCTGGCGCATTGCGGAAATGCTCAAGACCGAACAGGCGCGCGAAATTCGTGCGTTCTTGAATGAGGTCTACAACCGCACCGGCAAGAAGGAAGATCTCGACAGCCTCAATGACGAAGAGCTGATGGAATTGGCAAAGAACCTTTCCAACGGCATGCCCTTTGCAACGCCCGTGTTCGACGGCGCAAGCGAAGAACAGATCCGCATGATGCTCGATCTGGCCTTCCCGGATGAAGAAGCCAAGAAGCTGCAGCTCACGCCCGCCAAGACGCAGGCTACGCTTTACGACGGCCGCACGGGCGACGCGTTCGATCGTCCGGTGACCGTGGGCTTCATGCACTTCCTGAAGCTGCACCATTTGGTCGACGACAAGATGCACGCCCGCTCCACGGGGCCGTACTCGCTTGTCACGCAGCAGCCGTTGGGCGGCAAGGCCCAGTTCGGCGGTCAGCGTTTCGGCGAAATGGAAGTCTGGGCTCTGGAAGCCTACGGCGCGAGCTATGTGCTGCAGGAAATGCTTACGGTCAAGTCCGACGACGTCAACGGCCGTACCAAGGTTTACGAAAACATCGTCGGCGGCGAACACAAGATCGATGCGGGCATGCCCGAATCGTTCAACGTCCTCGTTAAGGAAATCCGTTCGCTCGGCATTGACATTGATCTCGTGAAAAACGAGGATTCTTCGAAGGAATAAACCAGCATGAATCTGATTCGTGACATGTTCCGTCAGTCGATGGCTGACGAACACTTCGACGCCATTAAGATCGGCATCGCCTCTCCCGAGAAGATCCGTTCGTGGTCTTACGGCGAGGTTAAGAAGCCGGAGACGATCAACTATCGTACTTTCAAGCCCGAACGCGACGGCTTGTTCTGCGCCAAGATTTTCGGACCGATCAAGGACTACGAGTGCTTGTGCGGCAAGTACAAGCGCCTGAAGCACCGCGGCGTCGTCTGCGAAAAGTGCGGCGTTGAAGTGACCCTTTCCAAGGTGCGTCGTGAACGCATGGGCCACATTGAGCTCGCAAGCCCCGTTGCGCACATCTGGTTCTTGAAGAGCTTGCCTTCGCGCATGGGCATGGTGCTCGACATCCCGCTGCGCGATATCGAACGCGTGCTTTACTTTGAAGCCTACTGCGTCGTCGATCCGGGACTTACCCCGCTGCAGCGCGGCCAGCTTCTTACGGAAGACGAACTCATCCACATGACCGAAGAGTACGGCAACGACTTCAAGGCCATGATGGGTGCGGAAGCCATCCGCGAGCTGCTGCACAACATCGATATCGACCAGGAAGTGGCCAATCTTCGTCAGGAGCTCTCCGGCACGACGTCGGAAGCCAAGATCAAGAAGTTTGCCAAGCGACTGAAGGTGCTCGAAGGCTTCCAGCGTTCCGGCATCAAGCCCGAGTGGATGATTCTGGAAGTGCTTCCGGTGCTTCCGCCGGATCTGCGTCCGTTGGTGCCGCTCGACGGCGGCCGCTTTGCGACTTCCGACCTGAACGATCTGTATCGCCGCGTCATCAACCGCAATAATCGCCTGAAGAAGCTGCTCGAACTTAAGGCTCCCGACATCATCGTGCGCAACGAAAAGCGCATGCTGCAGGAAGCCGTCGACAGCCTGCTCGACAACGGCCGCCGCGGCAAGGCGATGACCGGTCCGTCCAAGCGTCCGCTCAAGTCTCTTGCCGACATGATCAAGGGCAAGTCCGGCCGCTTCCGTCAGAACCTGCTCGGCAAGCGTGTCGACTATTCGGGCCGTTCCGTGATTACGGTGGGTCCCGAACTGCGTCTGCACCAGTGCGGTCTGCCCAAGCTCATGGCGCTTGAACTCTTCAAGCCCTTCATCTTCAACAAGCTCGAACAGCGCGGTCTGGCGACCACGATCAAGAGCGCCAAGAAGATGGTGGACAATCAGGAACCCGTCGTTTGGGACATTCTTGAAGAAGTCATTTACGAGCATCCCGTGATGCTCAACCGCGCCCCGACGCTGCACCGCCTCGGTATTCAGGCTTTTGAACCGAAGCTCATCGAAGGCAAGGCCATCCAGCTGCATCCGCTCGTCTGCGCGGCCTTCAACGCCGACTTCGACGGCGACCAGATGGCTGTTCACGTGCCGCTGTCGCTTGAAGCTCAGCTCGAAGCCCGCTGCCTGATGCTGTCTTCGAACAACGTGCTGTTCCCTGCCAACGGCGATCCCTCGATCGTGCCGTCTCAGGACATGGTGCTCGGCCTGTACTACGCCACCCGCGAGCGCATCAATGCGCCGGGCGAAGGCATCTTCTTTGCCGATACGGCCGAAGCGCAGCGTGCTCTGGACGCCGGCAAGGTTGTTTTGCAGACCCGCTGCACGGTTCGCATCCGCGAATACGAAAAGGTCGAAGGCTCCGACGAATTCCGTCCGGTCGTCAAGCGCTACGAAACGACTGTCGGCCGTGCGTTGCTCTCCGAGATCCTGCCGCAGGGCATGAGCTTTGCGGAACTCAACCGCACGCTCAAGAAGAAGGAAATCGCGCGCCTGATCAACGTGTGCTATCGCCGCTGCGGCCTGCGCGCCACGGTGATCTTCGCCGACAAGCTCAAGGACAACGGCTACCGTTTGGCTACCCGCGCCGGCATCTCGATCTGCATCGGCGACATGACCGTGCCGCAGAAGAAGTTCGAGCTTGTGAGCGCAGCCGAAAACGAAGTCAAGGCTATTGAAGAGCAGTACACCTCGGGTCTCGTTACCAAGGGTGAACGCTACAACAAGGTGATCGACATCTGGGGCCGCACCGCCGACGAGGTGGGCAAGGTCATGATGAAGGAACTCTCGAGCGAACCCGTCATCGACCGCCACGGCGAAAAGGTGACGCAGGAGTCGTTCAACTCCATCTACATGATGGCCGACTCGGGCGCCCGCGGTTCTGCGGCTCAGATTCGCCAGGTTGCCGGCATGCGCGGCCTGATGGCCAAGCCCGACGGCTCCATTATTGAGACGCCGATTACCTCGAACTTCCGCGAAGGTCTGAACGTTCTGCAGTACTTCGTGTCGACCCACGGCGCCCGCAAGGGCTTGGCCGATACGGCTCTGAAGACCGCCAACTCCGGTTATCTGACCCGTCGTCTGGTGGACGTCACGCAGGACCTTGTCGTTGTGGAAGACGACTGCGGCACGACCAACGGCGTCGAAATGCGCGCCCTTGTCGAAGGCGGTGAAGTCATCCAGGCTCTGCGTGATCGCATCCTCGGCCGCGTGACCGCCGAAGATGTCTATGACATGCAGCACAACGTCGTGGTGCCGCGCGGCACGCTGATCGATGAAAACGTTTGCGACAAGATCGACGCCGAAGGCATCGATATGGTCAAGGTGCGTACACCGCTTACCTGCGAGACGCGCTACGGCCTGTGCGCCAAGTGCTATGGCCGCGATCTCGGCCGCGGGTCCCTGGTGAACGCCGGCGAAGCCGTGGGTGTGATTGCAGCTCAGTCCATCGGCGAACCGGGCACGCAGCTCACCATGCGTACGTTCCACATCGGCGGCGCGGCTTCCCGTGCGGCTGTCGCAAGCAGCGTCGAAGCCAAGAATGCCGGTTTGGTGGCCTTTAACGACGCCATGCGTTACGTTACGAACGGCAACGGCGAGCTGGTGGTGATTTCCCGTTCCGGCGAAATCGTCATCAACGATGCCCAGTCCGGCCGCGAACGCGAACGTCATAAGGTTCCGTACGGCGCCACGCTTCTGTGCAGCCTCGGCAGCGAAGCCAAGGCCGGCCAGCAGCTCGCGGTGTTCGATCCGATGACGCTGCCGATCGTGTCCGAATACGCCGGTACCGTGCGCTTTGAAAACGTTGTCGACAACGTCACCGTGATGAATCAGGTCGACGAAGTCACCGGTCTGAGCTCGATGGTCGTGATCGATCCGAAGCGCTCCACGGCCGGATCCAAGAGCAAGGGCTCGAAGGCGACCGCGGCCAACGTGATGCGTCCGTTGGTGCATCTCGTGGACGAAGACGGCAACGACGTCAAGATCCCGGGTACCGACCACACCGTGACGATTCAGCTGCCCGTGAACGCCTACATCATTGTTCGCGACGGCCAGAAGATTCACGAAGGCGAAATTCTTGCCCGCATCCCGCGCGAAAGCCAGAAGACCCGCGATATTACGGGCGGTCTGCCGCGCGTGGCCGAATTGTTCGAAGCCCGCAGCCCGAAGGACGCCGGCATGCTTGCCGAAGAGACGGGCACCGTGACCTTCGGCAAGGAAACCAAGGGCAAGCAGCGCCTGATCATTACCGATCTGAACGGCAATGAGCACGAATGCCTGATCTCCAAGGACAAGCAGATTCTCGTGCACGACGGCCAGATGGTTCAGCGCGGTGAAGAAATCGTGGAAGGCCCGGCCGATCCGCACGACATTCTGCGTCTGCTCGGCATCGAGGCTCTGGCCCGCTACATCGTCGACGAAGTGCAGGACGTGTACCGTCTGCAGGGTGTGAAGATCAACGACAAGCACATCGAAGTGATTGTTCGTCAGATGCTGCGCCGCGTTCAGATTGTCGACGCGGGCGACACGCACTTCATCCCGGGCGAACAGGTCGAACGCAGCGAAATGCTCGACGAAAACGACCGCGTCAAGGCTCAGGGCGGCACCCCCGCCACCTACCAGAACGTGCTGCTCGGCATCACGAAGGCATCGCTTTCGACAGACTCCTTCATTTCGGCCGCTTCCTTCCAGGAAACGACCCGCGTGCTTACCGAAGCTGCCATCATGGGCAAGCGCGACGAGCTGCGCGGCTTGAAGGAAAACGTCATTGTCGGCCGTCTGATTCCTGCCGGTACGGGTCTTGCCTATCACAAGGCTCGCCGTGAAAAGGAAATGATGGAGCAGCGCCTGTCGCAGAGCCAGGAACCGTCCGAAGCGCGTCTGGCCGCCGAAGAATTCTTTGAAGGCATGGACACCAAGGCCGAAGCCGAGAAGATTCGCGACGAGTTCGCGTTCGACGGCGAAGCGAGCGGCAACGCTCAGGGACTGTCGGCTGCCCGACGTGCTGCCGAAGAGCTCTTCACGCGTTGGGCTGAAGACGGCTCGGATGAAAAGAAGAAGGACGAATAAACGACTCTGAGCAGGAGCAGACCTCCTGCCAAAACTAAGTCGTTCGTCTTGACGGCTCTTTCTTGAGGAACTTCGGTTCCGCTGGGAAAGAGCCGTTTCTTTTGGCCGCAGCTTTTGAAAGGCGATTCGTTATTCTGTTCCAATGTTGAAGATCGTGAGCCGGTGTGGATGCATCCCGATGCTGCAAAGAAACTGGGCTTGAAGAACGGTGATGTCGCTAAGGTGGAGAGCCGCCGCGGGGCGGTGCTCGCCGGCGTCATTGTCACCGATCGCATTCGTCCCGATACCGTCGTGATTCATCACGGTGCTTGGTACAGTCCGGAGAAAGCCGGCAAGAAGGGGACATTGGATGTGCACGGCTGCGACAACGTGCTCACAATCGACATTCCGTCGTCGAAGCTTTCCTGCGGCAATGTTGCCAATTCCACGCAGGTGAAGATCGAACGATGGGACGATGAACTTGAGCCGATTGCGGCCCATGTCCAGCCCAGAGTTGAGCGCGCCGACGATTAACTCCGGGAAAAGAAGCGCCCGGCAATAAGACCGAGCGCTATTTGAAGCGAAAGAAATGCCCGAGCGGTTGACAGCTGTTCGGGTGTTTCAATTTTTTGAAACAAGTGATTACTCATTCACTAAAAAATTTTTAATGTAGCACTTCCCATTGTGCATTGCGATTTTGCCTCGACTAATGACTGTGCGGATATTCAGTTCTTGATCGAGCAAAACGGCATTGGCGCATGCGTTTTCAGCAATGCGTCCTTGGTCGGGAAGGCCGAGCGCATCGGCAACATTGCTTGTGATGAGAGACAAAGCGGCTTGCACGGGGAAGCTGTAGTCTCGAATGAGTTCAACCATCGTGCGGTGGTTGCGAGAGACTTCGCCTATGGCTTGGCCGATGAGGCGGTTTTCGGCGTTGAATCTCGGAACCACGCCGTGTCCGTCCGAAGAAAGCGTGATCTGCTCGACGGGAACGCCGGCTGAAACGGCTGCGCTCACCGCTGCTGCGGGGTGACCCAGGTAGCAAGGCCCGTCGGTGGTGATGTCGATGTAGCGATCCTTGCCGTGCATGGCATAGGCGCAAGCGCTCTTTAATAAAAACTCTGTGCGGCCGCAATGCGTGGGGCGCAGATGTTCTCCGATCGGGAAACCCGTCGCGGCGATTTCCTCAAAGATGCCGAAGGGGTTGGGAATGTAGCCCAGATGCACGTGCAGCAGCCCCTGTTTGTCGACGGTGCAGGCAGCTTGGCGAATCTGGGTGAGCATTTCCAAAACCGAGGTGCTCGACGGAAATGAGCCGTTGGCGTCGCCTAGAGCAAGCTTGACGCCCAAAACTTCGCCGATGAGCGCTACGTCGTCGGCGATGCTGCGGGTGAGCGTCACGGGCGGATACTTAAAGCTTGAGGTGTACATCCAAGCCGAGAGTCCGAGCGATTTGAGTTCGCGCACTTTGGCGAGCAGATCGGGAAGGCCCCGTGTCATCACGTCGGCTCCGAGCACGCCTACAACAGAGGTAATGCCTGCGGCAATGAGTTCGGTAGCGGCAACGGCCGGGGCTCTTGTCGCTGGCCCGCCTACGCCGCCTCCACCCAACAAATGCACGTGTTGATCAATGAAGCCGGGGGCCAGAATGAAGCCCGAGGCGTCTATGGCGCTGAGGTTTGGAAGACTCACCGAAAGATCTTTCCCGACGGCGGTGATTTTTTCATCCGTCATGAGAACATCGGCAGGACCGATTTCCTGCGGTGCAAACACGTAGGCATTGCGAATTAAGACGGCCATGTTGCGACTCCTTGTAGAGATGTCGCCAAGAATAGCGCGGCGCCGACAAAGCGGCGCCGCAACAGGATTGAAGTAGTCTTGGAAAAGGATTAGCGGGCAAGGATTGACTTGACGCTTTCTCGAGCCAGAGCAAGTGTTTCTTCTGCCCCTTCGACTAGGCCGTCCTTCATAACTAATCGGCCGTCGCACAGCACGCTTCGTACGGCGCGACTATCGGCGGAATACACCCAGTTGCTCGTGAGGTTGAAGTTGGGAACGAGCCGCTCGTTGTTGAGATCAAGAAAAACGGCATCGGCCAGAGCTCCTTCACGGATGATGCCGGCGTCGAGCCCCGCGGCCAGTGCGCCGTTGCGGGTAGCCCACTGAAGAATTTCTCCGGCCGGAAGCGTTTCGCTCGTGTAGCGAACTTTGGCGAGCAGCGCCGCAAACTTCATTTCTTCGCGCATGTCGAGATTGTTGTTTGAGGCGGTGCCGTCTGTGCCGAGCGTGAGTCGACAGCCCTTTTTCATGAGTATGTCGCTCGAGAAGATGCCGGAATTGAGCTTCATGTTCGAGCACGGGTTGTGTGCGATCCATACGCCGCGCTCCTTCAGAATGTCGGCTTCCTCTTCATCAATGTGCACGACATGCGCGGCGATGACGTTGTCGCTCAATACGCCGAGATGATCAAGCCAGCGAACGGGGCTCATGCCGTTGGCTTTGATGCAGTCCTCGACTTCCTTGGCTGTTTCGGATACGTGCAACGTGAGCGTTTGTTTGTTTGCTCTGGCAGCTTCGGCGCAGCGCTGCAGCAAATCCCCGCTTACCGTATAGACCGCGTGCGGAGCGACGGCAAGCGAAATGCGGCCGTTCGTAGGATCCTTCCAATTGGAGAGAAACTCGAATTGACGCTTGATTTCGTCTTCTCCGAGGTGATCCATCAGCGTGACGCCGATGGTGGCGCGAATGCCCGCTTCGGCAACGGCCTGCGCAATTTCGTCGGCCATAAAGTACATGTCGCAGAACCATGTCGTGCCGCTGCGAATCATTTCGAGTGTGGCAAGCTTGGCGCCCGCATACATATCCTTGGCGCGCATCTTGGCTTCAAAGGGCCAGATGTGGTCGTTGAGCCAGGGAAAAAGCGGCAGATCGTCGGCGTGGCCGCGCAGCAGCGTCATGGGCGCGTGCGTGTGGGTATTGAAAAAGCTCGGAACGAGCGCCAGCCCCGAGGCGTCGTACGTTTCATCGGCGACGGCATCATCGGCCGCGCAGAGGTTTGCGAAGCGCCCATTGCGGACGAGAATGTTGACGGATTTGCCGTCGAGCTGAACGTTGCGGATGAGAAGCGAAGTCATAGGTAAAGCAGAGGAGTGAAAACAGTCAGATGTATTGGAGTTCGTCGCCGATGGTGCCGAAACGGCGGCAGATCGAAAGCAGCTGTTCTTCGGTTTCGGCTTTAGGTTCGATGAGTCCGGCAGGATGACCGCCTTGGGCGAGAATCATCGCGCCTTCGTTGTGAAGCGCCATGGTAGCGTCGATGTACTTCATGAGGGTCGGATCCTTCAGGATGAAGTTGATCGGGCGCTTGGCTTCAAGTACGCGGCCTGCAGGCACGCCCGCGCCGTATTCGTCTTCTACGCCCATATTGGCGAGCAGGGCGCGAGAACGGTTGAAGACTTCGGCCGGACAAGCCGCGGTTGCTGCGCCGGGAACTCCCGTAGCGGTGACGACTGCGTCGGCTTCGCTGACGGCCTCGGCAATGGCAATGCCGTCGGCGGCGTCAAGCACGAGGGAGCAGAGCGCTCGGACGCGGTCGGTGATGTCGCCGGGGCGTGTCACGACGCAGACTTGGCAGCCGTATCTGTGAGCGTAGGTGATTAGTCCGGTTCCGACTTTTCCGCTGCCGAAAATGACGATTTTCTTTCCCTTCCACCCGCCGTAGCCGAGAGCGTCCATGGCGCGGAAGTAGCTTTCTCCTGTGCCTAAACACGTTTCGATGCGTTTGATGCGTCCTGAGTCGGCTACATAGACGGGACAGTTTTTTCCGGCGTATTTGGAAACGCCAGAACGGGTGAGTTCGACAAAGCCGAGGCGAGGTTCAAGCCCGCAGAAAGCAGCGGCGCAATCAAGCACGAGATCGAAATCGGCGGAAGCGGAAAGGGACTCGGGCTCAACAACAGGGACTCCGATTTCACGAAGGTAGTTAACGATGGAACTGTTGCGCGGCATCACGTCATCAATGCCGACAGTGAGTTCGGCGCCGGCAGCGAGAAGCACCGCGTGCTTGGCCAGAGTATTTTCGAAAACCGGGGTGGCGTCCAGAATGCGAAGTCCGGAAAGCGGACGCGTTTTCTTCCAGTGATCGAACTGGTGCGACAAGACCGGATATTCGTTTCGGGCGTAGGAAGCCGCAACCCGGGCGGCGAGAATGTCGAAGAGCATGAAGCAGGGCTTGAAGATAGATCTAGAGGTCTGTCTCGAGAAATTGACTATACGTAGTTGTGCAGATGGATTGTAGCGGGCAAAGACGCATCCGCAAGAACCGCCTTTGACATCGAAACCAATCGGCCGGAAGAGCTAGTTCCTTGACATTATTCAAAAAAAAAGAGAAAATCACGGTCTTTTCCGGGAGAGCATTCATCGGAGGGGGTCTTTTGCGCGCGCAAAAGCACTTTTCCGAACGAACTTTTCCAGAAAAGAATTTTTTCACCAGCAACAGTGCCGACGGATGTTTTCGTCGGTCTTTTTAAGAAGAACGGACAATATGCCCACTATTAACCAGCTTGTGCGCAAGCCCCGTGAGCTTACGCACGACAAGAGCAAGAGCCCTGCTCTTAAGAACTGCCCGCAGAAGCGCGGCGTTTGCACCAAGGTCTACACGACCACCCCGAAGAAGCCGAACTCGGCTCTGCGTAAGGTCGCCAAGGTGCGCCTGACCAACGGCTTTGAAGTGATTTCCTACATCGGCGGCGAAGGCCACAACCTGCAGGAACACTCCGTGGTTCTCATCCGCGGTGGCCGTGTGAAGGACTTGCCCGGTGTGCGTTACCACATCGTGCGCGGTTCCCTCGACACCCAGGGCGTCAAGGACCGCAAGCAGGCTCGTTCCAAGTACGGCGCCAAGCGCCCGAAGGCAGCGTAATTCGCGGCGACAGTTTGTCAGCCGTGTACGGACGGTCCCGCTGTTAAAAGGACCGAGTAAGTCGCAGCCCATTTGTGTGCTGCATTGTGAAGCGGTCAAAAACGAATTCAAGACCGCAATTAATGACTCAAGACAACGAAAGAGGAAAAAAATGCCCCGTCGTCGCGAAGTACCCAAACGTGAAATTCTGCCGGATCCGAAGTTCGGCAGCGTTGAGATCTCCAAGTTCATCAACGTGATCATGCTCGATGGCAAGAAGGCCGTCGCCGAACGCATCGTTTACGGTGCGTTGCAGCAAATTGAAGAAAAGACCGGCAAGAACGCTCTCGAAGTGTTCCAGACCGCCCTCAACAACGTCCGTCCGCTCGTGGAAGTGAAGAGCCGCCGTATCGGTGGCGCCAACTACCAGGTGCCCGTTGAAGTGCGTCCGGTCCGCCGTATGGCTCTGGCAATGCGCTGGCTGCGTGAAAGCGCCAAGTCGCGTTCCGAAAAGTCCATGCCCCAACGCTTGGCTGGTGAGTTGTTGGATGCTGCTGAAGGCCGCGGCGGCGCTATGAAGAAGCGTGACGAAGTCCATCGTATGGCTGAAGCCAACAAGGCCTTCTCGCACTTCCGCTTCTAATTCATCGATTAACACTGTAGGCGCTGCCTCCTTGGCGGCGCCTCGCTTACGAAGAGAAAAGTCATGGCTCGTACTACCCCGATTTCGCGCTACCGCAATATCGGCATTTCCGCCCACATCGACGCGGGCAAGACCACGACGACCGAACGCATCCTGTTCTTTACCGGCGTCAACCACAAGTTGGGCGAAGTGCACGACGGTGCCGCCACTATGGACTGGATGGAACAGGAACAGGAACGCGGCATCACGATTACGTCTGCTGCAACGACCTGCTTCTGGCGCGGCATGGACATGCAGTTCCAGCCGCATCGTCTGAACATCATCGACACCCCGGGGCACGTGGACTTCACGGTTGAAGTCGAACGCTCCATGCGCGTGCTCGACGGCGCTGTGATGGTTTACTGCGCTGTGGGCGGCGTGCAGCCCCAGTCTGAAACGGTTTGGCGTCAGGCCAACAAGTACAAGGTGCCCCGTATCGCGTTCGTCAACAAGATGGACCGTACCGGCGCCAACTTCTTTAAGGTTGTCGACCAGATTAAGGCTCGCCTGAAGGGCAATCCCTGCCCCGTCGTGATCCCCATCGGCGCTGAAGACCACTTCCAGGGCGTCGTTGACCTGATCAAGATGAAGGGCATCATTTGGGATGAGGCCAGTCAGGGCACGAAGTTCAACTATGTTGACATCCCGGCTGACCTCGTCGACACCGCCAACGAATGGCGTGAAAAGCTCGTTGAAACGGCTGCCGAAGCCAGCGAAGAGCTGATGAACAAGTACCTTGAAGAGGGTGAGCTGTCCGAGGCCGAAATCGTCAAGGGCCTGCGTGCTCGCACCATCGCCGGCGAAATCCAGCCGATGTTCTGCGGCTCGTCCTTCAAGAACAAGGGCGTTCAGCGCATGCTCGACGGCGTGATCGAACTGCTGCCGTCTCCGGTCGACATTCCGCCGGTTCCCGGCTTCGACCTGGACGACAAGGAAACGACTCGCGAAGCTGACGACAATGCGCCGTTCTCGGCTCTGGCCTTCAAGATCATGACCGACCCGTACGTTGGTCAGCTGACCTTCCTGCGCGTGTACTCCGGCGTTCTGAAGTCCGGCGAAACGGTTCTGAACTCCGTGAAGAACAAGAAGGAACGCATCGGCCGTCTGCTGCAGATGCATGCCAACGAACGTAAGGAAATCACCGAAGCCGAAGCAGGCGACATCGCCGCAGCAGTCGGTCTGAAGGATGTGACCACGGGCGATACGCTCTGCGATATGGCCAACCCGATCATCCTCGAACGCATGGAATTCCCGGAACCCGTGATCAGCCAGGCTGTCGAACCGAAGACCAAGGCTGACCAGGAAAAGATGGCTCTCGCCCTCGGCCGCCTGGCCCGTGAAGATCCGTCCTTCCGCGTGCGCACCGACGAAGAATCCGGCCAGACCATTATTTCCGGTATGGGTGAGCTTCACCTTGAAATTCTCGTCGACCGTATGCGTCGCGAATTCAACGTCGAAGCCAGCGTCGGCCGTCCGCAGGTGGCCTATCGCGAAACGATTCGCTCGGTTGTCGAAAACGCCGAATGCAAGTTCGCCAAGCAATCCGGCGGCCGCGGCCAGTACG